>VBDV01000180.1 GCA_005882765.1 Chloroflexota bacterium | reverse complement strand
GATGGGCACGACCGTGATCCTTCGCGGTCTGACGCGCTCGCCCGGCCACTTCGCCAACTACACGACCTGGACCTTCGAAACGGATGGCGACCTGATCACGCACGTGACTTTCGCCTGGCGACCGGCGAACTAGGTCTCACATGTAACCGGTTCAATCGCGGCGCCGCGGGTCCTGTCCCGGGTCGGTGCAGAGCGGTGAGCAGCGTCGGGGTCTTCTTCGCTCGGCCCCGGTGGGATCGCGATGGCCCGCCGTCTAGGGGCCGCTCGCTCAGAAGACCCCGACGCTGCTCAGGCCTCTTCCCGCGCCACTCGCAGCGCCGCGCGCCGACCGGTCACCGCTCGACGTACCGGAAAGAGCGCGGGATCTTCGCAAGGCCGAAGTCGGCGATCGGGCGTGGTTTGCGATAGCGGCGCGGCTTGCTGACAGGCAGTGCCCATCCTTTGGCGGTGTGCCGTTCCGCGGCGCCCAGCTCGCACTCACCGACGACCGAACCCGTACCCACGACCGCGAGGTAGGCGCGTGCGGGGAGCTTTTTCGGTGGAAAGCGTCGATGGTCGCGGTCGCGCTCGCCCGAAAGGAGCGCTTCGGCGTTTTCGGCGGTCGTCGCGAGCACGATGGCAGAGGACATGGCTTCCTCCTCGAAGGCGTGGTTCTCGTACCTAGCGGACGAGCCTTGCGCGGTACTTCTTGTCGATCGCCGCCATGTCCCCAGGGCGGATGCCCTCGAAGAACGCGAACGTCTCCTGGAGGAAGGTGGTCTCCAAATTCGCCCGCTTGCGATCGTCGTCGGTGTCCTCGGCGGCGACGGCTTGAACCTGCCACTCGAAGCCCAGCACGTGGCGAAAAGTCACCAGGGCGCGCTCCAGGTGGAAGGGAGAGGTCACGAGATAGATCGGCCGCGCCTCGACCCCCCTGAGATAGCGCGCCACCACCTCGACGGCGTTGCCGATCGTGTCTCGGGAGCGCTCCTCGAGGAAGAGACGCTCGCGCGGCACGCCGGTCGCCGCGATCAGGTCGGCCATGATCGCGGCCTCGCTCTTGGCCGGCGCCGGGCCGTCGCCGTGACTGCCCGACGCGATGACGGCTAGGCTCGGGCGTTTTTGTGCGAGGTGCGCCGCGGTGCGGGCGCGCGCAACCGTGGAGGGCGACGCCTCGCCGCTCGCGGAGAGGCCCCCACCTAGCACGACGGCGACCTCGGGGAATCCCGCGAGGTCGCCGTCGTTGTCACCCGTCGCGCGAGGATCAGATCTTATGGAGCGTGCCGTCCATGATCATGAGAGTCGTGAACGCGTCCGTGCTCCACGGGTTCTTGTAAACGGGATCGCCATCCGGCTTCCAGCCAGCGACGCGCTTCTTGTCGTTGACCGGGTTGTTGCCGTAGCGCTCCCATAGAGGGATGACCGGCAACAGGTCATTGAAGGCGAGCGCCGCCTCGGTCACCGGTGCCTTCTGCGCGGTCGTGTCGAAACCATCGCCCATCTTGACGATGAGCGCGTCGAAGTCGGTGTTGCCTTGCTTCAGCGGGTACTTCATCCCGCCACCCGCTGGGATCGTGTTGTGCGTGCGGAGAGCCTGAATGAACGAGCCCTGCGGATGCGGGTTACCGATGCCCCACGCCATGATCGCGATCTGGAAGTTGCCGGCGTTGACATCGGGCAGCTGCTGGCTGCGGATCGCGCTCCTCGGCACGATCTTGATGCCGAAGGTGTTGAGCGCCTTCTGCGCGTGGTCCGCTGCGCTCGACCAGTCTGCGAAGTCGCTTGGCGAGTACATCTCGAACTCGAGCTTCTTCCCATCCTTGGCGTAGACGCCGTCGGAGCCCTTCGCATAGCCGGCCGCCGTCATCAGCCCGGCGGCCTTTGTGACGTCGTAGGCGTAGGCATTCAGCTTGCCGAGATCCGCCGAGGAGAGCCACTGCGGGACCAGGTTGTCCGAGAAGCCGGCCATGTACTTCTGCGTCTTCGCGGAATCTCCGTAGGTCACCTTCGCGCTCTCGTCCTTATTGATGGCCATTGCGACGGCCTGACGGAGGCGCTTGTCCTGGAAGGCCGCGGCCTTCTCCCAGTGGAAGTAGATCGCCGGGCCGGTGTAACCGGGTCCGCGAATGACGCGGATGCCCGCATCGACGAACGCCTTGTCCGTCGCGAGTGGGAATCCGTGTGTCGCGTAGTCGACGTCGCCCGCCAGGACGAGCGGGGTCACCTGCGCGGTCTCGCCCTGGTAGATGATCACCTTGTCGAAGTTGACGCTGTTCCCGAAAAGACCGTTGGCGTTGCGGGTCATCGTGAGCTGCGCCTCGGTGACTGAGTTCTTGTCGATCATGTACGGGCCGACCGACATCGGGTCCGGCCGAAGGTTTTCCTTCTCGGCGCGGAGCGCCACGATCTCGGCAGAGGTGTTGTCCTTGCCCGACGCGTAGAGGGCCGCGGCCCTGTCGGCAATCGTGCCGTAGATCGACGCCGGACGGATCGAGACACGCAGGATGTTGCGCTCGCCGAGGCTCGACGGGGTCTTGTAGGTGAACTTCACGCCAAGATCGCCATCGGCCTCGACCTTGTTGATGTAGTTCCAGATCGTGAAGCTGTCCATGCGGCCGGCGTTGAATGTGGCGACGACGTCCTTTGAAGTGAAGGCCGAGCCGTCGGACCACTTGATGTTCGGACGGAGCTTTACCGAGAAGACGTTGCCGCTCAGCGAGCTCGATTCGGCGAGCATGTAGTTCCACTTCGCGTCGTTCCACATCCACGTCGCCATCGGAGGCTGGAATAGGTCGACGTAGATCGCGCCCTGCAGGATGATTCCTGCGGCCGCGAAGTAGTTGTAGTGGCCCTTCGGTGGAAGGTCGTACGGCCACGCGCCGTGGAACTCGCCACCCTTGGCAGACGTGCCGCCGGATGGCGATGCGCTCGGCGACGTGCCGCCTGGTGTACATGCCGCGGCCACGATGCCGAGGCTCGTAAGCGTCGCGTCACGGAGAAAACGCCGGCGCGTGACGGAATAGCTAAGCGCGCTCTTCTTCATTTGTCCCTCCCTGGTCCCTCGCTTCGCACATTGGAACTCATACCGCGTACCCTGTCGACCGGTCGCGGGTTCGGTGGGCGCGAACCGGACAACCGCGCGAGGATCGCGACGAGCCCGACGAAGATGAGTCCGACCACCGCGGCCATGACCGTAACGACGAATTCCGCCGAGTTTGCGGGCTGAAACGGAAGCATCGCCAGGGCGACGATAAGAATCAGGATGGCGATGCGGAAAGCCGCCTGTAGGCCCATCGGGTCCATCTAGCGGACTCCCAAGAGCTCGGCGGCGGGCTGGCGCTCGCGCAACGCGACATGGCACGCGACCGACCGTCCGCCCGGTAGGTTGCCGAGTATCGGCACCACGACATCGCAAAGACCCGGCTCGGACAGGGGACACCGCGGGTGGAAGACGCATCCCGGAGGGAGGTTGAGGAGGCTCGGCACCTCGGCACCCTTCAGTGGAACGCGCTTCTTCGTCCGGGTGATCGTCGGATCGGCTTCGGGGATGGCCGCGATCAGTGCGGTCGAGTAGGGATGTGCCGGGTCGCTCACCAGCGACTCGGTGTCGGCGAGTTCGACCACGCGACCGAGATACATGACCGCGATGCGGCCCTTTCGGCCGAAGTACCGCGCGACCGCGAGGTCGTGCGTGATGAGAACGGTCGTCACGTGGAACTCGGTCGCGAGGTTATGCAGCAGGTCGAGAAGGCTTATCCGGATCGAGACGTCGACCATCGAGACGGCCTCATCCGCGACGATCACCCGCGGATCCACCGTGAGCGCGCGCGCGATCGACACGCGCTGTCGCTGCCCACCGGAAAGCTGGTGTGGATATTTGAGGAGGAAGTCCGCGGGCGGCGTCAGGCCAACGCGCTCGAGCAGCGAGATCATCGCCGCGCGGGCGGCGCGCCCGTGTGCCTTCTTGTGCTTGGCGAGCGGTGGCGCGAGCGTTTGCGCGATCGTGCGGGTCGGATTCAGCGACGCGTAGGGATCCTGATGGACGAGCTGGACCGCGCGTCGAAAGCGCGCGAGATCTTTACCCTTCTTCTCCCAGACGTCGGCCCCCTCAAAAAGGAGCCGACCGCTCGACGGCCGGAGGAGACCCGCGAGCATCCGGCCAGTGGTCGTCTTTCCACAGCCGCTCTCGCCGACGATGCAGATCGTCTCGCTCTCTCCGAGCGAGAGCGACACGTCGTCCACCGCTTTGATCGTCCCCGCCGGCGTCGTGTAGGTGCGCGAGACGCGATCGAGCTCGATGAGCGGTCCGCTCACGCCAGCTTCTCGGCGACAGGAGCTTCGGCGTCGGATCCGAGCGCTGCCGCGACTGTCTCCCAGCGGATGCACGCTGCCTCGTGGTCCGGGGTGTCGACCCGAAGCAACGGCGGATCCTGCTGGAGGCACTCGTCGACGTGGAATGGGCAACGCGGGTAGTAGGAGCAGCCGCGCGGGAGACGGATGAGGTCCGGCGGCGACCCTGGAATGGACGCCACACTGCCGAGCGCGCCAGACACGCGGGGAACCGCTCGCATCAGGCCGACCGAATAAGGATGCCGCGGCCGGTAGAAGAGGTCTTCGACGGTCGCGCGCTCGACGATGCGCCCCGCGTACATCGTGAGCATCCGGTCCGCGAGCTCGGCCGCGATCGAGAGATCGTGCGAGATGAAAATCGTGGCGAACCCGAGCTTGCCGCGAAGCTCGCGCAGGAGATCGATGATCGCGCGCTGGGTCAGGATGTCGAGCGCGGTCGTCGGCTCGTCGAGGATGATGATGCGCGGGTCGAGCAGCAGGGCCATCGCGATCAACACGCGCTGGCGCATGCCTCCGGAGAGCTCGTGCGGATAAGCGCGCAGGACCCGGTTCGGATCGAGATGGACGAGGTCCAGGAGCTCGCGGGTCCGGTCGTGGACCTTGTGCTTGTCGCCCATCCCATGGGCACGCCCGGTATCGAGGAATTGCTCCCAGATCGTGATGACCGGGTTGAACGCCGAGAGGGCGGCTTGGAAGACCATGGCGCAGTCCGCCCAGCGAAAGCGCCGAAGCCTCTCCGTATCGAGAGAAAGGACGTCGAATGCACGCTTGCCGTCGTCGTAGCGAATCTCGCCTTTCGTGACGCGCGCGCTGCGCGGCGAGAGACGGATCAGGCCGACGGCGAGTGTCGTTTTTCCCGATCCCGACTCGCCGATGACTGCGAGGGTCTCGCCCTGCTCGAGATCGAAGGTCACGTCGCGCACCGCGTGGACCGGACCGCGACGGGTCCGGTAGTCGATCGACAGATCGCGAACGGAAAGGACCGGCACGGTCAACTTCTGAGGCGCGGGTTGAACACGTCCTCGAGCCCTGACGCGAGCCAAACGAGCGACAGCTGGAAGAGCGCGATCGCCATGATCGGCCCCATCAGGTAGAAGAAGCTGTCCTTGAAGAAGAGCGCTCCCTGGTTGTAGGCGAAGTACAGCATGATCGCCCAGTTCCGACCCGAGAGTGGCACCAGGCCGAGGAACATGATCGCGGCCTGCGCGTAGATCGCGAGCGTCATCGCGATGATGAAGTGGATGACGATGTAGCTGCGCATGTTCGGCAGCATCTCGCGGAAGATGATGTGCATCAGGCCGAGATCGAGAGAGCGCGCGGCCTCGACGAAATCGCGTTCCTTTAACGAGAGGACCTGTGCGCGGATCTGCCGGAGGAGCGCGGGCCACTGCAGGAGTGCCAGGATCACCGCGAGAGCGAAGAACGACGTCGGTCGGAAGATCGCGGCGATCACGATGAGCAGGATGAGCTGCGGGATCGTGAGCGCGACATCCGTAATCGCCAGGATGAGCGCGTCGATCCGCCCGCCGAGCGTCGCAGCGATCGATCCGAATGTGATGGCGATGAGCGTCGAGAAGAGCGCCGCGAGGATCGCGGTGGTAATGATGTCGCCGCCTCCATAGACGATCTGATTCACGACATCCCGCCCCTGGAAGTCCGTCCCGAGGGGATGGAGAAACGACGGCTTCGCGTAGATCGAAGCGACGTCGACCTGATCTTGGAGCGGCACCAAGAACGGCGCGACGTACGCGAGGAAGAGGAAGAACACGACGCCGATGAGCCCGATGAGGCCCACGGGCTTGCGGGACATGGTTCGAAGGAACTCGAAGATGCTGGCAACCGGGCCGGGGAGCCTGGTGACATCGCGGCGGTCAACCGTCGTCGCGGCCGCGGTCACTTTCCGGTGGCCCCACCGGCGCGACCGATACGCGGGTCGAGCCTGCTGTAAAGGAGGTCCGCGATGAGGTTGGCGACGATGACGCAGACGGTCGTCATCAGGATGATCCCCTGCATGAGCGGGTAGTCGCGCTGATTCACCGACGCCACGAGGCGCAGGCCGACACCCTGGTACACGAAGATCTGCTCGATGATGACCGCGCCGCCGACGACCGCTCCAGCGGCGATCGCGAATTGCGACACCAGAGGCAGGACCGCGTTGCGTCCGACGTACGCGGTGGTGATCCGGCCGTCGGTGAGTCCACGAGCGCGAGCCACCGTGACGTGATCCTCCTCGAGAGCGGCGAGCGTGGCCGAGCGCATCGACAGGATCCACAGGCCGATGTGCGTCAGGAAGAACACCGTGATGGGGAGCGACGCGTGGAAGAGGATGTCGCCCATGAACTCCGGGGTGAAGCCGGGCGTGATCCCGGACGTAAACGCTCCGCGCATTTGGGTGATGGGTATCCAACGGAGCTGGATTCCGAAGATGAGAACGATGAGCAGGGCGATGAGGTAGCCGGGGACCGAGCTGATGATCGAGCCGCCGGTCGAGACCGCATGGTCGAGGAGGCTATTGCGCCGGTACGCCGCGATCAGGCCGAGCCCGATCCCGACTACGAACGAGAGCAGAAGGCCCGTCCCGACCGCGAACAGGGTCCACGGCAGGACCGAGAGGATGATCGACATCACCGACGTTCCCTTGGAGAGGAACGAGTTGCCGAGGTTGCCGTGCACGAGATTGCCGAGGTATTCGAAGTACTGTTCGTGGATCGGGGCGTTCAGGTTGATGTCGAAGAGTCCGGAGGCCGACGCCGCGGCGTCCGCATATGACATCTGACTCTGCTGCATGAGCTCGTCGATCTTGATCTCGACCGGGCTCCCCGGCATGAGCCGGATGAGCCCGAACGTGATCGTGCTGGTCACGTACACCGTGAGCACCGCTTTGAGGATCGCTTGCGTGATCGGCCGGCCCCACAACCCACCGAGATGACCCCGGATCCGCGACAACGGGGAGCGTTGGAACGTCCGTACCTGCAGCTCACCCTGCGCCGGGGTAATGGTCGCCATGACGAGAGACTACCCCGCGGGCGAGCGAGCTAGCCCAGCCGCCGAAGGAGCTCCGGAAGCGGGAGCTCCGCGCAGGTCGACACCCGGCGGTCCGCTCGAGAAAGGTCACCCTCGGCCGTGAGTGCGTTCGGCACGGCGACGACCCACAGGCCGGCCTCCTTCGCCGCCGCGATCCCATTTGGCGAGTCTTCGAGCGCGAGCGCCTCGTCCGGCGCGACACCGAGAACCTCCACGCCCAAGGTGGGCGCGCACGTAGGCGCTCGGCGAGCTGGACGCGATGGCAAGGCGCAAGCCAAGGCGTCGTCCCTCGCTCACGTAGTCGGTGATACCAGCCATGGCATCGAGCTCCGCCAGGAGCTGCGCCCTTCGCTCCTCGCGCCTTCGACGGACGGCCTCACGGTCGAACGGTGCGGTCACGAGAGACTCGAGGTGGATAAGAGCATCGAACCATCCCGCCTCGCGCCCGATGTAGTCGAGCCACCGATCGCGCGGCAGCTCATGGCCGTGCTCGCGGTATATCTCGGCCCACGAACGGTACGCCGGCATCTCAGTCTCGAGAATGAGTCCGTCGAAATCGAACACGAGCGCCTTGATGCGAGGGCTCATCGCGCGGTCGCGAACTCCGAGTAAAGACGCGCCGTTGCGCGAAGAGCGCGCCAGTAGTTCTCGAGAAGGATGTGCTCGTTCGGGGCGTGGGCCCCGGCGCCAGGGTGACCCATACCGAGCGTCACGTTGGCCATCCGCAGTGAGTTGCACACGACCCACATCGGCGACGTGCCGCCGCTCGAAGGCACGAGGACCGGCGGTCTCCTGAATGCCTCCTCGGCGACGGCCGCGACCGCACGGACGAGCGGCGCATCGGCGGGGCCACGGTAGGGATGCTCGCCTTCCTCCGCGCTGAACTCGACGTCGCTGAAGCCTCGCCGGTCGAGATGCGCACGCAGGAGCGCGGCGATCTTCATCGGGTCCTGGTCGGGAACCAGGCGAAAGTCGATCTTCCCGCTCGCTTCGGCGGGGATGACCGTCTTCGATCCCGGCCCGTTGTAGCCGGACTCGATGCCGCACACGTTGCACGTTGGCTCGAACACGGACGCCCACTTGGCTTCGTCGTCCGTGCGCCCAAAGGCGAAGCCTTCGATGCCGACGACCTCACGTGTGGCCCGCGCGTCGAAGGGCATACGCTCGAGCATCGCCCGATCGGCGTCGGTCGGTTTCCGCACGTCGTCGTAGAAGCCATCGATCTGCACGCGGCCTTTTGCGTCCATCAGCGACGCGAATGCCTGCGCGAGACGCGAGGCGGCGTTCGGATAATGGGTGGCGCCGCCGGAGTGCGCGTCGCGGGTCATCGTGCGAACGCGGAATTGGCAGTAGAGGATGCCCTTGCCGCCTAGCGAGAGGATCGGGCGCCCTTCGCTGTCGAGCGCGCCGCCTTCCTTCAGCGCACCGTCGGCATCGGTCAGGCCCGGCTCGAGCGAGAGGAGCCTCGCGAGGTTCGGGCTGCCGGACTCCTCCTCGCCTTCGATGAGAAACCGGACCTTGATGGGTAACTCGCCGAACGCCGCCCGATGCGCCTCGATCGCCTGGATCCGTAGGAGCAGATGTCCTTTGTTGTCGTCCACCCCGCGTGCGTACATCGCGCCATCGCGCAGCGCCGGCTGGTATGGCGGCGTCTTCCACAGATCGAGAGGTACCGCCGGCTGGACGTCGTAATGCTGGACGCCAACGAGCGTGCGCTCCCCCGAACCGGTCTCGGCCACGACGAGGGCCGGCGCGCCGTCGGCCCGGAGCTCGCGCGCATCGCCAAATCCCGCCGCGCGCAACCGATCGCGGCACCAGCGAGCGGCGGCATCGAGCGCGGCGCGATCCGAGGCCTCACACGGGATCGCGCAAAGGTCACGCAGCTCCTCGATGAAGCGCTCGCGTTGCCCGCTAATGAAGCGGTCGAGGGCATCTCCGGACACGAGGTCGAGTATGGCTCGGCTCGGCCGGCGCGGCAGTATGCGCATGATGCGAGCCGAACCCGCCAACGTCTGGCGACGAACGGTGTACGGGGTCGTGAGGCGCATACCGTCAGGTCGTGTCGCCACCTACGGACTCGTCGGCATGATCGCGGGACGCCCGCTCGCAGCCCGCGCCGTCGGCAACGCGCTACGCCACTGCGACGAGCGCGACCTACCGTTCCATCGAGTGGTGCACGCCGACGGCCTTCCGGCGTTCCCCGGCCATCGCACGCGGCTCCAGCGCGAAGGAGTGCACTTCGTCGGGCCGCGCGTGGACATGAACCGTTATCTCTGGAGTCCGCGGTTACCTCAGCGCCAGACCAAGCGACCGTCCTTGTAGAGCTCTTTTACGAACCGGTCCGTGAACACCGCGTCGACGTCGACCGTCCTCGCGAGCCCGCCGTACTGCAGCAGGAAGTCGCGCAGCGCAACGTATCGCGACCGGTCCATTGCCCCGATGCCATTGGCGCGCGTCAGGTCGTTCTGCGCGGCGTCGATCTCGGTATCCAGCATGTACCGCTGGTGCGCGCGGTCTTCGCCGGTCGCGTACTTCATCACCACGTCGATGGCGGCGTCGCGATCGGCGATGGCGTCGGCCAATCCGCGAAGCGCGGCGCGAAGAAAGCGCAGGGCCACATCTGGCTTCGCGTCGATCGTCTGCTTGTTCGTGATGAACGACAGGCCAAGGCCGGGTACGCCGAGGGTCGTCGGATCGAATAGGCGCACGGGCACGCCGATCCGCGAGAGCGTGTCCGGCTCGTTTGCCGTGAACACGGGATAGACGTCGACCCGGCCATCGACGAGGACTCGGGGGTCGAACCCCACCGCCACCTCTCGGACCTTTGATCGGTCGACGCCGCCGAGCTGGAGGAGCGCGAGGTAGTCCGCGCTGACGGTCGACTTGTACCCGACGAGCCGGCCTTCCCAGTCTTTCAGCGTGCGGATGGGCGAGTCCGCGCGGACCGCGAACGATTGCTCGTCCCGCTGGCCGATTTGCGCGATCGAGACGATCGGGACCCCGGCGCTCGCGACGCGCTTCATCACATCGCCCGCCGATCCGGTCGAGAACTGCACGCGGTTCGTGGCGAGGAGCTGGATGTGCTCGCCAGACGTCGCGTGCTGGATCTCGACCTCGAGCGACTGATCGCGGAAGTAGCCCTTCTCCTGCGCGACGTAAACCGCTACGAATGGCAGATCCGCTTGCGGCTTGAACCCGGCCATGAACGTGACGTTCTCGGTCGGCACCGGCGTCGGCGTCAGCGACGGAGCGGCCGCGGGCGCGTTGCACGCGACGAGGAGGACCGCCGCGAGGAAGGCGAAGCCTCTCATGTCGCGACCGCGATGGGGTGCCAATGTAGGAGACGCCGCTCTGCCGCACCGACGAATGCGTTCGCCGCGATCCCGATCGCTGCGAGGACGAGGACGGCGCCGAAGAGGATGGTGAGGTCGAGATTGGCGTTTGCGACGAAGATCACACGGCCCAAACCTCGATCGGCGCCGGTCCATTCCCCGATGACCGCACCGATGAGGGCAAGGTTCAGCGAGATGCGTGCTCCCGAGAAGAGATAGGGAAGCGCGCTCGGCACGCGCAGGTGGCGGAAGATCTCACGTCCGGAAGCCCCGAGCGTCTCGAGGAACGCGACTTCCTGCAGGTCGGCAGAGCGAAGGCCGACGAAGGAGTTCACCAGCATCGGGAAGAAGGTAATGAGCGCGGCGATCGCGACCTTGGGCGCCGTACCGAAGCCGAACCAGAGTGTGAAGAGTGGAGCGACCGCGACGATCGGTGTGAGCTTCACGAGGATGGCGAGAGGAAACAGGGTTCGCTCGAAGGGTCGCGACCACGCCATCACCGTCGCGAGCGCGAACGCGACGCCGGTTCCCAGAACGAATCCCGCGGCCGCCTCGCTCAGGGTGATCCCGCCCTCACGCGCGAGCACGCCGGCATCGGTCGCCATGCGCGCGGCCACCGCCGACGGGGCGGGTAATAGATAGGTGGGGACGTTGAAGGCTCTCGTCCACGCTTCGAGGATGACCGCGATCGCGGCGAGGGCCCCGAGTGCCACTCCGAGGTCGATGAGCGTGCGGCGCGCGATCATTCGAGGTGCTCGCGGACCTCTTCGACAAGATCGTGGAATCCAGGCTCGCGCCGCATCGCTCTTGTCCGCGGTCGCGCGAGGGAGATCTGGACCTCGCCGAGCACGCCGGCCGGGCGCCCACCGATGACGATCACGCGATCGGCGAGGAGCACGGCCTCCTCGATGTCGTGGGTGACGTAGACGACCGAGCGCGCACGGCCTTCCCAGAGGCGCAGCAGCTCGTCGCGGAGATCGTCACGAGTCAGCTCATCGAGGGACGCCAGGGGCTCGTCCATGAGCAGGACCTCAGGGTCGATGACGAGCGAGCGCGCCAAGGCGACTCTCTGGCGCATGCCGCCTGAGAGCTGATGGGGGTAGGCATCGGTCGCCTCGGTCAGGCCCATCCGCGCGACCCATTCGTCCGGCGTGATGTGACCGTTGGTACGCGCGCGCCGGTTCACCTCCAGCGGAAGCGTCACGTTCTCCCGCACCGTTCGCCAGGGGTGAAGACGCGCGTCCTGCGCGACGAAGCCGATGCGCTTCCGCCGCCGTGCCACGGCCGGCGCGACGCCGAGCAGGTCGACCGTACCGGACGTCGGCTCCACAAGACCGGCGATGAGGCGCAGCAACGTCGTTTTGCCGCTCCCGCTCCGACCGACGATCGCGACGACCTCATTGCCGACCTCGAGATCGATATCGTGAAGGACCGGGCTTGCGTAGCCCGCGCTGACGCCGTGAAGCGCGATCGCGACTGGCACCGCACTCGATGCTAGTCGCGCCAAGGGCTAGCATCCGAACACCGAATCGCGTACGGGGGAGCATCAATGACGACCGTGAAAGCCGCCCTCGTCCAGTGCGCCTGGACCGGCGACAAGGACTCGATGATCGAGCGGCACGCGAAATACATCGCCGACGCGGCGAAGCAGGGCGCGCAGGTGATGTGCCTGCAGGAGCTCTTCTACGGTCCGTATTTCTGCCAGGTACAGGACACCAAGCACTACAGCTACACGGAGAAAATTCCCGACGGTCCGACGACGAAGCTCATGCAGGAGCTCGCCAAGAAGCACTCGATGGTGTTGATCGTACCGATGTACGAGGAAGACCAGGTCGGCGTCTACTACAACACCGCCGCGGTCATCGATGCCGACGGGAAATACCTCGGCAAATACCGAAAGACGCACATCCCGCATGTGAATGGGTTCTGGGAGAAGTTCTACTTCCGCCCGGGGAACATGGGGTACCCCGTGTTCGACACCGCCGTCGGCAAGGTCGGCGTCTACATCTGCTACGACCGGCACTTCCCGGAGGGCGCGCGGATGCTCGGGCTTCACGGCGCGGAGCTTGTCTTCATTCCGTCGGCGACGTCGCGCGGTCTCTCGATGCACCTCTGGTTCATCGAGCAGACGGCCCATGCCATCGCGAACGGCTACTGGGTCGGGACCATCAACCGGGTGGGTCAGGAGAAGGAGTTCGGACCGAACGAGTACTACGGCTCGAGCTACTTCGCCGATCCGCGCGGCAAGATCATCGCGCAGGCCTCGGACAAGGACGAGCAGCTTTTAGTCGCCGATCTGAACATGGATCTTGTGCGCGAAGTGCGTAACACCTGGCAGTTCTACCGGGATCGCCGTCCCGATATGTACGACGACATGGTGAAGCCTTAGTGACGGCGACCGCCACGATCCCTGTCCTGAACTACATCGGCGGCGCTTGGGTCAGCTCGTCGTCCGGCCAGACGACGGAGGATCGCAACCCCGCTCAAAGCGACGAGATCATCGGCCAGGCGACCGCGTCAACCGCCGAGGACGTTCGCCGCGCGATCGACGCTGCCGACGCCGCGTACCGCGAGTGGCGCGCGACACCCCCGCCGCAGCGTGGCGACATCGTGCGTAAGGCCGCCGACCTCATGGAGCGCCGCCGCGACGACCTCGCGCGCCTTCTCACGCAGGAGGAGGGCAAGGTTCTCGCCGAGTCACTCGCCGAGGTGGACCGCGCGATCGCGAACGTCCGGTTCGCGGCCGCGCAAGGCACGCGCCTCACCGGCGAGACGATCCCGTCCGCGCAGCGGCGCACCTTTATCTATACCGTTCGCGAGCCGCTCGGCGTCGTTGCTTGCGTGACGCCCTGGAATTTCCCGATCGCGATCCCGGCGTGGAAGATCGCTCCGGCGCTCGTCGCGGGCAATACCGTGATCTTCAAGCCGGCGTCGTTGACCCCGCTCTGTGCCGCGCAGGTCGTCCAGTGCTTCGTGGATGCCGGCCTTCCGAACGGCGTGCTCAACATGGTCCTCGGAGCCGGCGAATCGCTGTCGCGAGCGATCACGTCGGACGACCGCGTCAAGGCGATCTCGTTCACCGGATCGTCGGCCGTGGGCCGGCGTCTCTACACGCAGGCCGCCGAACGGCTCTGCAAGGTGCAGCTCGAGATGGGCGGCAAGAACGCGGTGATCGTCATGGATGACGCCGACCTCGAGAAGGCCGCGGAGTCCGTCGCGACGGGAGCGTTCGGCGCGACCGGTCAGCGGTGCACGGCGACCAGCCGCGCGGTGGTCGTCCGCTCCGTGCTTGAAGAATTCACCGGCCTCCTTGCCGACAAGGCCGAGACCTGGCGCGCCGGCAACGGTCTCGAGACAGGCGTGCGCATGGGCCCGATCGTCGACGAGACGCAGCTGCGAAAAGTCCGCGCGAAGATCGACGAGGGCAAGCGCTCCGGAGCGAAGGTCCTGCGTGACGGCGGCATCCCTTCGCGGCGCGACCTTCGCGCCGGCTATTTCGTCGAGCCGACGATCTTCTCGGATGTCGATCCGCGTGCGCCGCTGGCGCAGGAGGAGATCTTCGGCCCCGTGGTGAGCGTGATTCCCGCCGACGATCTCGGGTCGGCACTCGCGGCCGCGAACGCGGTTGGCTACGGTCTTTCGTCCTCGATCTACACGAACGATCTCCGCACCGCTTTTCGATACGCGGAGGAATCGCAGGCCGGCATGCTCCACGTGAACATACCGACGTTGGGCGGTGAAGCGCAGGTCCCCTTCGGGGGCGTGAAGGACTCTGGCTTCGGCGACCGCGAATGCGGGACCGCCGCGTTCGACTTTTTCAGCGAGCAGCGGGTCGTGTATGTCGGGTATTAGCCGCGTCGTTATCGACGTGGACGGCGAGGCCCCGACCCCTCCAGGACAAGACCGCCGACGCGCGGTCGCGCTCGCTTTTGCGATGTTTTTGTCGGTCGGAGCCACGGCCGTCGGGCGCGATGGTCCCCCGGCGACGGCTCCGGTCGATCCACCGCACACACTCGTCCTCTCCCGAGATGGCAGCGCGGTCCTTTTTGCGTTCCCGGATCGACTCGCGAACGAGCCGCCGGCGAACCTTTCGTACGTGACGGTCGTCGTGCGTGGGACCAAGGGCCTCGCTGTGAATACCGGCAGGATCAGCGTGCGTGACGACGTCAAAGGGAGCGGTGCTGGCTCGCAGCCGAGTGCGGCCCAAGGCTGGCAGGTGATGTGGACGGAGGGCGGCACCGCGTACACGCTGAGCTCTGACCACGGCAGCCTCCCGGATCTTCTGCGCGTCGCGGGATCGCTCCGCTAGCGCCACCAGGTGTCAGCGCAACCTTGTCCGGACTGCGGCGCCGCGGTCGGCGGCCGCGGCTGGATCGGCGCGGCCGGGGCGCCCTCTGCGACTTGCCTTCGGCGAGCGCCATGGTTGGATAACCCCGTTGGCGGCCCTACCGCTCGTCCCGGCGTTCGCGATCCTGGTGTGCGTCCCTCTCGCGCTCCGCGCCGTGGGACCGGGAGACAGCACCGGCCGTCTTTTGATCGCGACCTATCCGATCGCGGCTGCCGCGGCGATTCTCGCAATCGTCCTGCCCTCCGGGATCCCCGCGGCGGCGATCGCCTTGATTTGGCTGGCCTTCACGGTGCTCGCCGCGCTCCACGGTCTGACGCGCGTCTTCGGTTCGAGCGGGCGTATCGAAGAGCTCTGCATCGCCGTCGGGTTCATGTATCTCGCGGTTGGGGGCGGATGGCTCGTCCTCTGGCGGTCGGGTCTACCGGTCATGGACTTCGGCGAGCACGTTCCGCTGCTCACCGCGATCCATTTCCACTACGCCGGGTTCGCGTCGCCGATCCTCGTCGGCTTCGTCGGACGCGAGGTCCGCGCCGCAGGTAGCCGCTTCTGGCCGCTCTACGTGGGTGCGGCCTCGCTCGTCATCGTCGGGCCCGCGCTGGTCGCGCTGGGCATCGCGGGCATCCGGCAGATCGAGGCGCCGGCCGCCGCGATCCTCGCCTCGGGAACGGCACTCGTCGCGCTCATCGCCCTCGCGACCGTGCTGACGCGCGTCCGCGGCATGGTCGCGAGAAGTCTGCTCGCGGTGTCGTCCGCGGCCGCCATCGTGGCTATGACGCTTGCGACCCTGTATGCGGTCGGAAACCCGCTCGAAATCTCAGCCATCGGGCTCGAGGACATGGTGCGCTGGCATGGGAGCTTCAACGCGCTCGGTTACGTGTTCTGCGGCTTACTCGGGTGGAACGTACGGCGGATGTAAACTAGCAAGTTACGACCGTAGCGCGGAAACGCGTTTCCATTTCCTCGTATCAGACACTTGACGCGCGGTAGGATCGCTATGGAAGAAGCTCTTCCGGAAAGCTGGCGATCACGATGAGCGCCGACGCACTGGAGCTGGTCTTCACCGGCTCTGCCGTGCTCGGCACGGCGCTCCTGCTTCTCTCGAGCATCGGCGGCGGCCTGCACGTTCGGCTTCACCTGCCCGTCCGCCTCCCGCACCCGCGTCTGCGATTCCTGCGCACGACACGGACGGACGATGCCACCGCGATGCCGGTCCTTCTCGGATTCCTCGCGATGTTCGGGATCGGCGGACTGTTCGGAGCCGCGGCGTTCGGCCTCGGTCCCGCCGGCAGGACTGCCGTTGCTCTCGCGTTTGGGGCCTTCGGCGCCAGCGTAGGGTTCGGCATTTTCGCCGCGCTGCGGCGAGCGGAAGGCCGTGAGCCGACGGCTCTTCGTGATCTCGTCGGCCGAAAGGCAACGGTTACGGTAAGCATCGGCGAGCGTGGACATGGCACGATCGCCCTCACGTACGACGGTGCGGTGCAGACACTCGCAGCGACCGCGACGGCGCCGATCGCCCGCGGACGCGAGGTGGAAATCCTCGGCGTCCACGGGATGGCGGTGACCGTTCGCTCTCTTCCTCCGCCATAGAC
>VBDV01000179.1 GCA_005882765.1 Chloroflexota bacterium | reverse complement strand
CCGCGAGCCTTGGCCCTGGGGTTCACGCCGATTGCGGGAGGGCTCCTTCTGCTGGCGACGATCGCGCGACGACGCTTACACATGCTCGCGGACGTCGGGTCGGTCGCGGGGCTCGCGAGCGCGGTCGTCGTGATGTCTGCCGCATACAACGACCCGCCGCTCGCTACCGTGCTCGCGGCTGTAGCGACCGCCGGCGCCGTTTGGGTGGCGATCGACACGCGCCAGCCGCTGCGTCTCTGGATCGCCGCGGGATTCGCCGCGGTCGCCGCGGTGTCGCTCGGACGCTGGCTGCAGCCATCGGAGGAGCTCCGCCCCGTTGCCATCGCTGCCGCCGCCCTGCTGCTCTTCGTTCCCGCGTATCTCCCGCGATTCCGCGCGAACGCCTTCGCACGAGTGACGCGCGAAATCGCGATCGGCGCCGGCCTCGCCGGAGTCACCGTCGGTTTGGGCTTCGCGTTCGCGCACCCGCTGACCGCGGCCGTATGGGACACGCCGGTTTGGCTCGCGACCTCGCCGGTCTTCGCTGTGTTCGGCACGATCGCGCTCGTCGAAGCGCTCCATCGCCGCTCGGAGCGGGTCGCTCTGTTCGCGACGGCGTCCTACCTCGCAAGTGTCCTGATCGTCGTTGCGCGGCTGCATCCTGTCGCGATCGAGGCGTTCACGATCCCTGCGGCGATCTATCTCGGGCTCGCGACCTGGGGCATCGTTCGCTTCGGATCCCCTGCGCTTCGGGCGGACCTCTACCTACCGGCGCAGATGGCCGCCACGCTCGCGCTTCTCGGTCCCACATACGTGCGGAGCTGGGAATCGGACGCGGTGACCCGAACGCTGTTGCTTCTCGCGGAGAGCGTGATCCTGCTGCGGTTCGCGAGCGCCCGCGGCCTACGCGAGCTCGGCGCGGTTTCGATCGCCACGCTCGGTCTGGTCGTCGTACGTGCCGCGGCGGCGCCGCTCGCGCTGGAGGCCTCGACCGCGGCCTTCGGTGTCATCACGATCGCCCTCGTCCTCGCGGTCCCGCGCATCTCGTGGCGGCTGCCGAACGGGCTGCGAGAAGCTGCCGAGGTCGTCGGCGTGCTGCTCGTGCTTGCTCCACCACTCGTACGCGCGACCGCGTTCGGCGACGACGCCCTCACCCACGGCGCCTCGGTGCTGGCGGGCGGCGTCGTCATCGTCGCGCTCGGCCTATGGTCCGGGCGGCGCGCGCTTGTCGCATCCGGGGCGGCGATGCTCGGAGCGATGGGTCTGCTCGCGCTTCGGGATGCGACGCGCGCCGAGCCGTACGTCGCGGCGACCGGCGTGGCGATCCTCGGTCTGGTCCTCGCCATCCCGCGCTACCTCCGGCGACGCCTGCCGCGCGAGTACGAGATGGCGCTCGAGATCCTCGCCGTGGCGCTCGTCGTCTCGAGCGGAATGGAGCGGACGCTGACCGCCCCCGCGAACACGGGCGGCGGGCACGCGGCCCGCGTTCTCGCCGAGAGCGTCGCGCTCCTCGCGATCGGTCTCGCGTCCTCACGCCGCGCGCTCGCGAGCGCGGGCCTCGGCGCAGTGGCGTTGGGAGCCGTCTGGGTCTTGGGCGACCCCCTCGCGCGGCAGTTCCACGGCGTCGCGGCGGGCGCTGCCCTCGTCGCCATCGCTCTTGCGGCGATCCGCTACGCCCCGAACGTCCTTGCCGAGCGCGCGCTCATCGGCGCGGAGGTCCTCGGTGCCGGGCTCTTTGTGATGCCACCGCTCCTTGCGAGCTGGAACGAGCCGTTCGTGCCGGGAACACTGATCGTGTTCATGGAGATCGCGCTCCTTATCGGGGTCGGGGTGGTGTTGCGGCGCCGATGGCTTGTCGCAGCCGCGCTGGCCGCGCTGGGGCTGGAGACGCTTCGGGCGAGCATCGACGTGGTGAATCGCCTCCCGAACTGGGCGCTCTTCGGCGGGAGCGGAGCGATCCTTCTGACCGCCGGATTCGTTCTCCTCATCAAGCGCGAGGCGTGGAACGCGTGGTCACGCCGCGCATACCTATGGTGGTCAGGCCTCTAAGGGTCGCGTGGCACGCGCCGTGCGCGTCAGCCAGTCCATGGATAAAGCAAAGAAGCTCGAGCACGAGCGCGACGAAGAGCAGAGCGAAGGTCTGACCGAGAAACGTCGAGGCAGCCCACCCGCCGCGAGCGATCGTCCCGAAGGCACGCCGCCGCACCCGCAGGATGTGAACGAGATCAGCGAACCCGCCTAGCGGCGCAGCTCGAAGATGATCTCTCCGTCGACGATCTGACCGGTTCGCACGAAGCCCAGCTTGTCGTGAACCCGCAGCGACGGCGCGTTGTTGGGTGTCGTCGATGAAATGAATCGGCTGATGCGGTGCTCGGTCGCGGCCCAATTCATGAGGGCGCGCGCCGTCTCGGTCGCGTACCCCTTCTTCCGCTGGTGCGCGAACACGGTCCACCCGAGCTCCACCGCCTTCGGCGTCGCGGTGTCGTTCACGCCGGGCGGTCCGTGGAAGTTGACGTAGCCGACCATCACGCCGCCGTCGCGCAGCACGATCGCTCGTAGCGACCACGGCGCCCAGGAGGGGTCGTTCGCGATCTGGTCGCGCCGGTAGCGGATGAGCTTGAGCGCGGCGCCGTTCGGAAACTCGCTCGGTATCCGGTACCCCGCGAGCTGCGCGGCCGCGCTGCGGTCGCCCGCGATCAGAGCATCCAGGAGCGGGACCGGCATCAGGATGAGGTCGAGTCGTTCGCTGCGGATGACCCCGTGCGCGCTCGCCGCCTGAGCTACTCCCGTTTCGTCACGCCGATCGTCCGCTCGAAGATCTCGTCCGAGAGGCGGAGCGGCCGACCCGACCCGCCGTAGCGCTCGACCGATAGCTCGGCGAGGACGGAAAGTGCGATCTCCGCGGGCGTGCGGCCCCCGAGATCCAGTCCCACCGGAGCATGGACCGCGCGGATGCGGTCCTCCGGAATGCCCTCGCCACGCAGCATCTGCGCGATGAGGATCGTCTTCCGCTTGCTGCCGAGAAGCCCGACGTACCGCGCGTCGGTCTTGACCGCCGCGCGGAGGCAATGCGAGTCCAGCTTGTGGCCCCGCGTCGCGACGATCACGAAGGAGTTCCACCCGATCGGCATCGTCTCGATCGCCTTGACCATGTCCATGTTCACGACCTCGCTCGCGCCAGGGAACCGCTCGCGGTTCGCGAACTCCGGACGGTCGTCGATCACCGTGACGTCGTAGTCCAGCTGGACGCCGAGCTTTGCGATCGCGAGCCCGACGTGTCCGCCGCCCGCGATGATGAGGCGCGGTCGCGATAGCACCGGCTCGACGAGTAGCTCGGTCGCCTCGTCCAGGACGACCGTGCGCGCCGTCCCCTGACGCAGCGTCTCCATCGCGGCGGCGCGCGCCCGCGCGTCGAGGGCGTTGTCGCCCAGTGTTCCGCCGCCCTTCGCGTCCGTCTCCACGAACAGCTTGCCGGCGGCGATCACGTCCTTCCCGCGCTTGCGCATCAGCGTCGCGACGGCGACGGGCTTGCCGCCTGCGGACGCCGCGAGGACATCGCCGAGAAGGTCGCGTCCGGCAAAGCGGAGGACCCGCTCGCCCGGCTCGATGGAGATCCACATCGTGCCGCCACACACGAGGCCCGTGTCCCAGGCGAGATCTTCGGTCAGCTCGTACTCGCGTAGCGAGGGCTCGCCGCTCTCGATGACGTGTTTGGCTTCGACGAACGCGTCGCCTTCGACGCACCCTCCGCCGAGCGTCCCGACGAGGCGCCCGAGGTCGTCGACGAGGAGCTTCGCGCCGACCACCTGCGGAGTGCTGCCGGTCGTGCGAACCACGGTCGCCACCGCGAACCGCCGCCCCTCACGCTCGAGCTCGGCCATCCGAGCGAAGATTTCCCGCATGGAATCAGTATCCGCCTTCCCCAATTCTCTTAAGAAACGGCGTTGATCGAGGGCCGCGCGGGGGCGCGGGACGAGGGGCTCGCGCGCGCAGCGGGACCCGAGGCCCTACGTGGCCGAGGGAGGGACCCGCGAGCACGGGAGCCCCTCGGACCGCGGCCCTTCAGCTACCTAAGTCCTCTTGTCGATCGACGTCTCGGACGACTCCGGGATCGTCGACATCGACGTCGGTGCGCATGTCCTCGTGCGTGTGGATGACATCGTGCAAGGTCGCGCGCGGTTCCGCCGCGCGGATCTCGTCACGAAGCGAAGAAGGCAACGCGACGGGGTGGCCGCGCTTCCCGCGATAGCGAGGTGACACGATCGCCGGCTTGCGCTCATATGCCGCGATCACCGCGCGGACGGTCTCCGGGGAGATGAAGGGCATGTCGCCGGGCATCACGAGGATCGTGTCGCCCTGCGCCTGAGCGACGCCTTCCTGGATCGAGCTGAACATTCCGCGCGACGGATCGGGATTCTCGACCGGACGGACGCGAGGATCGAGCATCGAGTTGACGTCCCGTTCGATCTCCGCGCGCGCATCGCGGCCGACCACGACGATCACTTCGGCGACCCCGCCTTCGAGCAGCGCGCGGATGGTGTGATCGAGGAGCGGCTCGCCGTCGATCGGCGTGAGCAGCTTCTTTCCACCGAAGCGCTCGGCCGATCCCGCGGCGGTGACCACGGCGACAGCGCGCACGGCTAGGCCGGACGCAATGAACGGAGCGCGCGCTCCGTCAACACGAGGGCCGCGCGCTTGCGCTGCGAGATCGTGCCGGAGGTGTTGTCCAGCGGGCGAGCCGCTTTGTGGACCGCCTCGGCGGCGAGCGCGATGGTGACGTCGTCGAGTGTCGTCCCGACCAGGGGCCGTGCGGCGTCCTCGACAAGCTGAGGCCGCGAGCCGAGCGCCGTGATGGCAACCCGCGCCTCGGACACCCGGGTGCCATCCCAGCGGACCGCGGCCGCCACTGCGGCGACCGGGAAGTCGAAGGAGTTCCGGTCGCGCATCTTCAAGTAGGTGCTACGCCAGCCATCGGCTTCCGGCAGCGTGATGTCTGTCAGGACCTCGTCCTGGCGCATCGCCATCGGCCGGATGCCGTCCTCGCGGTACAGCTCGGACAGGGCTACGTCACGCCCGCCCTCCGCGTCTTCGAAGTGCACCGTGGCGCCGAGGACAAGCAACGCGGGGACGGTGTCGGCGCTCGCGACCGCGAGGCAACGCGGGCTCGACGTCGCCACGCGGCATACGACGTCCGGATTGGTCTTCATGCAGAAGCCTTCAGCGGTGCGCCAGAAAAGCGACTGGTCGTACCAGTTGCACCGCGTGTCCAGGCAGATGTTGCCGCCGATCGTTCCCATGTTGCGAAGCTGCGGGGTGCTCACGACCTCCGCGGCTTCGGCGAGTGCGGTCGAGCGCTCGCGAATCCCCGGATCGTGCGCGATCGCCGAGAGCGTCGTCCCGGCGCTGATGTCGAGATGGCCGTTGCGCTGAATGCCCGAGGCGTCGCGAACGCGCGCGAGAGAGATGAGCACCTCGGGGGTGAACTGCCGCCGTTTCATGTTGGGGAAGAGGTCGGTGCCCCCCGCGACGAGCATCACGCGGAGCGTCGGTGTGCCTTTGGACCGATCGAGCGCACCGGCACCGTTCTCGGCGAGGAGCTGCGCCGCTTCCCCGTACGAGCGGGGCTCGACCAAACGAAAACGTGGAAGCCGGAGCACTAGTTCGGCCTCTTGCGTTCGCGCGCGTCGGTCGACGCCGTGAGCCGGCGGAGCGCGCGTTTTGGGTCGGCCTTTCCCGTGTCGAGGCCGTCGGGGCCGATCCGCGTCTTCTGCTCGCCGCGTCGATCGCGCTTTCCGAGCGCGGTCAGGATCTTCTCCGCCGTGATCGGCGTTTCGTCGAAGCGCACGCCGATCGCGTCGTAGACCGCGTTCGCGATCGCCGGGATCACCGGGTTGAGCGGGCCTTCGCCGGCCTCCTTCGCGCCGAAGGGACCCTCGGCATCGACGCTCTCGACCACGATCGCCTCGAGGACCGGCGTGTCGAGCGACGTCGGGATCTTGTAGTCGAGGAGCGATGGCTTCTTGTGCAGGCCGCCGCGGAAGACCTGTTCCTCGCCGATGATCTCGCCGTAGCCCATGTAGGCGGAGCCCTCGACCTGGCCCTCGACGTTCGCCGGGTTCAGCGCGCGCCCGCAGTCGTGCGCGGTCGTCACCTTGTCGACGGTCACCATGCCGGTGTCCATGTCGACCGTCACCTCGGCGACCGCGGCCTGGTACGAGTACGCCGGCGTCGGCCCCACGCCGGCGCCCTTGAAGGAACCGCCGATGCCCTTGGGCGGCTTGTAGCTGCCCGCCGCCACGAGCGTCCCGTGCTTGGACTCAGCCAGGACCGCGGCATCGGCGAACGCGATGAACTTCGACGGGTCGTCGCGGTCGTAGATGCGGCCGTATGCGGAAAGCAGGCGATCGGCGGGGACCTCGAGCTTCTCCGCCGCGGCCGCGACGAGCAGCGCGCGGAGCTTCATCGCCGCATCCCGGACCGCATTGCCGGCCATGAACGTGACGCGACTCGAGTAGCTGCCAAGGTCCACCGGCGCGAGCGACGTGTCACCCGACACCACGTGAACATCGGCCGGCATGACGCCAAGCGCCTCCGCGGCGACCGACGCGAGCATGTTGTCGGACCCTTGGCCGATCTCCGAGGTGCCGCACATGACAGTGACGCCGCCGCCGCGATCGATGCGGATCTCAGCCCCGGAATGAGGCATCTCGTTCCAGTAGATGGGAAGGCCCGCTCCTGAGATGTACGCGCTTCCGGCGAGGCCGATGCCTTTGCCGCGGCCGAGCTGCCCGCGCCTCTCCGAGTAGCGCGTCGATCGTTGCAGTGCATCCAGGCATTCGCCGAGGCCCATCGACGTGATCCGGAGGTCGTTGACCGTGCGGCTGTTCGCCGGCTGCAGGATCTTCTTTCGATACTCGAGTGGATCGAGATCGAGGTCTTCGGCGATCTTGTCGATCTGGCACTCGAAGCCGTAGCGCGGCTGTGTCGTGCCGTGCCCGCGCTTCGGACCGCACGGCGGCTTGTTCGTATAGACGCGGACGCCGTCGAACTTATACGCCGGGATGCGGTACGTGACCGTCAAAAGCGCGCCGGTGTAGTACGTGGTCGCGATCCCGTACGACGCGTACGCGCCGCCGTCCAGCCAGCTCTGGTAGTGCACGGCCGTGATCTCGCCGTCCTTCTTCACGCCGGTGCGGATGCGCATCTTCACCGGGTGCCGGCCGCGGTGGGCGTAGAAGACCTCCTCGCGGTCGAGCGTGATCTTGACCGGTCGCCGCGTGCGGATCGAGAGAAGCGCGGCCGCGAACTCGTGGCCAAACGGATCGCTCTTGCCGCCGAACGCGCCGCCGTTCGGCGTCGCGATCACACGGATGCGCGAGCGCGGCAGGCCGAGGACCTTCTCGAGCTCGCGGTGCAGGTAGTGGGGGACCTGCGTCGCGGTCCAGAGGGTCAGCTTGTCATCGGGGCCGTACGAGGCGACGGCGCTGTGCGACTCGATCGGCGCATGCGTGTTGCCTTCGAAGAAGAACCAGTCGTCGCGCACGTGGTCCGCGGCCGCGAAACCGCCTTCGAGGTCGCCGAATGAGAGGTGGACCTCCTTGAAGACGTTGGCGCGCTTGGCTTCGTCGTGGATCTTCACGTCCTCGCGCTCGAGGGCCTCCTCGATCGTGAAGATCGGCTCGAGGTCCTCGTAATCGACCTGGATCAGCGACAGCGCATCGAACGCGATGTCCTCGTCCAGCGCCGCGACGGCCGCGACTGGCTCGCCGACGTACCGGACACGATCCACCGCCAGCGCCGTCTCGTCCTGCGTCGACGGCATGATCCCCATCTTCTCGGGCATGTCCGCGCCGGTCACGACCGCCACGACGCCGGGGTACGCGAGCGCGCGGCCAGTGTCCACGCGGCGGATGCGGGCGTGAGGGCGCGTCGACCGGAGAACGCGCCCGTAGAGCATGCGCGGGAGGAAAAGGTCGTCGGCGTACCGCGCCTCGCCGGTGAGGTGCGCCCATGAGTTCACCTTCGGGAGCCGCCGACCGATGACCGAGAACTCGCTCATGCTCGGCTCGCCGCCTTCTCTATCGCTTCATAGATGGCCGTGTAGCCCGTACAGCGGCAGAGATTGCCGCTGATCGCCGAAGCGATCTGGGCGCGCGTCGGCCGAGCCGTCGTATCGAGTAGCGCCTTCGCGGTCATGAGCATTCCGGGGGTGCAGTAGCCGCACTGCGCTGCGCCCTCTTCCGCGAACGCGATTTGCAGCGGGTGCAGCGTCGCTTCGCGCCCAGGGGCCCCTGCCCCTGCACCATTCGCAAGCCCTTCGACCGTCGTCACGTCGGCGTCGCCCACCAGAGCGGGAAGCGTCAGGCACGCAAGGACCGGAACGCCATCGACAAGGACGGTGCACGCCCCGCACTCGCCGAGCTCGCATCCATGCTTCGTGCCGGTGAGGCCGAGCTCCTCGCGAAGGACCTCGAGGAGCGTGTGGTGTGAATCCGCCGCGATCGTTCGCGGCTCGCCGTTCACGCGAAGGGTGAGGAGCTGCTTCGTCACGCGGCCTCCGCGCCGATGCGCTGCGAGACCGCACGCGCCGCCGAAACGCAGCGCTCGCCGATGCGCCGGAGCGTCCGAAGATCGACGCGCTCTTTGAAGCCGACGACCATCACGACCGCGACACGACGATCGCGGGCGTCAACGATCGGCGCCGCGACCGCGCGCACCCCGGCGAAGAGCTCCTGGTCGTCGTACCCGACCTCCGCGCGCCCCGCGAGGACCTTTCCATGCGCGCCCTTGTCGAGGGGGAGCCGGCGCCCGAGCGGGGCCGTCATGTGCAGGTCGGTGGCCGGTTCGGCGCGCGCCGCGATCTCGAGCTTGCCATCGACGACGATCCCGAGGATCGCGGTCTCTCCGAAGCTCTCCATCAGCGAAACGAGGTACGGCTGCGCCAGCGAGCGAAGGTCAGGGGCGGACGCGTTGGCCAGCGTACGGAGCTCCGGCCCGAGCCGAAAGCGCGTGTCGGGATCGCGCACGACGAAGCCGAACTGCGCGAGGGTGAGGAGCACGTCGCGGAGCGTGCCCTTCGAAACGTCCAGGGACCGCGCGAGCTCGCTGATGCCCATAGGACGCCCGCCGTCGGCGAGAGCCCGCAAGACCCGCGCCGCCTTGTCGACGGCCGGGACCGGACGCAGCACCGTCGTACTCTCTGCCATACGCGTACGGCTGATAGTACAACGAGGCTAATTCAGGGCCGCTGGCCGCTCCCGATCCCATCGAGCAGCGCGCGCATCGTGGCGACCTCGGCGGCGAGGGCCGTCCGCCCCTTGCGTGTCACGGTGACCCAGGTACGCGGGCGCTTGTCCTCGAATGCTTTCGCGATCTGGATATGACCCGCGTCTTCGAGGATCGCGAGATGCTGGGACAGGTTCCCCGCCGTGACTTCGAGCACCTCCTGCAAGTACGCGAAATCCGCCCGACGTGACTCCGAGAGCACGGCGAGGATCCCGAGTCGGACGCGCTGATGGATGGTGTCGTCGAGGGCTGAGCTTGGGTGGGTCACCCTAGGTTCCGACCAACCCGCAGGCTGAACCCGACCGCGAGAAGCGTGAACCCGTACAGGCCGAACAGAAGCGCCTTGCTCTGCTGCGGGCTGAGGTCAAAGCCGATGATCGCCACGGTGACGGCGAGGAGAGCCGCGGAAATCGCGGCCACCATCCAGCTGCGCTCGATCCACGCCAGTGCGAGGAAACCTGCGGCGACGGCGATGGCGGGACCGAAGCGAGCCACCGCGGGGACCTGGAAGGCGAAGCCGAGCCTCCCGGCGGTGTACGCGAGGATAAGGAGTCCCGCGGTGATCGCGACGTACCCAAGAGGACTGCTCTCGATCCCGCTCGACCGGCTGCGCCGGTACGCGTAGAGCGCGATCGCGCCGGCACCGAGTGGGCCGGCGAAGGCCCAGAAGAGCCCAGTTAGCGAGGCAGCAGACTCGGTGAGGGAAAGACTGACGACGGAGAGGGTTGCCAGCAGCACGAGGGCGAGCCACGGACGACTCATATCGTCTCGCGCTCTCTTTCTCGCGTACTCCGAGAACGCGAGGCTCTCGCGCGCTTCGTCGGCGTTCATCTCGATGTACCTCCTGCGCCTGAAGCGAGCATCGAGTTTGTATCACAGAACGCTCTGTAACACAAAGCCCATCCCGACAGCGCGGCGTGCGTCGGTAGACTCCGCGCACCGATGGCCGAGCTCGACACATTCGAAACGTGGACCGACCGGGAGCGGCGGCGCGCGCAGTGGGAGCGACTCGCAGCGAGGCTGCCTGAGCTTCGCCGGACGAACCCGTTCTATCGCGCGAGACTGTCCGAACGCGCGAGCAGCCTTGGCGACCTGCCGTTCACCACGAAGACCGAGCTCTCCGAGGATCAGGCTGCGCGGCCGCCCTTCGGCACGAACCTCACGTATCCGCTCGAGCGGTATGTCCGTCTCCATCAGACGAGCGGTACGACCGGGAGGCCGCTGCGCGTTCTCGACACAGCCGAATCGTGGGAATGGTGGCGGGAGTGCTGGCAGCCGATATACCGCGCGGCTGGGGTCACTGCGCGCGATCGCATCTTCTTCGCGTTCTCGTTTGGCCCATTTGTCGGGTTCTGGTCGGCGTTCGCCGGTGCCGAGCGTCTCGGGGCGATGTGCCTCACCGGCGGCGCGATGACGACGACGGAGCGCGTAGCGGCGATCGTCGCTACCGAGGCCACCGTGCTCATGTGCACGCCGACGTATGCGCTCCGCTTGGGGGAGGCGGCGCGCGATGAAGGCATCGACCTCTCGCGATCCGCGCTTCGGTTGTCCATACACGCCGGAGAGCCCGGCGCTTCGATCCCGGCGACCCGCGAGCGCATAGAGAAGGACCTCGGGGTGGAGGCATTCGACCACACCGGTGCGACCGAAGTCGGTGCGCATGGCTTCTCGTGCTCTGCGCGTGACGGCGTCCACATCAATGAATCGGAGTTCATCGCCGAGGTGGTCGACACGACGACCGGCGAGGCGCGCGAAGAGGGCGATGGCGAGCTCGTCCTCACCAATCTTGGCCGATGGGGTATGCCCGTCATCCGCTACCGGACGGGGGATCGCGTGACGGCCGTGCGGGGTACCTGCTCCTGCGGGCGCACTCTGGTGAAGCTTGCCGGCGGCATCGCCGGCCGCGTGGACGACATGGTCACCGTGCGCGGTGTGAACGTGTTCCCGAGCGCGATCGAGGCGATCCTTCGTCGGTTCGACGAGGTGGGCGAGTACCGCATCGCGTTGGCACGGGTCCGCGAGATGGACGAGCTTCGGTGCACTGTCGAGGCGCCCGCGGACGTCGCCGAGCGTGTCGCCGGCGCGATCCATCGCGAGCTCGGCATCCGCTGTGTGGTCGAAGCCGTCGCGCACGGAACCCTCCCTCGTTTCGAGATGAAGGCCAAGCGCTTCAACAAGACCAACGTCTAGTGGGACCGTCGTTCCTGCTCGGCGTCGCGGCCGGTTACGCGATCGCGATCCCGTTCGGGCCGATCGCGATCCTCATCGTGCGCACGGGCGTGCGGCGAGGGCTCCGCGCCGCGGCATCGGCCGGTGCCGGCACGGCAACGGCCGACCTCGTCTTCGCGACTATTGCCATGCTGTTCGGCGCGGCGGTCTCGGCCTTCCTTGCGCCGATCCTGCCCGCGGCGCGACTCGTCGCCGGTGCGGCCCTCGCGGTCATTGCGCTCCGCGGTCTTCTCGCCGTGCCTCAGGCGGTCGAGCGGGATTCGAGCGGCACAGGCACGGCCGGCACGTACCTGATGTTCCTCGGACTCACCATGCTCAATCCGCCGACGGTCATCTACTTCGCGTCCCTTGCGATCGCGTTACCGGAAGTCTCGGCCGACTTCGCGAGCCGTGCCGTATTCGTCCTCGGGGCATTCCTCTCGTCGCTGTCCTGGCAGGAGGTCCTCGCGGTGGCGGGCGCGAGCCTCCACGGGCGCCTCACACCGCGCCTGCAGCGCATCACAGCGGTGGTGAGCTCGGTCATCATCCTGGCGCTCGCGGCGCGGGTCGCGTTCGGCTAGCCCAGGATCTTCGCTCCGAGCGTCTTCTCGAGCTCGCGCAGCGCGTCGCGGTGCGCCTGCTCATCGAACGAGGTGACCGCGTTCGCGGGCACCTCGACCGCGTAGCCCAGGTTCCGCGCGTCTGCCGCCGTGTAGAGCACGCAGATGTTGGTGCAGTCGCCGACGAGCCGAAGAGTGTCCACGCCACGCTCGCG
>VBDV01000178.1 GCA_005882765.1 Chloroflexota bacterium | reverse complement strand
GACCGGCCTTCACGTCCTTTAGTGATTCGCGCACGCTCTCGGTCCCGCTCGCCGCGGTGAGGATCCGGAGGACGAGCTCGGGCACGTCGTTGCCCGAGCCGTCGGTCTTCGCGCGCGTCTGCGCCTCGGCGAGCACGGCGGAAAGCTCCTCCTTGGTCACGCGAGCTTGAGATCGCTGCGCGCGGCGACCGGAATCTCCGTGCCGCGATGGCGCAGCACGTAGAACGCGGCCGCGCCGATCATCGCGCCGTTGTCCGTGCACAGGCCGGGGCGCGGCACGCGGAGGGGATGGCCGATGCGCCTCGCGATCGCCTCGCGGAGGACCAGATTCGCGGCGACACCCCCACCAAGGAGAACGGTCTCGACCGCGTGCTCGGCGGCGGCCCGCGCCGTCTTCTCCGCGAGCATCTCGGTGATCGCTTTCTGGAACGACGCGGCCACGTCGGCGACCGGGACGTCCCCCTTCTTCTCGAGCTCACGCACGAGGCGCAGCACAGCGGTCTTGAGACCGCTGAACGAGAAGTCGAACCGATCTGCCGGGAGCGCTCGCGGAAGAGGGAACGCGTTCGGGTTTCCGTCCTTTGCGACCCGCTCGATCACCGGGCCGCCCGGGAACCCGAGATGAAGAAGACGCGCGACCTTGTCGAACGCCTCGCCCGCCGCGTCGTCGATCGTCCGGCCCAAAGGCCGAAACCGCCGATGCGCCTCCATCAACACGAGATCGCTGTGCGCGCCGCTCACGACGAGGACGATCGCGGGGATCTCGGGCTCCGGCGGGATGTCCTCGGTCTCGTACAGCCAGTTCGCGTACACGTGGCCCTCGAGATGATTCACGCCGACGAACGGCAGGCCGGCCGCGAGCGCGAGGCCACGCGCGTAGTTCGCGCCGACGAGAAGGCATCCGATGAGCCCGGGCCCGACCGTCGCGGCCACGGCGTCGATCTCCGCGAGCTGCCGCCCCGCATCCCGCAGTGCCTTCTCGGTCAGGACGTCGAGCGAACGGAGGTGCTCGCGCGCCGCGACCTCCGGGACGATGCCGCCGGTGTCCTGGTGGACGAGCTGCGAGGCCACGATGTTCGAGCGGATCCGCCGGCCGTCCTCGACGATCGCGACGCCGGTCTCATCGCACGACGTCTCGATCGCGAGGATCCTCAACCCGTCTCCTGCAGCTCTGCCTTGAGCTTCGCGAGACGTTCGCGAACAGGCCGCTCGCGCAGCCGCTCGGTCCACATGATGAGCGCGTCTTCGTTGTTGTCCGAGTAGTAGCGGCGACGCACGCCCGCGCGACGGAAGCCGTACTTCTCGTACAGCTTCTGGGCCGCGAGATTCGACGCGCGCACCTCGAGGGTCAGCCACTCGGCATTGAGTGCCGCCGCCAGCTCGAACACGCGCACGAGCATCCGCTCACCGATCCGCTGACGGCGGTTGTCGGGATGTACGGCGAACGTGGTGATGTGCGCTTCGTCGACCATCAGCCAGAGTCCGGCATACCCGACGATGCGGCCGCCCTCGCGCGCGACGAGGTAACGCGCGTTCTTGTTCTGGGTGAGCTCGTGGCGGAACGCGTTCGCCGGCCAGGGGACCGGGAACGACGCGCGCTCGACCTCCTGCACGCCATCGATGTCGTCGAGGGTCATGTCCTCAATGACGATCGGAAATGTGGCGACCATCCCTCTGAAACTAACTCAGGACCGCTTCGGAAGGCCAAGCGCGCGCTCGTCTGAGGGTGGTGAGGCGAAGGGTTGCTCGAAAGAGCCACGGATCGAGGGCTGCCGCACGTACAACGGCTCGATCTCGCTGATCTTCACCTGCGTGCGCGTCTCGAGCTCGCGCCAGCCGAGCTCGGCGAGGTAGCCCGCGCGGCGGACGCGCGAGGCGGGCGACGCGAACAGCGCCTTTGGGCCGAGCAGGTCGCGGAGGGCCGCCTCCATCTCGGCGTCGATCTCCCCCACGAAGAGCGTGTGCGTGCCGATCTGCCGGCAGATCTCGTCGAGCGACGCCACGAGGAACGGCGAGCGACGCATCCACTTGCGGTTCCGCTCCTGATAGAACGCGGCGTAGAACTGGTCCCGTCCGGCGCGGAGCAGCGGGCAGGTCCGCTGCTTCGATGGCGCGTGCGGGTACGCGAGCACGTCGAGGGTCGAGATGCCGACCAGGGCGGCACCGTTTCCTCGGGCGATGCCCTGCCCGGCAGCGATCGCGACGCGAAGACCGGTGAAGGACCCGGGCCCGACCGCGACTGCGACGCGGTCGACCGACGAGAGCGCTGTCCGGGTCATGAGAAGCGCGCGCTCGATCGCCGGGAAGAGCTCGTCCCCCTGCCGCCGCTGCGCGTGCCAGGTCTCCTCGGCGAGGACATCGCGGCCGTCGAAGAGCGCGACCGACGCCCAGTCGGTCGACGTGTCAAGCGCTAATAACACTGGCGCGCAGCTCCTCTACGAACTCCGCGGAGCGTGGCCCCGTCGCCGACACGACGATGCGCCGTTTTGTATCGGCGATGTGCTCGAGCTTCACCTCGAGGCGATCGTCGGGCAGCAGCGGACCCGCGCGGTCGGGCCACTCGATCACCGTAACCCCGCCGGCTTCAAGACTCTCTTCCCACCCGGTGTTCGCCAGGTCGACTCCCTCGAGGCGGTACAGGTCGATGTGAAAGAACGGAAGCCGTCCGCCTCCGTGCTCGCGAAGGATGATGAACGTCGGGCTCGAGATGTCCGACGCATCGATCCCGAGACCGATCGCAATGCCGCGCGCGAGGACCGTCTTCCCCGTCCCGAGCTCGCCTGAGAGTGCGAATACGTCGTTCGGTCGCGCCGCGCGCCCCAGACGTTCGCCGAGCCGCTCCGTGTGCAGAGAGGAATGACTGACGAGATCGATCGTCTTCATCTCATGACGACCGACCGGCAGACTCGCGCACGAAGCGTCGACGATCGAGGAAGAGTCGAAGCGTGATGCCGAGATACGAGCCGAAGAGCGCGGCGAAGATCGCGAGCCACCACTCCGTCGGCACCGCGCAGGCCGGGGTGATGCCGAAGCCACACCCAAGGTTGCCGATGAGCGGAAGGAATGCGAGCGCGCCGACGAATCTTCGGCGCTTGACCAGAGAGACGCGCTCGGCTTCGAACGCTTCGCGCCGCTTCTCATCCCCACGCGTTTCGCGCTTATCGGGGCGCTGCGCGCGCTGCTCGGGGCGCTCGCGCCGCTCGCGGCGCCGTCGACGTCGTGCCACGAACGGAGGCTACCGCTCGCAGGGCCTCCGCCCCGTCAGGGGCCCCTACCCCCTGGGGCTGCCGTCGCTCGCGCTCGGGGTGAGCTCTTCCTCGGTCTGCGCCGGCTCCTCGTGTTCCCTGTCGGTCTCGTCAGTCTCGGCGTCCGCGCTCTCCACGGGTACGTCGGTCGCGGGCCGGTCTTCGGTGAGCCCGACCTCGGGTGACGGCGTCTCGGACTGACCGATGTCCGCGGTGCTGAAGACGAAGAGCCGGGCCGACGCGGTGTGGATCGCGGCGCGCGCGCCGGCGAGCGCAGCGAACGGCTCGTAGACAGCCTGCGGGAGCGCTCCCGACCCGAACCCCATAAGACAAAGGACCGTCGGCCGGTCGTCGCGGCTGGGTGACCCCGACGCGGTCACCGCGTCCCCGTACACGACACGCAGGCCTGCCGGGGGAACGCCACCGGCAACCAGTCCAGCCGCGCCGCACGCGTGCGCGCGCGTGATGACCTCAGCCGACACGCGCGCGCCGCCGACGATGATCCGGCCGCCCAGACGTACGTCGATACGCGCCGCCGCAAGATCAGCGTTTGGCCCGTCGACACCGAGAGTGAGCTCGCCGATCGCGTCAGGCCCGTACGCCGCCGCACCCTGAAAGCACCAGGCATCGCCCTCGATCTCCACGATCGCGTCGTCGGAGCGCGAGACGACACCGTCGAGAGTCGCGCGCACGGTCCAGCGATCGACGATGGGGGCGATGTAGAGGTCGCCGTCGACCGTGACATGCAGGAGGCGTCCATCGATGGGCGCAGTGACGCTCCGGGCGAAGCGGCGCCCGACGCGCGCGAGCACCGTTCCGGCAACCACGTCGCTGCCGACCCGCGCGCGGAGCTCCCGGTTGAGATCGGAAGGCGAAAGGCCGAGACGTCGCGCGCCGGGTATTCGGAGCGCGCCCGCGAGGGTGGCGCCCGCGGCAATGATGTCGCCGGCGCGCACGAGCTCACCAACTTGCGCACGCTTAGTCACTCCGATGGGCAGCGAGTGGTCGGCGCTCCAGCGCTCGCGACGCCAGGTCATGTCGATCTCCGGTCGTCGGCCGCCGCTTGTAGCGCGGTGTGCCATCGCGCGACAGCTGGGATGCGCTCGCCATCGCGCTCCGGAAGCCGGAGTGGTCGTCCACGCGCGTCGATGAGGATCCCAAGCTCGCCCGACCGTCCGTGACCTCGTACGCCCGCGCCGTCGACTGCGACTTCGACGTCACTGCCGATCTCTACGAGACCAAAGGATCCCGGAGCCACCTGGGCCACGCTTCGGCCAGACGCGCGAACGATCCGGATCTTCGCCGTCCGCCGCGGCGTCACCGTTACCACCATGCCAATGCGCTGGGCGCGTCCCTCATCGGGCTCGCGGAACACCGTCGAGACCGCACTCGGCTCGAGGCCATCCACGAGAACGAGGAGGCTCTGTCCAGCCGTTGGAAACGACGCCGCCTGACCCGTGATGAGAATGGATTGCGCGGAACGCATCGCGGGGACGTCGAGCGCCGCGTCGGCCGCGTCGCGGAGTGCGTGCGAGATCGCCTCGCGGGCGAGAGCCATCTCGAGCAGGACGGCGGCCTCGGTCGTCGCGGGACCTCCGGACAGCCGCGAGCGATTGAAGACGCGCTCGAGCAACGCGGGCGCATCGATTGGCCACGGCAGCCAGCGGCGGACGTTGTCGAGGCTGGCACGGACCACGACGTGATCTGCGCCCATACCCAGTCCGAGAGGGACGAGGTGAGCGGCTTCAATCCGACCGTCCGGGCGCGCAAGGACGAGTGACGTCGAACGCTCCGTCACGTCGACAGCCAGCGCCGTGGTCCCGTTCGTCGTCGCCAGGGACCGCGCGGCGTCCTCGATGACCGTGTCACGCAGGGCGAGGTCGTCGTTCCGAGCGCGGCGCACCGCGCGAAGGGCGTCGACCATCTCGGAGGCGGCCGCGAAGCGCTCGAACTCGAACGGGTCGGCGCGAAGGCGGAGAGCGTGAGCGACACTGGTCTCGACGAGGCCCAAGATGCGCGGCATCGGCCGTTGCGCGCCGCATCCCAGACGCAGCGCTTCGAGGAGCTCGCATAGAGCCCGCTCGTCCTTCGGTCCACCGTGGATCACGACGACGTCGGGCTTCGCGTCGCGCAGGGCCTGCGCGGCCTCCACGAACGAGCGCGGATCGTTCGCTCGAAGGCGCGCAACGATCTGGCCGCCCGACGCGAGAGCAAGCTGAGCAACCGCGAGACGCGATGCTTCTTCGCGGCCATGAACGAGGGCGACCCGGAGCGATCGATCGAGAGTGACGCGAGCCCGCTCGACCGGAGCTTCGGTCCCGGTCGAGACCGTCATCGAGTCGCCGTCGCGGTGCGCGCCGCCTCCTGCACGAAGGCGTCGAAGATCCGGCGCGCCTCGGGCGAGACCTCATTGGTCCGCTCGGGGTGCCACTGCACGCCCACCACCCACCGACGGTCCGCAAGCTCGAACGCCTCGACGAGATCGTCGACGACCGCTGTCGCGACGAGCCCTCGCCCAAGCGTTTCTTCGGTCACAGCCTGGTGATGCCGCGAGTTGACCGTAAGCGGAGCCCCGCCCGTCGCCATCGCGAGACGCGACCCGGGTCGGACCGTCACGTCGCGGTGCTCGACGAGGCCCTCGCGCTCCTCCGGCCTATGTCCGGGCACATCCTGGATGAGGCCTCCGTCGCGCACGACGTTCAGGATCTGGAATCCGCGGCAGATACCGAGTACCGGAAGGTCGCGCGCGATCGCGGCCCTCGCGACATCGATCTCGAGCGCATCACGGTCGGGGTCAACGTCAGCGCACGCGACATCGAGCGCACCGTACCGCGCTGGCTCGATGTCGCCACCACCAGAGATGCAGACGCCGTCGACGTCGCTTGGCACCGCGTCGCCAGGATGCAGGACGACGAGATCGGCGCCTGCGGCCTCGAGCGCATCGCGATACCGCTTGTGCGAGGCCTCTTGGAACGCCGACGGTCGGGACAGCGTGAGCGCGATCCGCGGACGCACTCCTGTCATGGTATGGAATCGCGAAGGCTCGCGCGGTCGATGAGCTCGATGAGCACGCCACCCGACGCTCGCGGATGGATGAACGCGACCATCCCTTCGGCGCCGCGTCGTGGGGCGCGATCCACAAGCTCGATCCCTTCGCTCTGCAGCCGTCCGAGCGTGCCGGCGAGGTCGTCGACGACGTAACAGACGTGGTGGAGGGTGGGCCTGGGATGCTCGGCCACGAACTTCGCGACCCCCGACTCACCGTCGGTCGGCTGCACGAGCTCGATGCGCTGGTTCTTGTCGCCCAGAAAGACGACGCGGACGTGCTGGTCCGCAAGGTCGTGGACCTGCTCGGCGGTGAAGCCAAGCGTGTCGCGGTAAAACGGAAGCGCCTCTTCGATGCGCGATACGGCGATCGCGATGTGGTGCAGCGGACCGAGCTTCACAGACGTGGCGGAACGTAGGTGCCGAAGACGCCGCGCAGGTCGGCGCAAATCTCTCCAAGCGTCACGTCGACCTCCACCGCCGCGAGGATGAGCGGCACGAGGTTCGCGGTCCCCTCGGCGCCGGTCACGAGGTCGGTGCGGGCCTTGGCCGCGCGGCCGGCATCGCGCCGCGACCGCAATTTGGCGAGCCGCTCGCGCTGGCGCTCCACCACGGTCGGGTCGACGCGCGTGATCGGGACCTCCGGCTGCTCGCCCTCGGTGCGATAGGCGTTGACGCCGACGATGACCTTCTCTTTGCCCTCGATGGCGCGCTGCTGCTTGTACGCGGAATCTTCGATGGCACGCTGCTGGTAGCCCCGCTCGATACCCGCGAGCGCGCCACCCTCGCCATCGATCTTCGCGATCTCGGCGAGCGCGCGACGCTCGATGTCGCCGGTCAGCGCTTCGATGGCGTGAGCGCCTCCGAGCGGGTCGATCGTCTCCGCGACGCCGGATTCCTCCGCGATGATCTGCTGCGTTCGCAGGGCGATCCGGACCGACTCCTCGGTCGGCAGCCCGAGCGCTTCGTCGAATGCGTTGGTGTGGAGCGACTGAGTGCCGCCGAGTACAGCGGCGAGCGCCTCGATCGCCGTGCGGACGATGTTGTTGCGCGGCTGCTGCGCCGTGAGCGTCGAGCCCATCGTCTGAGTGTGGAAGCGGAGGGCAAGCGACGCCGGCGCATTTGCACCGTAGCGCTCGCGCATGATGTGCGCCCACACACGGCGGGCGGCACGAAATTTCGCGACCTCCTCGAGGAGCGTCGAGTGCGCCGCGAAAAAGAACGAGAGCTGCGGCGCGAAGCGATCGACGTCGAGCCCGCGCTCCACCGCAGCGTCGACGTACGCGATCGCGTCGGCAAAAGTGAACGCGAGCTCCTGGACGGCGTCCGCACCGGCCTCGCGGATGTGATAGCCGCTGATCGAGATCGGATTCCAGCGCGGGTGGCGCTCCGCGCAGTACGCGATGAGATCGGTGGCGAGCCGCATCGAAGGGCGCGGCGGGAAGATGTACGTCCCGCGTGCGATGTACTCCTTGAGGATGTCGTTCTGCGTCGTGCCGCCGACCCGCTCGGCGGGGACGCCCTGCCGCTTCGCGACGGCGGCGTACATCGCGAGGAGGATCGCCGCGGTCGCGTTGATCGTCATCGAGGTCGTCACGTCGCCGATGGGTATGCCCTCGAAGAGCAGGGCGAAGTCCTCGAGGGAGCTGATCGACACGCCGACCTTCCCGACCTCGCCGGCGACGCTCGGATCGTCGGCGTCGTAGCCCATCTGCGTCGGTAGGTCGAACGCGACGGACAGCCCGGTCTGGCCGTGCGCGAGCAGATAGCGGTACCGGGCGTTGGACTCCTCGGCGGTGCCGAAGCCCGCGTACTGCCGCATCGTCCAGAGGCGACCGCGGTACATCGTCGGCTGCACCCCGCGCGTGAACGGTGGTTCACCAGGGAATCCCGGGTCGGCCCCGCCGGCGTCGTAGACGGGGGGCAACGGCGCGCCGTACGTGGTCTCGAATTTCGCGCGCTCCGGAACGCGCTTGGTGGCCTCCGCGTACTTCGTTCGCTCCCACTCGGCGCGGTCGCGGCTCTTCCTGGGCACGAGGCGATGGTACCCGCGGGTGTGTGCCCCGGGTCGTCTAACGGAGAGGCTTCAGCATCCCGAGATCGACGAGTTGGCGGGTGACTTGTTTCGTGGCGAGATCGACGCTGAGCGCTTCGTTCACCAACCGGGCCGGGAATTGGATCTCAACGATGCTCACCGCGTTGCGGTGCCGAAACAAGATTTCGATGTAGCTCGCATCCTCCTCGTAGTCGTCGAGACGAAACGCGCGGGATTCGTCACCCGCGCCGACGGTACCCAACGCGCGCGCGCCCACGGCGCTTGCGAGGTCGGATAAATCACGGAACGCCTCGTGCGCGCCACGGTTGTCCGTCAGGATCGCGGTTTCGCTCCTGATGACCGTCGCCTCTTTGCCAAACTGACTGCTGCGGGTGAAGACCCTGCCGTACGCCGAGAGAAAACCGTGGCTCTCGAACATGGCGCCGGTATCGGCATCGCCGGCCGCGAATGCCTGCGCCGTCAACGCGCCCTCGCTCCGAGCGCGCATCCCCCCGGGCACGTCCTTGACAGTGAGCACCAAGTTCGTCGCGTCGGTGTGGCTCGAACCGAAGGATTCCACCCGTGGCGCCGCCACGAGGTCGGGTATGGTCACACCCACCGGCGCGACCGCCTTCTGCAGATCGAGCTGCTTGCGCGCGAGCGCGATCACGTAGCCGGGGTCGTCCTGATTCGACGGCGCGCGATACGAGACCAGGCTCAGGGCATTCGCGTGCCGGAACACGACACCGGTCGTCGTCATTGAGATCGACGCCCCGAGCAAATCTTTGAATTCGGTGTCGATCTGAAAGCCAGCGGACTCATCACCCACGGAGGCGCCGAGCGACATGCGGTCGACCCCGGCCTCATCGGCCGTTCGGACGATGAGCGACAGCGTGTCGTGCGCACCGACCGGATCGGCGAACAGGTACGTCGTGCACGCCATCGCCCGTGCGGCCAACGGCGAGGCGTCTTTCCACGCGAACGCTCGGACGTAGCCATTCACGAACCCGTTCTGCGCGAAGAGATCACCCGTGAGCCCGGCGATCCCGAGGATCGCCGCCGCGTCGTCCGCCGTGAGCGCGGTGTCGAGCGACTGGGTCGCGCCGCTCTTGACGTCGTCGACGTGAAGGACCAGGGCGGTCGCCACCCTCAGGTGCGCCGGGACGGCCGGCGCGCTCGCGGCCGCCGGAATGCAGGCGGCGGCGAGGACGATGAGAGCGGCGCTCTGGGCGAACAGACGTGGAATGCGCACCGGCTGCGGATAGTCGAGGCCGGCGTTCGCCACGGGTACCACCTGAAGGGACTACGCCGCGAGTACTACCGCTAGCGCGCGCGAAAAATGAGCGTTCCGTCAATGCGACCGATACGATCCCTCGCGCGGCCTCTTAGTCACTCGCGATCACGATCAGGACGGCGCCCGCCTCCACCTTCGCGCCCGCTGCTGCGCCGACTTTGACGATACGGCCGGCGGACGGCGCGAGCAGCTCGTTCTCCATCTTCATCGCCTCCAGTGTGGCGAGCGGAGCGTCGGCGGCGACCCGATCGCCTTCCTTGACGTGCACCGCCTTCAGCAGCCCCGGCATGGGCGCCCGCAGCTCGACCCGTCCGCTGCGCGTTCCTGCGGCGCCGCGATTCGCGCGGAGCGCGCGCTCGTCAACGACCGTCGCGCGGACATCGTGACCGTCGACGTCGAGACGGAGCGGATCGTGCGTGACCACGGTGATTTCGTGGCTCTCGCCGTCGACCGTGATCGACCACTGGCGCCCGCGTACGGTCTCGCGGATGTCGGCGGCGACGGCGCGGTCATCGATTGTGAACCGTCCGTGGTCGGCGAGCTCCACGCGGACGAGACGATCGTCGAGCGTGACCTCGTAACGCATTAGCGAAGAGCGTCCTCGCGGCCCGCCCGCCCCCACGCGGGATCGGCGACCGGCACCGCGCGCCGCTCGCCGCGCGATCGCATCGCGAGGACCGCGGCGAGCGCACCTGCTGTCACTGTGCCGTCGGGGAGGTCCGGCCCCTTTTTGGGATCCCATCGCGCGACGAAATCGGTGTCGTAGCGCCCCGTGACAAAATCCTGCTCGAACAGCGCGGCGCGATGGAAGGGCAGCGACGTGGGAATCCCGGCGACGCGCATCTCCTCGAGTGCTCGACGCATCCGACCGACCGCCTCCTCGCGATTGCCTCCAAAGGCGATGACCTTCGCGAGGAGCGAGTCGTACTCACTGGGCACGGTCATTCCAGAAAACAGCGCCGAATCGACACGGATGCCGGGACCGGCGGGCTCGCGCACGAGCGCAACCCGTCCACTCGCGGGTACGAACCCGGCGAACGGATCCTCTGCCGTGATGCGGCACTCGATGGCCGCGCCCCGCCTCTCGATCTGGTCCTGCGTGAACGGCAGCGGCTCGCCCCCGGCGATGCGGAGCTGCAACGCGACGAGATCAATACCGGTGACCATCTCGGTCACAGGGTGCTCGACTTGCAAGCGCGTGTTCACCTCGAGGAAGTTGAACTGCCCGTACGCCTCGACGAGGAACTCGACCGTGCCCGCGTTCACGTACCCCGCTCGCTTGGCGATGCGAACAGCCGCCGCACCAAGCTTGGCGCGCAGCTCCTCGGTGACGCTCGGCCCTGGTGACTCCTCGATCAGCTTCTGGTGGCGCCGCTGGATCGAGCAGTCGCGCTCACCGAGCCACACCACCGTTCCGTGTCCATCCGCCAGGATCTGCATCTCGACATGGCGCGCGTTCATGATCTGCCGCTCCAGATAGAGCGCCGGCTGTCCGAAGGCTGCGGTCGCTTCGCCGGTCGCGCCTCGCCAGGCGGCGTCGAAACCTTCGTCGCGGGCGACGACGCGCATCCCTTTGCCGCCGCCACCACCGGCTGGCTTGAGTAGCACCGGATAACCGATCTCTTTCGCCGCCTGGCGAGCCGCGACGGCGTCGCGCAGCGGCTCCGTACCCTTGGCGACGGGAACCTCCACCTCACGCGCGAGGCGGCGCGCTGCTGTCTTCTCGCCGAGGAGACGCTGGACCTTCGCGGGCGGGCCGACGAAGACGAGCCCTGCGTCGGCGACCGCCTGGGCGAAGTCGGCGTTCTCGGAGAGAAAGCCGTACCCGGGATGGACTGCGTCGCAGCCCGATCGTTTCGCGACCTCGATGATCCGTGCCGCGTTCAGGTAGCTCTCGCGCGCCGCCGCCGGGCCGATCGGATACGCCGCGTCCGCGACACGGACGTGCAGCGCGTCGCGGTCGGCGTCGCTGTAGACGGCGATCGCGCGGATGCCGAGATCGTGGCAGGCGCGAACGATGCGAAGCGCGATCTCGCCGCGATTGGCGACGAGGACGGAGGTGAGCGCCGTTCCCCCCTCTTACAGCGGGATGTTGCCGTGCTTGCGCCGCGGATTCGCGTCCCGCTTGTTTGCGAGAGAGCGTAGCGCGGCGACCAGGCGAGGCCGCGTCTCTCGCGGCTCGATCACGTCGTCCAGATAGCCGCGCGCCGCGGCGACGTACGGATTCGCGAACCGCGCGACATATTCGGCGACGAGCTGGGTCCGCCGGAGGTCGGGGTCCTTGGCCTTTGCGATCTCGTCGCGATAGATCACGTTCACGGCGCCTTCGGGGCCCATGACCGCGATCTCCGCGCTCGGCCACGCGACGTTGTAGTCGCCGCGGATGTGCTTGCTCGACATGACGTCGTACGCGCCGCCGTAGGCCTTTCGCGTGATGACGGTGAGCTTCGGTACGGTCGCCTCGGCGTACGCGTAGAGGAGCTTCGCGCCGTTGCGGATGATCCCGGCGTGCTCCTGCGCCGTGCCGGGAAGGAATCCCGGGACGTCGACGAACGTGACGAGCGGGATGTTGAAGGCGTCGCAGAAACGCACGAAGCGCGCCGCTTTGATCGATGCGTCGATGTCCAGAACGCCGGCGAGGATCATGGGCTGCTGCGCGACCACCCCGATCGAACGGCCGTCGAGGCGCGCGAAGGCGCAGATGATGTTCTGCGCCCAGCCCTCGTGCACCTCGAGCACATCCTCATCGTCGACGACGTGGCGGATGACCTCTTTCATGTCGTAGGGCTTGTTCGAGGCATCGGGGACGATTCCGTCCAAGGACGGCTCCTCGCGATCGGGCGCGTCGTCGGTCGCGACGATCGGGGCCGGGTCGAGATTGTTCGATGGCAGGAACCCGACCAGCCGTCGGAGCAGCGCCGCGCAGCTCACCTCGTCATCCGCCTCGAAATGCGCAACGCCCGAGCGATGCGCGTGCACGTCAGCGCCCCCCAGCTCGTCGAGCGTCACGTCCTCGTGCGTCACGGTCTTCACCACGTTGGGACCGGTGACGAACATGTAGCTCGTATCGCGGACCATCACGACGAAGTCGGTGATCGCGGGCGAGTAGACCGCGCCGCCCGCGCACGGGCCCATGATCGCGGAGATCTGCGGGAC
>VBDV01000108.1 GCA_005882765.1 Chloroflexota bacterium | reverse complement strand
TCCGTGCAGACCACGCGGTAGAAGAACGAGAGCGTGCCGCCGGCTGCCGGTGCGGTGAACGTCTGGGCGACGGAGCTGTCGCCGTTGAACGGCGAGCCGCTCCCGACCATCGCCGACGCGAGACCACCGTGGGCGGTCGATGAGGTTGCCGTGCTCCCGACCGTCGTCCAGCCGGTGAGGCCATTTTCGAAGTCACCGTTGGTGATGCCACTCGCCGCTGGAGCGGTCACCGTGAGGCTGACCGAGGTGCTATGCGTCGCGCTCGTGGCAGTGCCGGTGACCGTCAGCGTGTACGTGCCCGGCGTGGCGGTGCCCGCGCCGACCGTCAGGGTCGAGCCGCCACCCGTCGTCACCCAGGTCGGACTCAGCCCTGCGGACGCGCCACCTGACGTGCCGCTCACGGTGAGGTTGATTGTTTCGGCGGAGCCGCTCGTCAGCGCCGTCGAGATGGTCGAGATCCCGCTCTGGCCTTGGACCAAAGAGAGACTGGTCGGGTTCGCGCTGATGGAGAAGTCATTCGGCGGCGGCGGCGCGGTGACCGTCAACGAAACGGTCGTCGAGTGGGTCGCGCTCGTGCCGGTTCCGGTGACCGTCACCGTGTACGTGCCCGGCGTTGCGCTGCCCGCGCCGAGCGTCAGCGTCGAGCTGGCGCCCGCGGTGACCGATGTGGGATCGAGGGAGGCCGTGGCGCCCGATGGCACCCCGCTCGTGCTGAGCGAGACGGTCTGAGCCGAACCGCTGGTCACAGCGGTCGAGATGGTCGAGGTCCCGCTTTGGCCCTGGACCAACGAGAGACTGGTCGGGTTCGCGCTGATGGAGAAGTCATCGGATGGTGGCGCCGCGGTGACGGTCAAGCTGACCGAGGTGCTGTGCGTCGCACTCGTAGCGCTGCCGGTGACCGTCAGCGTGTACGTGCCCGGTGCGGCCGTCCCCGCGCCGACGGTGAGCGTGGAGCCTCCGCCGGCCGTGACCGAGGTCGGGCTGAGGGTCGCGGTCGCGCCCGCCGGGGTGCCGCTCACGGTGAGGTCCACCGTTTCGGCGGTGCCGCTCGTCACGGCGGTAGAGATGGCGGACGTGCCGTTCGCGCCTTGCGCGAGGGAGAGGCTTGTGGGGCTCGCGCTGATCGAGAAGTCATTCGCGACCGGCGTCGTGATCGTGAAGGTGACGGTCGTGCTGTGCGTCGCGCTCGCGCCGGTCCCGGTGACCGTGATCGTGTACGTCCCGGCAGCCGCGGTGCCCGCGCCGAGCGTTAGCGTCGAGCTGCCTCCGGCGGTCACCGATGCGGGACTGAACGAGGCCGTGGCGCCTGAGGGCAGGCCGCTCGCGCTCAGCGAGACGGTCTGTGCGGAACCGCTGGTCACGGCAGTCGCGATGGTCGAGGTCGCGCTTCCGTTCTGTGTCGCGGAGACGGAGCTCGGGCTCGCGCTGATCGAGAAGTCGTTCGTGACACCGCAGCCCGGCAGCTTGAACGTGCCGATCCGAGTGCTCCAGTTGAACGCGCCGTTCGCGGGGATGTACTCGTTCGCGTACCAGAAGGTGCATCCGTCCGCCGGGTCGATACCCATCGAGGTGTAGTCGCCCCAGCGGCTCAGGCCCCGGCCGGTCTGCGCGCCGGCGCCGTTGATGATCGTGCCTTCGCCCTGGCTCATCTGGCCCGCCGGATCTGTGGCGAGGCGACCGGTGTAATGGATCTGCGGCTTGAGGCTCGAGCTGGAGACGCTGAAGCCGAGGCCGATGCCTCCGGCCTGGTCCATCGCGATGCTGCCCATCCAGCGGTAGCTCGCGTCGGGCGCGTAGGTCCCCTGCTGGAAGACGGTCAGGTTGCCACCGCTCGGCCGGAGCTCGTACCAGCGCACGCCGGTGGACGAACCAGCGGTCACGCTGTGGTTCACGACGAGCGCCTCGTGGTCGCCGAAGTTGCGATAGGCGAGCCGGTACATCACACGGTCAGCCAGAGAATCGAGGCGCTGCGTCGTGCCGGACTGCGGGATGCAGGTGCCTCCGGCGCAGGCTTCCGAGTACGAGGCCACCGCGAGGCTCGTCGGCGCGCTGAACGTCGAGTTGGACGGCGTCGTCCAGTCGACGTGGTACTTCCACGTGGCGAGGCTCGAGGTCGTGCCGAGCGCGACGAGGTAGTTGGGCGAGCCCGCCGGCGGAAGCCGCGATCCATCGAGCGTGGATGCGAGGAGGCCGCCGTACGCGGTGCCCGTATAGAAAAGCTGCTGCGTCGCGGGCTGTCCCGCGAGCATCTTCGATCGGTCGAGAGCCGCGACGCCCGCGCCCGCGAAGGTGCTGCCGTTCGCGAAGAGGTTCACGGTGAGGTAGTAGGCGTCAGGCCAGACCGAGAGCTTCGGGTAGTCGGGAAAGTTCACGGTCCCGTAGCTGAACGAGTAGCGGTAGTACGAACCGGTCGGGTCACTGGTCGTCGAGACGGCGACGCACATGAGGTACGGCGTCGTCGTCACCGAGAACTGGCTGACGATCCAGCGATCCGCGATGCCGTCGTAGACGACCGTCGGGTCGCCGTCGTTGTTCGACTGACAGCCGCCACCGAACCCGGACCAGACCTGATTAATCGGAACTGGTCCGTAGATCGGCGTCCCGCTCTTGTTGAAGATCGCGAAGCTCGTGTTGACGGTCTCGACGTAATGATTCGGGCCGACCGCGCCGTTCGTGTCGGGCGGTGCGGAGTTGACGCTGAACGTCCCGTTCGGTCCGCTGAAGCCGTTTCCGACTCCGGCGAATGAGTTGAGAAGCGCCGGCGCCGCGGCCACGACGGAACTTGCGGGCTGCGCCGCGCTCGCGCCACCGTGTGAGTGGCCAGGGATCTCGCGATGCGGCTTGACCTTCTTGTCTTTCTTGTCTGGGTCACCGATATCGGCCATCGCCGTGAGCGCGATGGAGACGTCGTTATTGAGAGACCGGATGATCGTCGGACCACTCGCCGCATCGGCGGCGGTCGCCGCGCGCACAGTCGAGGTCGGGGCGGAAAGAACGAGCAACGCGACCATCGGGATAAGCACGCATGCGGATACCAGACTCCGTCTGAACACAGACCTTCCTCACCGCTGATTCGCCTGGGGTCCCAGCAATTGAAAGCGCGCTGTCAAGCAAGCTAGCCCGGTGCGGGCTCAGCGCGACACGGCGCGAGCGATCAACTCCCCGACTTCGTCAGTGCGCTGGCTGCCTGCTTCGACGCCTTTGATTTCGCCGCTTTGCAGGCCATCACGGATCGCGCGCTCGATCGACGCCGCCGCGTCCCCCTGGCCGATGTGCATGAGCAGGAGTCCCAAGGCGCCGATCGCGGCGATCGGACTTGCTACGCCTTTGCCCGCGTACTTCGGTGCGCTCCCGTGGATCGGCTCGAAGACGGACACCTTGCCGGGGTTGATGTTCCCTGACGATGCCGTACCAAGCCCACCGGCGAGCGCGGCACCGAGGTCGGAGATGATGTCGCCGAAGAGATTCGTCGTGACCACGACGTCGAACTGCTCGGGCTTGAGGACCATCCACATCGCGGCGGCGTCGACGTACATCGCGTCGCGCCGCACGTCAGGGAAGCTCTTCCCGACCTCCTCGAAGACGTCGCGCCAGATCTCTTGGATGGGAATGGCGTTCGCCTTGTCGACGAGGGTGACGTGTTTCTGCCCGTTCCTCATCGCGAGCTCGAAGGCGTAGCGGATGATCCGCTCGACGCCGGGCCGTGTGAACCGCATCGGTACGCTGGCGACCTCCTGAGGCGTGCCGACGCCGGTTCGCTGGCCCTCCTGCGTGTACGCGTCCTCGGTGTTCTCGCGGATGATCGTCATGTGAATCTCCTGCGCGCCCTTTCCTTTAATGGGGGAGAGACG
>VBDV01000107.1 GCA_005882765.1 Chloroflexota bacterium | reverse complement strand
GACCACACGCTCGCGCTGCTGGCGATCGAGGCCGGCGTGCACTGCCTGCGGCTGAACCCAGGCAACATCCCCGACCGCGACAAGGTCGTCAAGGTTGTGACCGCCGCCAAGGAGCGGCAGATCCCGTTCCGCATCGGCGTGAACGCCGGCTCGCTGCCCGAAGAGGTGCACAAGAGCATGCGCGAGCAGCACCAGGTCAACCGCGACGACCGCGAGCGCACCGCGGAGCGCATGGTCGAGGTGGCGCTCGGCCATTGCAAGATCCTCGAGGACCTGGACTATGGTCCGGGCTTCGTCAAGGTCTCGCTGAAAGCGACCGACGTCTGGACCAACGTGCTCGCGAACCGCAAGTTCGCCGCCGCGCGCCCTTACCCGATCCACCTCGGCGTCACCGAGTCCGGGCCCGTCCAGGCCGGCAGCATCCGCAGCGCTGTCGGGATGGGCATCCTGCTCAGCGAAGGCATCGGCGACACGATTCGGGTGTCGCTGGCGACGTCCGATCCTCGCGAGGAGGTGCGGGTCGCGCACGAGATCCTGAAGACCCTAGCCATTCGCAACGAGAGCCCGACCCTTGTCGCCTGCCCGACGTGCGGGCGGCTCGAGTACGACATGGTGCCCACCGTCAAAGCGGTCGAGGCCCACATCGCCGCGCTCAAGGTTCCGATCACCGTCGCGGTCATGGGCTGCGTGGTGAACGGCCCCGCCGAGGCTCGGCACGCCGACATCGGTGTGACCGGCGGCCGCGGCAAGGGCGTGATTTTCAGGAAAGGTAAGCTGTACCGCACGGTGCCCCAGGAAGAGCTCCTGCAAGTGCTTCTCGCCGAGATCGACGCGATCGCGGCCGAGCACGCCCCCGCGCCGGCTCCGCTCCCGTCGTAGCGCCCCTCCCCACGAATTGGGGAGGCTGGGAGGGGGCGCCGAACTCACCTCGAGCGATCAAGCACGTGGTTAGAGAATGAAAGAGACAGTGGAAGAGCAGCAGGATTTCGTGAAGGACATCACCAAGATGTCCGACGACTTCGACCGTTGGTACACCGACGTCGTCCGCAAGGCCGAGCTGGCGGACTGGTCAGGGGTCCGCGGCATGATGGTCGTTCGGCCATACGGCTGGGCGATGTGGGAAGCGATCCAGCGCGCCTTCGACGACATGATCAAGGAGAGCGGGCACGAGAACTGGGCCTTCCCGCTGCTGATCCCGCGCGAGTTCCTGATGAAGGAGGCCGAGCACGTCGAGGGCTTCGCCCCCGAGGTCGCCTGGGTGACGAAAGCCGGCGCTCGCATGGAGGAGCTCGAGGACCCGCTCGCCGTGCGGCCCACGTCGGAGACCATCATCGGCGCGATCATCAAGCGCTACATCCAGAGCCACCGAGACCTGCCGAAGCTGACGAACCAGTGGAACAGCGTCGTGCGGTGGGAGATGCGCTCGCGCCTGTTCCTGCGCAGCCGCGAGTTCTGGTGGCAGGAGGGCCACACATTCCACGCCTATGCGCAGGAGGGCATGGATGAGGCCAACCTCATCCTCAACTACTACCGCTCGATCGCCGAGGACTGGCTGGCGGTGCCCGTGCTCATCGGGCGGAAGTCGCCGTCGGAGACGTTTCCGGGCGCGGTCTACACGCTGACGCTCGAGGGCTTGATGCGCGACGGCCTGGCGCTTCAGATGGGCACGTCGCATTACTTCGGGCAGAACTTCTCGCGCGCCTACGACATCTCGTTCTCCAACAAGGACAACGAGCGCGAGCTGTGCTACTCCACCTCGTGGGGCATCAGCACCCGCATGGTCGGCGCCATCGTGATGGCGCACGGCGATGACTCGGGCCTGATCGTTCCACCGAAGGTCGCACCTGTGCAGGTGGTGGTCGTGCCGATCTTCCGCGACGCGGAGGGCCGAGCCAAGGTGGAGAAGTTCATCAACAGCTGGGCGCCCGAGCTCAAGGCGGCAGGCATTCGCTCCCGCGTCGACTGGCGCGATGAGAGGCCAGGCGACAAATATGCGCACTGGGAGCTGAAGGGGGTTCCTCTTCGCCTGAACGTCGGCGGGCGCGACGCCGACGCCGGCCAGGTCGAGCTGGTGGACCGGCTGTCGCGGGAGAAGCGTGCGCTGCCGGCCGCGGGCCTGGCGCAGGCGCTCGGGGGCGAGCTGCAAAAGTTCCAGACACGGCTCTTCGAGCGCGCGCAGGCATTTCAGCGAGCGAACACGTTCGAGCTCGGCACGCTGGACGAGGTGATCGCCCACTTCCGCGACCGAGGAGGCTTCGTCTGGGTGCAGTGGTGCGGTGACGAGGCCGAGGAGGCGCGTGTCAAGACCGACGCGGGCGGCGTGACCATCCGCACCATCGACGAGGACACCAGGCCGTCAGGCAACTGCTTTGTGTGCGGAAGGCCGGCAACGCTTCGGGTCGCGCTCGCGAAGGCGTACTGAGAGGCTACCCCTGCGTCGGGCCCTTCATTCGTGCCGTTGGCCGTGGATCGTCGGGCAGCGGGTTCTCGAAGGCCCCGATCGCCGGAGCGTCTTTGAAGAACGACTCCTGCGGGATCAGCTTTAGCGTGCCGTTGTGCGCCGCGTCCAGCACCGCCTCGGCGACGTCCGGGTGGAAATGCGTGCCGGCGCCCTGGCGGACCTGGTCGATCGCGACCTCCAGCGACATTCCCTTGCGGTAAGGCCTGTCCGAGGTCATCGCGTCGATCGCGTCGGCCGCGCTGGCGATCCACGCGAAGATCGGCAGGTCGTCGCCTTTCTTGCGGTCGGGATAGCCCTTGCCGTCATAGCGCTCGTGATGCGAGCGCACGATCACGAGCTCGTCGGTCAGCATCTTGAGGCCGCTAAGGATGTTGAAGCCGACGGTCGTGTGCGCCTTCATCTTGGCGAACTCCTCGTCCGTCAGCTTCCCAGGCTTCTGCAGCACCGCATCCGGCACGCCGATCTTGCCGATGTCGTGCAGCCGCACACCGCGCTCGAGGCGGACCCACGCGCCCTGGTCCTTCGGTGAGTACTTCATCTGGCGCGCGATCATCAGCGCGTACTGCGTCACACGCTGCGAGTGGCCTGCCGTGTAGGGGTCGCGTGCGTCGACCGCATTCGCCAGCGCTTCGAGGGCTGACAGGATGACCTCTTCGCGGTCCTTGAACAATCGAGCGTTGTCGATGGCCACTGCTGCCTGCGTCGCCAGTTCGGTGACGAGGTTGCGGTGGTCGTTGCTGAACACGCGGCCCACCTGGTAGTTGGCGAGGAACAGGACGCCCAGCGGCGTGCCGCGGAGCGTGATCGGCACGCACAGAACCGCGCGTGGATTGAGCGGGCTGTCGGTCCCGGGCTTGCGCTCCATCGCCTCCATGAAGGGCTGCTTGGTCGTCATCACCTGCTTGCAGATGTCGCCACCGAGCTGCAGCGCGAGCTTCTCGGCCGTTTTGGAGTCGGTGCCAAAGCCTCCTTTCAGAATGAGCCGTCCGCTTTCGTCCAGCGCCAGACACCCGATCTGCGCGGATGAGGCCTTGGCCGCGCCGGCCAGCACCTGCTGCAGAACCTGGTTGAGGTCGAGTGTGGAGGTGGCCGCCTGCAGCGCCTCCTGCAGGTTCTTGAGCTCCCAGATGCTTCGCTGGTTGTCGTCGTACAGCTCGGCGTTGCGGACCGCGACGACACCCTGGTTGCCCAGCGTCGACA
>VBDV01000097.1 GCA_005882765.1 Chloroflexota bacterium | reverse complement strand
GGATCCTCAGACGATCGGGAACATCCGCAGCGCGCGACTCGCGGACCGATCGCTCACACCGATGGTCCGTGGCGCGCTCGTGTACTCGGGCACTTCCGCCTACGAGATGCCGCTCATTCAGGGCGATGCCGCGAACGGCAACTACGTGGACCTATCGGCCGACTACACGAGCGGCTACTACCGCGTGACGTTCCGCCCGGGTCCCTACAACATGTTCACGAGCGCCGCCGCGATGCGGCAGGCGATCGCGGCGCACGGCGCCGACACGCCACAGCAGATCCCCTCATGGGGCTTCCTCGCCGCGACGGATCACGCGGCGAACATCGCCGGCATGGCCGGCGCGACGGCCGCGACCGAGCTCACGATCCCGTATCGCGAGGACATCTCGCTCGTGAAGTACGAATACGACCCGCAGACGCGGACGTACGCGCGCTTTCAGAACAACGCCGGAAAGGCGGTGCGCGACATCGACGCGGTGAATAACCAGCCAATCGCAGCCGCGAACGTCGCGATCATCCACACCGAGATCTGGGAGGTGCCGGAGATCGTCGACGCGGCCGGCGCGCACGCGCACGACATGCGCCTTACCGGGACGGGCGCGGCGACGATCTTCCGGGATGGCCTCCGTCAGGAGGCCACGTGGAGCCGCGCGAGCAACACCGACCCGTTCATCTTCAAGAACTCTTCGGGCGAGAGGATCCTTCTCGATCAAGGCCAGACGTGGGTGCACGTCATCCCCAACGACTGGGAGACTCCGAGCCAGTAGTCCTCGGGCCTCGCGGCCCTGCGGTCTGCTGCTTGGGCAGAGCGCTTCGCGCCTGCCCGCAGTAAGGTCCCGCTCACGGAGGGGGAATGAAACTCGGAGTCATCGTGTCGCCCGCGGCGGGGTGGTCGTACACGGGGATCTGCGATCTCGCACAGCGCGCCGAGACGTCCGGCTTCGCGTCGTTCTGGGTAAGCGACCATTTCTTCGGCGGTCCCGGTGGGACGCCCGATCGCAACTGCCTCGAGGCGTGGACGCTCCTCGCCGCTCTCGCGCGGGACACGACCACGATCCGACTCGGTGTCCTCGTCGCCGCCGTCCAGTACCGCAACCCCGCGCTCCAGGCGAAGATGGCGGCGAGCGTCGACCACATCTCCGGCGGCCGGCTCGAATTCGGGATCGGCGCCGGGTGGAAGGAAAATGAGTACCGAGCCTACGGGTACGACTTCCCGTCGCCCGGCGATCGCGTGGATCAGCTCCGCGAGGGCATCGAGATCACGGAGCGCCTCTGGAAGGACGATCGCGCGACCTTCCACGGCAAGCACTACCGCATCGACGACGCGGTCTGCGCGCCCAAGCCGACGCAGCAGCCGCGTCCGCCCGTTTGGATCGGGGGAGCCGGGCCCCGCGTGATGCGCCTGGCGGCCCGGTACGCCGACGGGTTCGACCTCGGCAAGCACGGCGACGGCGGTGCCGACCTCACCCCCGAAGAGATGGCTGCTTCGTTCCGTGAACTCGAAGCGGCGGAGGGGGCGTCAAAGCGAAAGGTGCGGCTCCAGCGCTCGCACTGGTCCGCGAGCATCCTCGAGGCCGACGCCAAACCCCTCATCGACAAGATACGAGCGTATGCGGGCGCCGGACTCGACCAATACCTGTGCGCGTTTCCAAAAGACCGCGCGGCGGAGATGGTCGAGCGGTCGTCTGAGGAATTGATCCCGGCGTTCGCCTAGCCGGTCCCGCGTTCATCCCTACACTGGTTTCGAGTGGCAGCTCCCCAGACGGTGACTCCTCCTGAGTACGAGACTGCCGGCGAACCGCCGTTCTCGTGGCGCGCCATCCTCGAGATCGTCCAGGCGCTCGCACTTGCGGTCGTCATTTCCGTCGTTCTCAACCTGTTCGTCGTCCAGGTCACCGAGGTCCGTCAGAACTCGATGGTGCCGACGCTGCTGCAGAACGATCGCGTCCTGGTGAGTAAGCTCGACTACCGTTTCGGGGTCGCGCAGCGCGGCGACATCATCGTCTTCAATCCGCCAATTCCCGATGCAACGATTCCGTACGTGAAGCGGGTGATCGCTGTGGCCGGCGAGACGGTCGATCTTCGGAACGGGAGCGTCTTTGTGAATGGAAAGCCGGTGGACTTCCCGCAGGCCCACGGTGCGACCCAGCCCCAGGCGCCCCAGATCGTCTACCCATTCACGGTCCCGGACGGTCAGATCTTCGTGATGGGTGACAACCGGACCTTCTCGTCCGACTCGCGCACATTCGGGCCGGTCCCCGTCGGGAACATCATCGGTAAAGTCATCCTCCGCTTCTGGCCTTTCGACCGGCTCGTGTTTTTTGAGTGGTAAGCACGAGCTGGACAGAGGCGAGCACGGCGCGTTGCGGGTGGCACGGGGAGGCGGGTCTGCACTCGAGTGTCCATTGGCCGCGTCGCTGCGGTTGGTCCAGACGCGAAGCAAGCGGACCGGTAGCGAGAGGGCAGACCCCCGACCCGGGACAGGACCCGCAACGCTAGGCGCCGCCTCCTAGCCGATCGGGCTTCCTAGTTCCGCGTCGCGATCTGGCTCGAGGAGCACAACCCGGCCATCGGCCTGAATTGCTCCGAGAGTGAGAACTTCGCTGTCGAAGGTCGCGATACGGCGGGAAGGAAAGTTCGTCACACAGACCACCAGCCGGCCGAGAAGGGCGCGCTTGTCATACCACTGTCGCACCGCGGCCGAAGACTTACGCGTGCCGTGCGGACCGAAATCGATCATGAGCTTGTACGAGGGGTTGCGCGCCTCCGGGAAGTCATCGACCGCGACGATCCGCCCGACGCGCATCTCGATCTTGCGGAAGTCGTCCAGCGTGGCCGTCACGTTCGTATCATCGACGGAGTGGCCGATGTCTTCCACCGACCCACCGACTGGGAAATAGTCGCTGACAAGAAGCTGTTCCGCATGAAGTGGGACGACGGCCAGCTGACTGAATACGAGTGGGAGGGCCTCCGTCGCGCGTGTCCATGCGCGTATTGCTCGGGCGAGGGCACATTTGCGGGTAACGTGAACAGCGATACGAAGTTCAGCGAGCAGCAGACGACCCTGAAGGAGGTATACGCGGTGGGCCGCTACGGACTGACGCCCGAGTGGGCGGACGGGCACGACACCGGCATCTACACGTTCAAGATGCTGCGGCGCGCCGCGGGACTCGGTTGATGAAGTTCTTCACCAAGAAGAGCGAGCTGCCGGCAGAGATCGCCGCACGAGTGCCGCCGGGCCAGTACCTCACCGAGAAGTGGCCGGTGCTGCACTACGGGTCGGTCCCGCGGTTCGACCCGCAGCGGTGGGACTTCCGCGTGTTCGGAAAGGTCCAGAACGAGATCAAGCTCGACTGGAAACAGTTTCAGGAGCTCGACGAGACCACCGTCACCGCGGACATGCACTGCGTCACGACGTGGTCACGTCTCGATCAGCGGTGGGAGGGGATTCCCTTCGCGAAGATCGTCGAGCTCGCCAAGCCGCTGCCTGATGCGAAGTTCGTGATCGCCCATAGCGAGCAGGGCTTCACCGCGAACATCCCGATCGAGTTCTGCTTGCGCGACGACTGCCTCATCGCGCTACGCGCGAACGGCGAGCCGCTCACTGCGGAGCACGGCTACCCTGCGCGACTCGTGGTTCCGCGTCTTTACGCGTGGAAGAGCGCGAAATGGTTGCGGGGAATCGAGTTCAGCGCGGCCGACAAGCCGGGCTTTTGGGAAAGGAACGGATATCACAATCGCGGCGACCCGTGGAAGGAAGAGCGGTACTGGGGCGACTGACCTAATGCAGGTCCTGAACTCCGACCTTCCAATCTCCGCCACTTGAGTTGATCTTCAGGAAGTACGTGCCCGGTCCCGCCCAGAAGCTGGTGT
>VBDV01000096.1 GCA_005882765.1 Chloroflexota bacterium | reverse complement strand
CTCTCTCGGTTTCTCGATCGCTACGAGAAGAACATCGAGAAGGACTACGTGACGATCCTGGACCAGAACGAGATTTTCCTCGACCGAACGGTCGGCGTCGGAACGATCCCATCTGATCTCGCCAAGGCCTACGGGCTCACGGGGCCGATGCTCCGCGGCTCCGGCGTGGACTGGGACCTGCGGCGTGACCGACCGTACTCGATCTACTCCGAGCTTACCTCGCTCAAGCCGGTCGTCTACACGGAGGGTGATGCGTACGCACGCTACCGCGTCCGCCTCGGTGAGATGCGTCTCGCGATCGCGCTCATCCGCGAATGCCTCGACAAGCTCCCCGGTGGTCCGGTCCGCGCGCGCCTCGGTCACGTGTGGAAGTGCCCAAAGGGTGAGGCGTATTACACCGTTGAAGGTGCCAAAGGAGAGGTCGGCATCTACATGATCAGCGATGGACGCAGCCCGAACCCGTTCCGGGCAAAGATGCGCGGACCCTCGTTCGTAAATCTGCAGATTCTGCCGTGGTTGCTCAAAGACCGGCTCGTCGCAGATGCCGTCGCGATCCTCGGATCCATCGACATCGTGCTCGGCGATGTCGACCGCTGATGTTGGCTGTAGGCCGCGCGACCGAAACCCTCTCTACGCGATGGGGACCCCCCGTCCTACGGACGGATCCCCATCTCGCGGGGGCCCTCGGTCGCGCGGCCTGCGCTCATCCACGCCAGGAGATGTCTTAGATGTTCGGAATTGTCGCCGGCATGCTCCGGACTTTGCAGCACTTCGTCCATCCGCAGCCCGTCACTCGGAAATATCCGTACGAGAAACGCGATTTGCCCGAACGGTCTCGGGGGCTCATCGCTCTTCTGCTCGAGCCTGAGACAAGCATCTTCAAGTGCGAGTCGTGCCTCATGTGCGAGAAGGCCTGCCCGCCGCGCGCGATATCGATTTCGTACACCTTCAGGAACGGGTTCCGCAAGCGGCCACCCCTCGCACCGCGCGCGTCTTACTACCGCATCCGCATGGTGCAGACGGCGCCCTACGGACCGCGGCGGCCCATGTCGACCGCGGTCACGACCATCCCTGCGGAGGAGGAGCGGATCGATCTCGAGCCGGTTCGCCGGGTCATGCGCGAAACGGCCGAGAGCGCCGATCGACTCACGCGCGTGCTCTACGCGACGAACGCCGCGTACGGATATTTGCCGTGGCCGGCTGCCGAGCTCATCGCGGCGGAGTTCGGCAAGACAATGACCGACCTCTACACAACGGCCTCGCTCTTGGCGAATTTCCGCGGCGCGCCGGAAGGCCAGGGGACCGCGATCCCGCGCGGCGGTCGCAAGTTCACCGGGAACCTCGGCGTCGCCGGCGTCTGGCCGAAAGCATCGCCACCCCCGGCCCACGATCGACTGCACGAGGACGAGATCCATTACGTGCACGAGCCCGCCTTTGCCCGCTAGCACCGCGCCGCGCCTCCTCGAGACCGAGGCGGGCGGCGCGGTGGCGAAGGCGCGCGACCTTCCGATCGAGAACCTTCTCGAACTGATCGAGAAGAGCGGCCTGCGCGGGCGCGGCGGAGCGGGCTATCCGTTCGTCGACAAGATCCGCGCGGTGCGCCACAACGCCGACGGAGGCCCGATCTATCTCATCGCGAACGCGTATGACGCCGACCCGGGCAGCCCGCTCTCGCGCACACTTCTCGCGCGCAACCCCGGGAACGTGCTCGCGGGAATTGCGATCGCGGCGCGCGCGGTGGGCGCCACCGAGGCGTATCTGTACCTGCACCCCGAAGCGGTCGAGGCGCGTGCCGCCGCGGAGGAGGCCATCGACGACGAGCTTGGCGTCCACGTCGAGATCGCGCTGGGCCCCGGCGGGTTCATGGGCGGCGAAGAGTCCGCGCTCCTCGCCGTGCTCGAATCGCGACGTGCGATGGCGCGCCAGAGACCGCCATACCCCGCAGAGCAAGGGCTCAGGATGCGGCCGACGCTCATCGCAAGCGCGGAAACCCTCGCGTGGGTCCCGCTCATCGTGGCCGAGCAGGCACGTGCCTCGACGAAGCTCGTGTCGGTGACCGGTGCCGTGGTCCGGCCGGGCGTCTACGAGATCACGCTCGGCTCGCAGCTGGGCGAGATCCTGACGGAAGCCGGCGGTGCCACCGGAAAGCTCAAGGGACTGCATGTCGGTGGACCGACTGGCGGCATCCTCGCCGGTTCGCGCACCGATACCCGCTTCGACTTCGACGACCTTCGTGTCGCCGGCACCCACATGGGCTCTGCTCAGGTTCGCGCGATCGCAGCGGGGACGTGCATCGTCAATGAGGCGGCGGCGCTCTTCGCGTATCTCGCGAAAGAGAGCTGCGCGATTTGCGTTCCCTGCCGTGTCGGCACGAAGCGCGTGCAAGCGATTCTCGAGAGTACGTATTCCGGACTGGGACGAGACACCGATCTCGCTTGGCTAGACGAGTTGGGAACTCATATGGAGAGGTTCTCTCTATGCGGCTTCGGGATCACGGCGCCCTCGATTCTCCGGACGACGATGCGTGAATTCCCAGACGACTACCGCATCCACATACAAGAAAAAAGGTGTCCCGAGGGGGTCTGCAAGCCGGTGCGAAGTCGTCGCTACGAAACAATGGTGCAGCCGTGACGTCCGCGACGCGCGCAGCGGGTGGCACGGGAGCCGGTCTGTCCGCGCGATGCGCGGGCCCCCGGAGGACCCGTCCGCCAGCAGTGGGACGTGCGGCACATCAGCGAGCGGACGGGGAGGGTGCGCGAGCGCGGGCGGGCCGGCTCCCGGGACAGGACCCGCTGCGCGCACCCGGACCGGACGATAAGGTGAACAACGCATGAGTTTGTTGGAGCGCTACACGCAACCGGCGGAATCGCAGATCCCGACGGTGTCGCACATGGGCGAGATCCCCTCTGGACAACCGACGTGCACGATCTGGATCGACGGGAAGGAAGTCACGGCGATCCCCGGAGAAGCAATTCTTCGGGCCGCTCAGCGAGCGGGCTTCGAAGTCCCGACGCTGTGCGACGACGAGAAGCTCGCTCCGGCAGCCGCGTGCCGCATGTGCCTTGTCGAGATCGAGGGCTATCACCGCCCGATGCCGTCGTGCCACCTCCCGGTCGAGGCCGGCATGAAGATCACGCAGGCGTCGGACTCGCTCTTCAAGCTGCGGCGGCAGAACCTCGAGTACATCCTCAGCGATCACAACGCGTACTGCATGCCGCCGTGTCAGGTGAGCTGCCCGACCCACATCGACATCCCCGGCTACCTCGAGCTCATGTCGAAGGGCCAGCACGTCGAGGCCGCGCGCCTCGTCAAGGAAGTCCTGCCCTTTCCGTACATGCTCGGTCTCGTCTGCCCGAAGCCGTGCCAGGAGGTGTGCCGCCGCGGCCTCGTCGAAGAAGAGATCGCCATCTGCCAGTGCCACGGCTACACCGGCGAGCTCGTCATGGAGATGGAGCAGGCGCCGACGCCGTTCCCGCAGCTTCCAGCGACCGGCAAGCGCGTCGCGGTGGTCGGTGCCGGACCCGCCGGGATGACGGCCGCGTACTACGCGGCCCTCAAGGGCCACGCCGTCACGGTGTTCGACATGATGGAGAAGCAGGGCGGGATCGCGCGCTACGGCATCCCCGAGTACCGCCTTCCGAAGGTCAAGCTCGATAAGGAGCTGAACT
>VBDV01000177.1 GCA_005882765.1 Chloroflexota bacterium | reverse complement strand
GAACGGCATGTGCTTGCCCACCGCCCTCGATCACCTTCAGCTCATCGGTCACTGCGTCACCAGCTCCATGAGCTTCGCGGCGGCCGCCTCTTCCGCCGCGCGTTTCGAGGGCCCGGTGCCCTGTGCGACGTTGCCTGCGACCTCGACTTCGACGACGAAGCCGCGCTTGTGCTCCGGACCGCTCACGTCGAGCGTCCGATAGAGCGGCAACGGGTGGTGCGCGGCCTGCGCCCACTCCTGCAGCAGGGTCTTGGGCGACTTTCGAGGCGAGCTCACCGTCTCGGCGATCGCATCGCCCATTGTTCGCTGCACGAGTGCGCTCGCGGCCGCGAGTCCGCTCTCGATGTAGCACGCGCCGACGACGGATTCGTAGAGGCTCGCCGCGAGTCCAGCGCGACTGCGACCGCCGGTCTCCTCCTCGCCGCGTCCGAGACGCGCACGTTCGGGAAGACCCAGCCGCCGGCCGACCTCTGCGAGTGCCGCCGACGACACGAGCGCCGCGCGCAGCGCGGTGAGCTCCCCCTCCGTCGCGTCAGGAAAGCGTCGATAGAGCTCTTCGCCGACGACGAGGTCGACGACGGCATCGCCGAGGAACTCGAGCCGCTCGAAATCGGGGGCGTTCTCCTCCGGATGCTCGTGGAGATACGAGCTGTGCGTCAGCGCGTTCTCCAGAAGCGCCGGATCCGTGAAGCGATAACCGCCGATCTCGATGTCGGTCACTTCCTCCATAAGCGCAGAAAAGGCAGGGGCTCCGATGCCCCTGCCTCCCCTACGCGCGACGTTCGACGTGATTGTGCGCGCTAAGCGACGTGCTCCTCGATATATTCCTGCGCGTCGCCCACGGTCTTGATTTTTTCCGCCTCTTCGTCCGAGATCTCCATCCCGAACTCTTCCTCAAGACTCATGATCAGCTCGACAAGGTCGAGCGAGTCAGCGTTGAGATCGTCCACGAACGAGGCCTCAGGCTTTACGTCAACCTCGTCGACGCCGAGCTGCTCGACGATGATCTTCTTGAGGCGATCGTAGGTGTTTCCCTGCGCCAACAAATTCCTCCTCCGGGTCAAGTGCGACCCCTCCCCCGCCCGCCCGCGGCGGCAGGTCGGCGCAAGTGTCACGGGCACCCATCTGGCCTGTCAATCGGGTAGCGCTAAAGAAAGAGCGCTCGGTAGGCCTCTTTATGGTGAAAGCCGATGACAGACCGCTGGCGCGAGGTCTACGAGCGCGAGTACCCACGCCTGGTGCGGGCGTTGCTCGCCATCGGGCGCGACCCGGCTGCGGCTGAGGACGCGGCGCAGGAAGCCTTCGTGAGGGCACACAAGACGGGTCTCGAGAACATCGAAAAGCTGCCGGGTTGGCTCCTCGTCGTCGGCACGCGGGAGGTCTTCCGCAAGGCCAAGCGGGCCCGCCGCGAGACCGAGCTCTGGGCCTCGCTACCGCCTCGTGACGATGGCTTCGACACTTCAGCGGACCGCGTCGACCTCCTCGCGGCGCTCGGCGAGCTGCCTGAGCGACAGCGAGCGATCGTCGTGGCCCGCTACTACTACGGGCTCTCGTACGACGAGATCGCCGACCACTTCGAGATCAAGAGCGGGACCGTCGGCGCGACCCTGCATCAGGCGATCGATCGACTTCGCCAGATCCAGCTCGCCGGACGGCTCGCGCGAGGAGCCATGCGATGACCAATGAACGGCAGGACGACGAGATCATCGGGCGCGCGCTCTCGCGCGCGATCGAGACGATCGATGTGAACCAGACTCCGTACGAGCGATCGCGAATCGCGGCCGCACCGGCGCGTCGATCGATCTTCGGCTGGTCCCAGCTCGGCTTTGCCGTCGTTGGGATCATCCTCGCGGTCGCGCTCGGCTCGTGGCTCACACGTCCGACGGAAAGCCAGCCGGGAGTGGCGGCGTCTCCGACGACGCCCCCGGCCTCGCCTTCGGCTGCCGGGCCGTCACCGACGGCGAACCCGATCGTCGCGACAAGTGTCCCGACCTGGGTGTATTTCCCGCGCGACGGTCTCCCGCCAGTTGGGGCGTCCGTCCCGGGCTATCCGCCGAACTCTTCCTCGCGCGAGATCGCGATTGACACGCGCATCAGTGCACTCCGTCGCCTCGGCCCCGGCGAGATCCCGGCTGGGACCACGAATCCGCTTTCGTCGGTCGCGCCGGCCCAGGCTGGAACGAGTCGCTTCGGAGTCAGCGTTCGCATCGAGGGTGACCTCGCGACAGTCGAGTTCGACCTGTCGAGTGGTTGGGGTGTCCGCGGGTCCGCGCAGTCGCAAGCGCTGCTGCAGCAGCTCGTGTACACGATCACTGAAGAACCCGGGATTCGTCGCGCTCTCATCACCGAAAAGGGCAAACCCAATGCGGTGATCGACAAGCTCCTGGTCGACAAGCCGCTGACACGCGAGGACGTCTCGGGTTACACCTCGCGCGGCAGCCTTGACCCACTGCAGATCGGAGGCGTGTCCACCGCCGCGCAGCTCTCCACGAATTACTCGGTCGACTCCCTCGCGCCGGGCTTGGCGCGGTTCGTGATCACCCTGGACTACGGCACATCCGGTGGGTCGGTGACCGATCCAGAGTTTTCCGCGACTCTAATTCCGTCGACAAACGAGACAACCGGAAAGGCTGAACTCGAGATCACTGTGCCGAACGGCTCCGATACCGCCACAACCGCGACGCAGGTGGACCGTAGCCCGCTGCGTTGGATCGCCGCCGGCAAGTCCAACTCGTTCCGCGCGCAGGTCTATCGTCTCGGACTCGACGACCAGCGGCCATGGCGGGCGATCGTGCTCTCCAACCCGACACGCATCGTCATCGACATCGGCGGCGTTCCACAGGCGACGAGCGACAGCGTCGCCGTCTATTCGCCCAAGGTGGGAACGACGACCGGACGAACCGTGAACGTCAGCGGGGCCGCACGAGCCTTCGAGGCGCACGTCAACTGGCGTATCAAAGACTCCGCGGGACGGGAGATCGGAAACGGTTTCATTAGCGCAAGCATCTTTGGCCCGACGTGGGGGACGTTCGACACATCGGTCACCATCCCCGCGAACGTCAGCGGCAACGTGACTCTCGAGGTCTTTTGGCCGAGCCCTAAGGACGGCACTGAGCTGGGTCTCGTGCAAATACCGCTCGTGGTGCGCTAGCCGGTCCGAGCGGCCCGCCACCGCGGCTGGCCGCCGCGGTCGGCAGGGGCGCCTTCGCCAGTGCCGACTTTCGACCATGATGCGATTCGCAGATATGGTCCTGGCTCAGTCGACAGAAGATGCGGAGATCGTTGGCCGCGAGGAAGAGCTCGGAGCGCTCGCGCGGTTCATCGACGACATCGACGCCGCCCCGCCGGTCTAGTCCTCGAAGGTGAAGCGGGAGTCGGGAAGACAACGCTCTGGCGAGCCGCCATGCGCATGGCCGAAACGAAAGGCCACGGGATCGGCGGCATCATCGTCTCGAACGTCAAGAGGGTCGCGATCTCGAACAACAAGCTCATTCGGACCGGAAACGCGATCGCGGTCTACACGCCGGCGTCCGAGGTCCTCGTCAGCGGCAATCAGGTGGAGGACAGCCTTTTCTCGGGCATTCGGGTCGACGGAAACCCCTTCGGCTGCTGCTCGTACCCGACCGGGCCAACGAGCATCGCGGTCGCGGATAACACGGTGAAGCGCGCGGGAACCGCTGTGCCGCAGGATGGCATTCTCCTCAACAGAACGAGTCACAGCACAGTTGTCGAAAATCGCGTTGAGGGAAGCAATCGCGACGGTATCGACGTGAGGGACTCCACAGAGATCCTCGTCGTCGACAACCAAGCCGATTCGAACGCCCGCGACGGCATCCGAAATCGCGGGACGTCCGCGGGCAACAGCTTCAAGGACAATCGCATGCATGGGAACGCCGAACATGACGCCCACGACGAGAACCGCACCTTGAACACCTGGACCGACAACATCTGCACAACGGACTTTCCGGCGGGCACGATCTGCCGCCCGTAGGACGAGGGCGCTAGGCGGACGGCTGCTCGCGACCGCCCACCGCGGTCGCGAGCACGCCGTTGACGAACTTCGGCGAGGCCTCGGAGCCGAACATCTTCGCAAGCTCCACGGCCTCGTCGATGACCACGCCGGCGGGTGCGTCGCCCGACACGCGAAGCTCGTACAGCGCTATCCGCAGCACGTTGCGGTCGATGCGCGCCATCTGATCGATCGGGAACTCCGGAGCGAGCTGCGCGATCTCCCTGTCGAGCTCCTTGCGATGGTTCAGCACTCCCTCAACGAGATCCCACGCGAACGCGCTCGCCTCGTCCGTGAGTCCAGCGCGGAACGCGCCGCGCTGCCACGTCTCCTTTGGATCGGCGCGATTGAAGTCGATCTCGAACAGCGTCTGGAGCGCAAGCCGCCGCGCGGGATGGCGGCCTCCGCGCGCCGGCCGCTCGCTCACGCTGCTGATGCGACGCCCTCGCCGAGCGCGTCGAGAAGTCGCGTAGAAACTGCGCGCTCGGCGACCTCGATCGCACGGCGCATCATGTTCGCTCGCGCGCGCCCGTGCGTGACGACGGATATTCCGGCGACGCCGAGGAGCGGCGCGGATACGTAAGGGTCGTAATCCATCCGGCTGCGGAACTTCGCGATCCCACCGAGCGCGATGAGGCCTGCAACTTTCCCGAGCGGCCCGCCAAAAATGTCACGGCGAATGCCTTCGACGAAAACGTCGACCACGCCCTCCATGCCTTTTGCGAGGACGTTGCCGGTGAAGCCGTCGGTGACGCAGATGTCGGTGATCCCTCGCGTGACATCACGGCCCTCGATGTTGCCGTAGAAGTTCAGGTCCTCTGCGCCTTCGAGGAGCGCGTGCGCGGCCAGCTGCATCCGCCCGCCCTTTTCGGGCTCCTCGCCGACGTTGATAAGGCCAACGGACGGCCGATCGATGCCGTGGATCTTCTCCATGAAGCGAGACGCCATGCGCGCAAATTGAAGGATGTTGTGCTCGTCGGCATCCATCGTGGCGCCCGCGTCGAGCAAGCACGCCGGTTTTCCCTTCGTCGTCGGCAACATCCCGCAGAGCGCCGGGCGGTCGATCCCGCGGATGCGACCGAGGACGAGGAGCGCGGCGGCCATCGTGGCCCCGGTGTTGCCCGCCGAGACCACGGCGTCGGCCTCGCCGTGCTTGACCATCGCCGTGGCGACTCCGATCGATGTGTCAGCGCGCCGCCGAAGCGCCGTCGCGGGGTGCTCATCCATTCCGACGACGTCCTTCGCCGCGCGGACCGTGATGCCCGGCGGGATCTCGGCACCGAGGAGCTTGCGGATCGGGTCCTCGCGCCCGACGAGAACGAGATCAGACGGGCCGCCTTTTTCTCGATACAACAGAGCGCCCCGGACTATCTCGTCCGGGGCGTGGTCGCCGCCCATCGCGTCGACGGCGATTTTCATCAGAGCGCCGCCGTCTTAGGCGGGCGTCCGCTTGGCCTTGATCGGTATGACCTGGCGGCCGCGGAACGTCCCGCAGTGCGGGCACGCCTGGTGCGGCGGCTTGGGACTCTTGCACTGAGGGCATGGAACGAGCGTCATCGCGCGAAGCGCGAGATGACTGCGGCGCTCGCCTTGCGCCGCGCGCGGTATCCGTTTCTTGGGTTGGCCTGCCAAAGCGTTCTCCTCGTGGGGGGTTCGATGATTCTAACCGGCGGAAAGTGCTCGACGGCCGATAGTCACCCCTCGGGATGGAACTCCTTGAGCTTGCTCAGGGTGCTCCAACGCTCATCCACCGGCGCATCGTGGTCGTGCGGTTCCTCATTGAGGTCGCGCCCGCACACCAGGCAGAGTCCCTTGCAATCGGGTCTGCAGAGCGGCGCGAGCGGTGTCGCCAGGATGAGCTCCTCCCGAAGGAGCGGCGTGAGGTCGATCTTGAAGTCGCTGCCGATCCGCTTTGCGTCGGGAGGCGCGGCCTCCTTCGGATCGCCGCTCACCACATCGATCATCGAGTAGTACTGCTCCGCGAAATGCGCCTCCACCGGCGTTTCGATCGGCCGGAGGCAGCGGCTGCACTGCTCGGCGATGGTCGCCTTTGCGTCGCCCTCGAGATACGCACCGGGGTTCGTATTGGTGGCCACGATGTCGGCGTCGATACTCGTTGCGCCCGCCTCGGTCAGGCCGGCGTTCTCGCCGCGAGGATCGATCGGTGATTCGTTGATTTCGTACTCGGCCTGCGTGCCGACCGGCTGCTTCAGCAGCGGCGCGACGTTGATCTTCACTTCTTGCCTTGCCCCCTGGTCCCTAGCGGACCCCGGTCTCCTGCTCTTGGGGCTGTGCGCGTCGCTCCTCTAAGACCTCGAGGCTCTTCTTGATCACCGAGAGAGTTTTCACGAGATCGCTTTCGAGTCGCACGAGAACGTCCGCGGCGTACTGGTCGGCGCCGTGCATCGTCTCTTCCGCCTTCGCCTGCGCCTTGTCGAGCACGTCCTGCGACCGCGTTTCGGCCTCGCGCAGGATCGACTGGTCCTGGAGCAAGAGCGCTGCCTGCTCCTGAGCTGCGCCGATGATCTGCTCGGCCTCCTCCCGCGCCTTCGAGAGCACGCGATCGCTCTCCTGGTTGATGCGGCGCGCCTGCTTGACCTCTTCGGGAATCGCCACTCGGAGCTGGTCGATGAGATCGAGGACGGCGGCCTGCTCGAGGATGACCTGGCTGGTCATCGGGACTTTTCTTCCGTTGACAACGAGGGCCTCGAGGCGCTCGACCAGGAACTGTATGTCCACGTCACCCTCCCGCAGTTGGGTCAATGTACCGCAGGAATAGGAGCTTCTCCTCGCCGATCTCCTTGACCCGCGCGATGTGCACAGAGGCAGGGACTGAGGGCACGTGTTTGCCGTGGGCGCGCATGACGACGAGCCCGCCTGGAGCGACCGCTGATCGCAGCGCGTCATGACCGAGGGTGGCTTCGGCTATCCCAACGTCGGCGAACGGTGGGTCGCAGAACACCACGTCGAACGGACCCCGTGGCCCTGAATCGAGGTAGGCGATGACGTTCGCCGCAACGACCTCGGACCGCGCGTCGAAACTGGTCGTCGCGAGATTGCGTCGGAGGGCCTTGATCGCCTCGGCGCCGCGCTCGACGAAGGTCGCGTGCGCCGCGCCTCGAGATAGCGCCTCGATACCGAGCGTCCCCGCGCCCGCGAAGAGGTCGAGGACCCGCGCTCCCTCGAGCTCCGCTTCGACGATCGCGAACAGCGTCTCGCGGATCCGATCAGTCGCCGAGCGCGTGGCTCCGCCGCGCGGCACCACCAGCGTCCGGCCCTTCGCCTCTCCCGCGATCACTCGCATCAGGCGAGCGCGTAGCGGCGCCAGAGTTGGTCGACCGCTCGCGCGAGCTCCGCGTGCTCAGACCGCGCGAGGGTGGCATCACCGGCCAGGATGCGATCCGCCTCTTCCGCGGTTTCGCTGATGAGCTCCGGATCGACGTCGGCCAGGTCGACGATACGCAGCTCGGGCACGCCGGATTGGCGCACCCCGAGGAATTCACCGGCCCCACGAATGGCCAGGTCGCGCTGCGCTAGGTCGAACCCGTCGAGCGGCACCTCGCGACCGTTCTCGTCGCGCTTCTTCGCGGTCATCGCGGCGAGCCGCTCGGAATCCGACGCGTCCGAAACGAGGACGCAGTACGAGCGCTCGGATCCGCGCCCGATCCGACCACGAAGCTGGTGCAGCTGCGCGAGGCCGAACCGCTCGGCACCGAGGACGACCATGACCGTCGCGTTCGGTATGTCGATGCCGACCTCGACGACGGTGGTGGCCACCAGAATGTCGATGTCGCGATCGGCGAAGCGTCTCATGACCGTGTCTCGCTCTTTCGCGGGCATGCGGCCGTGCATGAGCGCGAGGCGGAGACCGCGCAGCTCCTCCTGGCGCAGATCCTTTTCGGTCGCGATCGCGCTCGGCACGTCGTCGCCCCCCTCCTCAGCCGGATCGATCCGCGGCGTGACCACGAACGCCTGCTGGCCGCGCTTCACCGCGAGCCGGACGCCCTCCCAGACCCCGGCAAGCTGCTCGGGTGTGCGCAGATGCGTGACGATCGGCTTCCTGCCGCCCGGGAGCTCGTCGATCACCGAGATGTCGAGGTCGCGGTAGATCGTCTGATTGAGCGTCTGCGGGATCGGGGTCGCCGTCGTGAGCAGAAGGTGCGGATCGGTGCCCGTCCCCTTCTCGCGGAAAGTCGCGCGCTGGCGAACCCCGAAGCGGTGCTGCTCGTCGACGACCGCAAGACCGAGCCGCTTGAACGCCACGTTTTCTTCTACGAGCGCATGCGTCCCGACCGCGACGTCGATCGACCCGTCGGCAAGCCCGGCGAGTATTTCGCGCCGCCGTTCGCCGGTGACGCTCGACGTGAGAAGCGCGTGCGTCGGCCCACCGCTCGCAAAGAGCGTGGCGAGCGATCGGGCGTGCTGCTCGGCGAGGAGCTCGGTCGGCGCCATCAGCGCGGTCTGTGCGTTCGCCGCCGCCGCGATACGGGCCGCGAGCGCGGCGACGACCGTCTTCCCAGAGCCGACATCACCCTCGAGCAAGCGTGACATCGGTATGCGCTTACCGAGGTCCGCGCGAATCTGCTCGAACGAGCGCAGCTGTGCGCCGGTGAGCGCGAAGGGCAGCTCGGCGATCCAGCGGGCGAGCTCCGCGTCTGGAGCCGAGAGCGGAAGCGCGGATGCTTGCGCGGTCCAACGCGCACGCCGTTGCGCGAGCGCGAGCTGCAGCACGAGGAGCTCGTCGAAGGCGAGCCTGCGCCGCGCCGCGAACAGCCGCTCGACGTCGTCGGGAAAGTGCACCTGCCGGAGCGCCGAAGCGATGTCCGGAAGCCGGTGGCGCTCGCGGATCGTCGGCGGAAGGGGCTCCGGGACCTCGCTCACAAGACCGGTCCGTCTGGTACCCCCCTCGATCGCGGTGTGCAGCCAGCGCCGCATCTGGCCGGGCTTGATGCCTTCGGTGAGCGGATAGACGGGGACGAGCCGACCGGTGTGCACGGCCTCCGCGTCCGCGCGCTCGAGGGTCGGCTGGCTGAACTGGAGCGTGCGCCCGAAGAATCTGACCTTCCCCGAGATACGGACGCGCTCCCCTTCGCGGTGCGTCTCCTTCACGAAGGCTCGTCCGAACCACGTCGCGCGCACGTCCGTAGGCGTGCCGTCCTCCTCGGCGAGCTCGGCCTCGGTCATGAGCTTGCCGCTTGCGGTGCGCCGCTGCGAGATGCGCCCGAGAGTCGCGACAGCCGTTTGCGTCGCGTTCGGCACGAGCCGGCGCAGTGGGACGAACTTGGAGAAGTCGTCGAACCGCGATGGCAGGTGCCAGAGAAGGTCGCCGATCGAGTGGATGTTCATCCGCTCGAGGAGCTTCGCCGACTCGCTACCGATGCCAGGAACGCGGGTGACCGGAAGGTCGAGCGAGGTCGCGGGCGCGTCGACCGCTCTGGTGCGGTCTGCCGTCGGTGTCACGTTCAAAGCATGGTGCCGCGCGGCGATCAGTGCTGGAATAGGCGCAGGTCACGCACGCTGAAAGGACCGGCCGCCGGCAGCTCCGCGCGGATGCGCTCGACGGAGAACATGGTCGTCGGCGCGAGATCGGGAGGCGGCGGATCCGCGAAGGGCAGCGGTTCGGTCACGCTTTCCGACAGGATCCGCACCTGCGCCGTCGCGACCAGCGGGACCGTCATCGTTCGCTCGAAGAGCCAGCCGAGCATCCGGTGAAAGAACACGGGCGCACGGACGACGGGGACGGTCCGCCCCACCGCGGTCGCAATCCGGCGGATCGCGTCGCCCGCGCCCAGCTCCTCTGGACCGAGAACCGCGATCGTCTGCCGGGAGAGCCGACGGTCGATGGCCGCAGCCTCTGCGAGCCGCACGACGTCGCCAACGAAGACCGGGCGCAGTCGGGTCGGCCGCAAGCCGACGAGCGGGAAGAACGGGAACGTGTAGAGCGCCCGACTCACGTGGTCGAGCAGGTGATCGCCGCGACCGTAGATCACCCCGGACTTGAGGATCGTGTAATCGAGGCCTGACGCGCGGACGATCTCCTCCGCGGCCCATTTGGATTCGTGGTAGGCAGACCCGCATTCCGGACGAGCGCGCAGGAAGCTGAGGTACACAATCTTCGGCACACCCGCGGCGCGCGCCGCGTCGACGACGGCACGAGTGCCACGGACGTGCACACGCTCGTACGTCTGCGATCCGATCTCCCGGTTGATCCCGGCAAAGTGCGCGACCGCGTCGCAGCCTGCGAAGGCTCGAACGAGCGAGTCGGCCTCGTCGGTCGACGCTGCGACGAACGAGACCCCCGCACCAAGGATCGATGGGTCGCGCCTGTCGACGCCGCGGGCGATGACAACAACGTCGTGCCGATCCGCAAGGAGCGCACGGGCGAGGTGGCGACCGACGAAGCCTGTTCCGCCGGTGATGGCGACTTTCATGGACGCCTGGCCGCGATTCGTCGACGCTGCCTCACCTGTGTCGGGCAGACCGCGCTGAGATACGAATTAAGACTCGCGATGAGCGTCTCGGGCTCGAGCCGGTACAGGATCCGGTTGCCGTCGCGCCGCTCGCTGACGAGCTCCGCGGCCTTCAGGATGGCGAGGTGCCGCGAGATCGAAGGCGCGGAGATCTCAAAACGGGCGCCGATCTCGCCGGCGGCGAGCTCCTTAGCCTTGAGCTCCTCGAGGATCTGCCGCCTCGTCGGGTCGGCGAGAGCTCGGAAGACGCGCGCGGCGGTACGCATGGTGACAGTATTTAGCTAATTCGCTAACTCCGCAATCCCCCGATGGTACTCAGCGAAGGAGCGTCGCGATCGCGTCACCGGTGAACCAGAGGCCAACCGCAAGCGGCGCCGCGAGGGCCACGTACGAGAGTGGAGAAACGCCGCGTCGGCGAGCGATCAGCGCAATCGCCACGCTCAGGACGACCAGGATGACCGCAATTTGGGCGATCGGCACGAGGCCACCGGCGAACCAGGTGCTTACAGTGCCGATCGCGATGCCGACCAGGAGCAGAGCATCGAAGCAAGCGAGAGCGAAGCCGAGCGCGACTAGGGCGATCCGGCCACGCGCAAGACGCGCGAGCGTGAAGTCCGTCACCGGCACGAGCGCGATCCCGACCGCGATGAAAAGCGCGCAGAACATAGCAACAGTGAGCTCCGTCGGCCCAAAGCGTATGAAGTCGATGTTGAATGGATCGAGCACGATCGGACCCGCAAGGGCGAGCACGTAGACGCCGAAAACAATGCCGCTCCACCGTCCGAAGGGAAGAAGCCACGGTCGGATCGCGACGACGAGGTTGGCCGCGCTGAGCGCGGGCACCAGCCCGGCGAAGAGCACGAGGAACAAGGTCCCCTCGGCGGTCAGCGCCCCCACGACTGCGCCGTTCTCGGTAAGGTGACCCGCGACGGTCGGCCCTGCCGCGAGCGCGCTGACTTTCATGACGACGCGCGACAGAAGTCCGGCCGGCACACCCACGAGCACGCCCGCGATGCCGGCGGCGCCGACCGCGCGCGCGACCGCTTCCAGATCGAAACGAGCCCGCGCGATCGTCACGGAGCCGTCGGTCACACGCTCACTCCGCGGCAACGATGAAGGGGTAATGCGGCTGCCCACCGTGGGCCACCTCCACCGAAACGCGCGGACACGCTGCGCGCAGGCGCTGCGCGGCGTGCTCCACGCGCGCGTCGTCGACATCCGCGCCGCCGTAGAGCGTGAAGATCTCCGAGTCCGTCAACCGCTTCGCCGCCTCACAGAGGACGGTCTCCTCGTCCTCGCCGTGCGCGACGACGCGGCCGTCGAGAAGGGCCATGGCCTCACCCTTTCGAACCCGCTCGCCATCGATCGTCGCGTCTCGGACGGCGCGCGTGACCTCGATCCCGTGGGCGCGATCCGCGACCTCGCCCATGGCTTTCGTGTTGTCGGCAGCGCCTTTCGCCGGATCGAATGCGACGAGCGCGGCCATGCCCTGCGCCACGTTGCGGGTGGGCACGACCTGGACGGCGATGCTCGCGGCCTTCGCGGCCTGCTGCGCGGCGAGGATCACGTTCTTGTCATTCGGCAAAACGATGACCGTCGTCGCGTTGGCGGCCGCGATCGCGGCGAGGAGCTCCTCGGTCGAAGGGTTCATCGTCGGGCCCCCGCGGAGCGCGGACGCGCCGAGCGATCGGGCCACCGCGGCGAAGCCCTCGCCCGGGACGACCGCCACGACGCCGACCGGCGCAGCGGCTGCCCGCGGCGCCGACGCGACGACGATGCCCGTCGCTCGCTCGTGCTCCGCCGTCATCGCGTCGAGATCTTCGACGACGACGTCGGCGATCCGGCCCGCGGTGAGTCCGATGCGAACGATCTGATCGGGCTCGAGGGTGTGGACGTGGACCTTGAGGAGCTGTTCGTCGCCGACCACGAGCACGCAGTCGGCGCCGAACTTGAGCATCTCCTCGCGCACGGCGGCGACAGGGCGCGACGGATTCTGAACAAGGAACTGAACGTCGTACGCGCCCTCCCACGACGGCGCCTCGGAGACGGAGCCCGCCGACGCAGCGGGCCGTTCGGCCGGCGCCATGCGGTCGAGCGGGATCTCTTTGCCCGTGAAGCTCGAGAGCACACCCTCGAGGATCAGCTGCAGTCCACGCGCGCCCGCATCGACGACGCCGGCGGCGCGATTGGTGGGGTTCTCGTCGCGCGTGCGCCTTACGGTGGAATGCGCGTCTGTGGCGATACGGTGGAACATCTCGACGACGTCGTCCGCCGGAGCCGCAGCCGACTTTTCGAAGGACGCGGTCAGACTGAGGATCGTCCCGGGCGCCGGCGCGCTCACTGCCTCGTACGCGTATTTGCGCGCGAGCTCGGCCGCCCGCCGGACATCGGTGACCTCGGCGGTCTCCTTGCCGGCGAATGCCTCCTTCAGACCGCGAATGACCTGCGAGAGGATCACGCCACTGTTCCCACGCGCGCCCATCAGTGCGCCATACGCGGCGGCTGCGCTCACTTTGTCGATCGTCGGCTCGGCCTCGCGCGCGTGCTTCAC
>VBDV01000095.1 GCA_005882765.1 Chloroflexota bacterium | reverse complement strand
GCGGCCTCATCACCGAGCAGGAGCGCTACGAGGCCACGGTGAAGATCTGGACAGACGCGACGCGAGACGTCATCGAGGCGATGATGCGCACGCTCGATCGGCGTGGGTCCGTCTACATGATGGCCACGTCCGGCGCGCGTGGTAACACCCAGCAGATGGGCCAGATCGGCGGTATGCGTGGTCTCATCGCCGACCCCCAGGGCCGGATCATCGACCTGCCGATCCGATCGAACTTCCGGGAAGGGCTCTCCGTTCTCGAGTACTTCATCTCGACGCACGGCGGCCGCAAGGGCCTGGCCGACACCGCCATCCGGACCGCCGACTCGGGCTACCTGACGCGGCGTCTCGTGGACGTCGCCCAGGACGTGATCGTCCGGCTCGAGGACTGCGGTGACGAGGACGGTATCTTCATCAACGCCGACGAGGTCGGCTCCGTCGAGCCGTTCGCCGACCGTCTCTTTGGCCGGCTCGTGGCTCAGAACATCAAGGACCCCAAGACCGACACGTTGATCGCGAAGCGCGGAGACTCGATCGACATCGAGCTCGCGAAGACCATCGCCGACGCGGGCGTTCGTCGCGCCCGCGTGCGGTCGCCGCTCGGGTGCCACGCCAAGCACGGCATCTGCCGCGCCTGCTACGGACGCAGCCTCGCCTCCGGCAAGCTCGTCGAAGTGGGTGAGGCCGTGGGCATAATCGCCGCCCAGTCCATCGGCGAGCCGGGCACGCAGCTCACGATGCGTACCTTCCACACCGGTGGAGTCGCCGGCAAGGACATCACCATGGGTCTCCCGCGCGTCGAGGAGCTCTTCGAGGCGCGCGTCCCCAAGGGTGTCGCGGTCGTCTGCGAGATCGACGGCATCGCCGAGCTCGTCCGCGATCCGGACGGCTCTCGGAAGATCGTCGTTCGCAATTCACAGGACTACACCGTTCCGATCTCGGTCCCGTCGGGCTACGTGCTCGCGGTCGAGGACGGCGCGGACGTAATCGCGGGTACCCCCATTGCCAAGCCGGAGCGCCGCACCAAGGGCAAGACGGACATGCCCGCGCCGGTCTCAGGCAAGGTCAGCGTGCACGGTTCCAAGATCACGATCGCGATGAAAGAAGTCGAGGAGCGCATTTACGAGGTCGAGCACACCGCTCGCCTCAGCGTCGAGGAGGGACAGGAGGTCTCCGCTGGGGACTTCCTCACCGACGGCTCGGCGAACCCGCAGGACATCCTGCGGATCTCAGGCCGCGAAGCGGTTCACCGCTACATGGTCAACGAGGTCCAGAAGGTCTACCGGAGCCAGGGTGTGACGATCAACGACAAGCACATCGAGATCATCGTCCGCCAGATGCTCCGCAAGGTCCGCATCGAGGAGGCCGGCGACACCGAGCTTCTCCCGATGGAGCTCTTCGATCGCTTCGAGTTCGAGGACATCAACGCTCGGACAATCGCCGCGGGCGGCGAGCCAGCGACGGCGCAGACGGTCCTGCTCGGCGTCACGAAGGCGTCGCTCTCGACCTCGAGCTTCCTCGCTGCCGCCTCCTTCCAGGAGACGACGCGCGTCCTCACCGAGGCCGCGGTCATGGGCCAGAAGGACCGGCTCCTGGGCCTCAAGGAGAACGTCATCATCGGCAAGCTCATCCCCGCGGGCACCGGTCTCGCGTCTCGTCGCGACCAGCTCGACTGGATGCCGAAGGCCCGCGCGCTCGCCGGACTCTTCGGGACCGAAGAGGAGGAGACGATCCCGGTGCTTCCACCGGAGGAGCTCTCGCTCGAGGACCTGGACGACGATGAGGAGGAGGGCGGCGAAGGTCTCGAGGACATCGCCGAGCCGACCGAGGCGGATCTGACGAAGACCGAGGACTAACCGCCACCACGACGAGTTGTGTAGAGAGGCCGCCGAGGGGCGGCCTCTCTTCTATTTCGTGGGTCGCACAATCGCGCGGTGAACATCCGGCCGAGGCATCTGGTCCGCGCGGCCGATGCCGATCTCCTCGACACCTTTCTCGTCTCCGCCATCGCCACCGTCGTGATCATCCGCATCTTCCTCGAGGCGACCGGCTACCCGCAGCTCGGCGGCGGCGGTCTGCACATCGCGCATGTCCTCTGGGGCGGTCTCGGGATGCTCGTCGCGATCGTCCTGCTGCTCCTCTATCTCACCCCCGCCACACGCCTCATCGCCGCGATAGTGGGCGGGGCCGGCTTCGGCGCGTTCGTCGACGAGCTCGGCAAGTTCGTGACGAGCGACAACGACTACTTTTTCAAGCCCACCGCCGCGATCCTCTATGCACTCTTCGTCGTCCTCTTCCTCGCGACGCGCGAGGTCCGGCGATTCCGCGCGCTAAGCCCCGAGGAGAGCCTCGTCAACGCTGTCGAGCTTGCGGAGAGGCTTGCGACGGGAACGTTGGGCGCGGAGGAGCGGGATCGCGCTCTTCAGCTGCTGGCCCGCGCGGATCAGGCACATCCTCTTGTCGCTCCTCTGCGCGCCGGCTTCCTCTCCGCCGATGTTGCGCCTGTCTCGTTCGCGCGTCTGCGATGGATGGGCTCGGCGGGGGCCAGGACCTACTCGGCGATCGTCTCGAGCCGATGGTTTCGGCGGATCCTCGCGACGATCTTCATCCTCGCCGGGGTCGCGTTCGTCCTCACCGCGATCGCCACGGTCGCGCTTCTCGGTGGGGCGTTCTTCGGCGTCGCCGATGCGGAGATCGCCTTGCAGGAGGAAACGGCCGGCGGCGCGATCGCGTCGCTGATCCAGGCGATCGCGAGCGTCGTCGCGGGAGTGCTGATCATCAGAGGACTGTTCGCCCTCCGACACTCGCGAGTGAGGGCCTACCGCGCCTTCGAGCTCGCGATCCTGGTGGATCTTCTCCTGGCGCAGCCGTTCGCGTTCCTCGACGTCGGCTTCGGAGCCGCGCTCGACGTCTTCATCGATCTCGCGCTACTGGCCACCCTGCGATTCCTGCAGGCCCAGGAACGCAGGCTCCTCGCCCCGGCGGTTGCCTAGCGCGGGTACACGTAGACGACGAAGTCGAGAACGCTCGACGCGGCCCGAGCCTCGACTTCCCAGCACCCGGGCGCGGGGAAGGTGACCCCGCTCGCCTGGTAGTCCATGCCCTCATAGCCCTGGGCCCCGTGATGGTCCGGAACGCCAGCGGCTTTGCTGATTGTTGGGACGCTCGTCCGACACGGGTGTCGTGGTGGGACATCCCAAGGAGTCCGTCGGTGTCGGCGTGGGCCGAGCGGTCTGCGCCGCGCCTTGCGAAGCGGCGGGCGACCCGCCGAGCGGCCCGCAGGCTGCCAGGACCAAGGACACCTCACGAGGGTTCCCGCTGTTGACCAGCCGAGTACTACACGCCTAAACTCTTTATTCGGCCTGTCTTTCGAGACGGTGACCGCCCTTCGGGGCGGTCATTTCGCGCATCGGCCCTGTCGCGATCTTGTGACTGCGGCCGCGCTGCGCCCGGGGACCTAGCCCATGCCGGGCGGGCTCTCCGGTCGGGGAGAGAACCAAGGCAACACGCCAAGTACTCGTCTGCGCACTACGTGCGCGCGCGAGTCAAGAGTAAAGGAGTGAACGTGCCCACGATCTCGCAGCTCGTACGCAAGGGACGCAAGCCGCAGGGCAAGAAAGTCGACACACCGGCGCTCCGGACGACCTGGAACTCGAAGAAAGGTCGCCTCGTGGAGCTGCGCCGCGGCGCGCCCCAAAAGCGCGGCGTCTGCACGATCGTCCGCACGATGACCCCGAAGAAGCCGAACTCGGCTCTTCGGAAGATCGCTCGTGTTCGCCTGACGAACCACATGGAAGTCACTGCCTACATCCCCGGCATCGGCCACAACCTCCAGGAGCACTCCGTCGTGCTCGTGCGTGGCGGCCGCGTTCCGGACCTACCCTCGGTGAAGTACCACATCATTCGCGGCACGCTCGACACCGCGGGCGTGAAGGACCGCAAGCAGGGTCGCAGCCTTTACGGCGCGAAGAACCCGAATCCCAAGAAGAAGGCCGGGTAGTCCATGCCTCGTAGAGCACGACCGACCGACCGAAAGCGTCTGCCCGACCGCAAGTACGGGAACCCGACGCTGCAGCAGTTCA
>VBDV01000176.1 GCA_005882765.1 Chloroflexota bacterium | reverse complement strand
GCGGACGACGACATCCTCGCCGATGCCGTGGCGCGCATCCCAACGGTCCTCGTCGCATCGGACATCGAGCTCGCCGGCGCGGATCACGTCGACATCGATAACCGCCGTGGTGGCCACGAAGCGACCGGCTATCTCGTCGCCCAGCGGCACCGGGTCATCGCGACGATCACCGGCCCGCTCGACTGGCCCTCGGCGCGAGCGCGTCTCGACGGCTACCGCGACGCACTCCGTGAAGCGGGGATATCGGCTGATCGCGCGCTGGTCGAGCCCTGTGTCGACTGGGGTTTGGAGAGCGGCCGGCGCGCGGCCGATCGCCTCCTGTCCTCGGCGCCGACGTTGACCGCGATCTTCGCGCAGAGCGATCTCTTGGCCCTCGGCGCCATCGCCGCCCTGCGTGCGCGCGGGCTCCGTGTTCCGGAGGATGTCTCGGTGGTCGGGTTCGACGACATCCCGGTCTCGAGCGTCTTCGATCCGCCGCTAACGACGGTGCGTCAACCGATGCGCGAGGTCGGGGAACTCGCCGCTCGACTCATCGGGGACCGGGCGGCGTCGTCGCGTAAGGCGAAGGGCTCGCGGCACATGCTGCGTGCGCCGCTCGTGATCCGCGGCAGTGTGGCACGGCTCGATGGCGCCAGGGCCCGCGCCTAGCAGGTGGATACACCTCAAGGTGTATCCGTATGTATCATCGACATGGTGGGGCGCACGAATGTGGTCGTCGACGACAAGCTCATCGCCCGGGTCATGCGCCTCTACGGGCTGCGGACGAAGCGTGAGGCGATCGACTTCGCCCTGCGAACCGTCGCCGGTCGATACGACCCTCGAGGCCTACTCGAGCTCGAAGGCATTGGCTGGGTCGGCAATCTCCGCAAAATGCGGCGCGCGCGGTATCCCAAACTGTGATCGTCGTCGACACCTCGGTGTGGGTCGAGTTCTTCCGCCGGCGTGACCATCCGGTCGTTACCACGCTCAAGGCGCTCATCGGTCGTGGAGCGGAGCTCGCGACCACCGAGGCGGTCCTCATGGAAGTATTCGCGGGCGCGTCATCCGCCGAAGACCTAGCACGCATTCGCTCGCAACTCGTGGCACTTCCGATCCTGCGGCTCGAGGGGCTCGCTGACTTCGAGCACGCAGCGCAGATCTACCGCACGTGCCGCGGCGCGGGAAACACCATCCGGAGCCATGTGGACTGCCTCATCGCGGTGCCAGTGATCCGGCACGGCGCCTCGCTTCTCCACAACGACCGCGACTTCGAGACGATCGCGCGCTACAGCTCCCTAAAGGTCGAGCGACCGTAGGGCTTACGGGCGGGGCTTGTCCTGCAGCCAGAGGCACCCCATGGAGCGGCAGTCGTGTGTGCGGTACGTGGCGTGGCGCGGGCGCCATAGCATCAGCACCATTCCGACCAGCGTCAGAACGACGAATGCGAGGACGAAGGCGACCTGGCCCTCGATGGTGAGCATGTCGAGAAGAGCGTTACCCATTCCCTATTCCCCTTGCGTGTTTGAACGGCAGTCGCTTGCGCCGCGCTTCCTTAGTAGGAACTCTACCGCGCGTTCTCGGCGCGTTCGGTGTCAGGCCGCGGTCAGCGCCCGACGCGTTTACGTGCGTAGGCTCGTGTGTCTGCGTTCTCGACGAGCGCTTCCGCCGTCCGGCCGTCCATGGGATAGGACGACACCCCCCACGACCGCGCCGGCATCTTGATCGCCCCGCCGCCGGGCAGCTTTACATCGGTCGCGTCGAGGATCTCCATCAAACGGATGACCACTTTTTCGGCCTCTTCGCGAGGCGTGTCGGGCATGACGATCGCGAACTCGTCGCCGCCGTATCGGGCCGGCACGTCCTCGGTGCGGACCCGCTCGGTGATCGTCTGCCCGAGCACACGGAGGACCTCGTTCCCGGCGAGGTGGCCATAGGTGTCGTTGACCTTCTTGAGCTCGTCGATGTCGAAGAAGGCGACCGCAAGGGGCGACTGGTGGCGCTCGGCGCGCGCGACCTCCTCCTCCAGGCGGTCGTAGAAGTAGCGGTAGTTGTGAATCCCGGTGAGCGCGTCGGTGTTCGCAGCCCGCTTCAGCCGCTCGTGCAGCTCCGCGACCTCGATCTGCGCCGCGATCTGGGCCCCGACCGTCTCCATCAGGGTCAGGTCGCGCTTGCTGAAGGCGGCGACCGCCGGGTGGCTCAGCACGAGCACACCGACCGCCTGGCCGCGCGAGACGAGGGGCACGACGAGCTCGCTGCGAACCCTCGGGTCGCCGATGTAGCGTGGGTCGGCCCGCACGTCATCGATGATCTGGCCCTCGCGGTGCGTGAAGACCCATCCCGAGATGCCGCGGTCGGTCGCGACACGCGAGGGCGAGTCGACCGTCATCCACGCGCCGGCGACGGCACGTGAGACGAGCTCGTCGGACTGCTGGTCGTGCAGCATGATCGTGAGCGAGGCGCCGGGCACGGCACGCTCGAGCACGACGAGAGTGCGGTCGAGAAGCTGCTGCAGGTCGAGGATCGTATGGAACTCGGGCGTGAGCTCGGAGAGGATCGAAAGCTCGCGGCTCGTCGAGGCCACCTCCTCCTCAGCGGCGTGGATGACGCCGCGCGCCTCGACCATCGAGATGAAGGCATTCACGACGGTCGGGTCGTAGTACGTGCCCGCGAACCCCTTGATCTCCGCGAGCGCCTGATCCTCGCGCCGCGCGGGGCGGTACGGGCGCTCGGCGAGCATCGACTCGAAGGCGATGGCGACGGCGAGGATGCGCGCGGTGAGCGGGATCTGATCTCCGACAAGCGCGTCCGGGTAGCCGGTGCCGTCCCAGCGCTCGTACGCATGCCGGACGATCGGCACCACGCCGCGCAGGAAGCGGATCGACTCGAGGATGCGAGCGCCGAGGAGGGGGTGCTCCTGCATGATCTTTTTCTCCTCGGGCGTCAGCGGGCCGGCCTTCGAGAGGATCGCGGCCGGCACGCCGATCTTGCCGAGCGAGTGGAAGAGCGACGCGTACCGAAGGTCTCGGAGCTCGTGCTCGCTCATCTTGAGACGCTCGCCGACGGCGACCGCGTCCGCCGCGATCTTGCGCTGATGGTCCTCGCGGTAGTGGTCGCGCGCGACGATCGTGGACATGAGGGTGGAGACCGTCGAGAGGTAGGCCTCGTCGAGCTCGCGATAGAGACGGATCGACCTCATCGTCGACGCTCCGACGCCCGCGAGGATGCCGATGAGCTCGCGCTCCTCGTCGGTGAACACGTGCGCGTCGTGCCAGGTGACGAAGAGGACTCCGATGGTCTGATCGGCCGAACGCAGCGGGTGGATGAGGAGCGCGTCGTGGCCGAACCGCTCGAGGAGCTTGCGCGTGGATTCGGGCGCATCGGCGCGGCGCGAGAACGCGACGGGCTGGCCGGTTTCGAGCACGCGGGACATCGCCGGCGAGTTCTTCGGGAGCGCGAGGACATCGCTCGGCGCTTTCCCGGTGGTGAACGCGAAGTCGAGCGTGTCGCCGCCCTTGTCGATGTACACAGCCGACACGGCGGGCTTGAGCAGATCGACGACCGACTCCGCGAGCAGCTTGGCGACGTCGACGAGCTCGGTCTTCTCGGAAATCGCGAGGCCGATGCGGTGCAGCTCGAAGAGGCGCCGCGAGAGGGTCGCGGTGCGGTTGTGCAGAGTCGCCCGCTCGAGCGCAATTGCGGCTTCGTTCGCGATCGCCGCGAGGAGCTGCAGATCGCCCTCGTCGTAAGCCGTGACACGGCGGCTCTGCGCGGAGATCGCGCCGACGAACGTGTCGCGCTGCCGGAGGGGCGCGACGATGATCGACTGCTCGACCACGGCACCCCACGACTCGAGGTCGGGGAGACCGAGACGGCGCGCGTCGCGCTCCACCTCCTTTAATAGGAGGGGCCCGCGTTCGACGGTCGCGCCGACGAGCGTGCCCTCGGTGGGCCGCTCGACCGGCTCGAGCTCTTTGCCGCCGTCCACAAGGAACCGGTAGCGCACGGTCGCGCCGTCAGGGCTCAGGGTCGCCACGAAGAAGTTGTCAGCGTCCATGACCGCGGCGACCTGGCGGTACACGTTGCGGAACACCTCGTTCGGGTCGAGGGATGCGCCCACCGCATGGCTCACCTCGACCAACGTCGCGAGGAGGCGGGCGCGGCGCTCGGCCACGAATCGCGCGCGGATGTCGAGATACCCCAGAAGGAAGAGCGGCACGGCCGGGAGCAAGAACCACGGCTGGATGAGGACGATCTCGATCGTGATGACCGCGGCGAGACCCCACAAAAGCTGAGCGCGACCGGTCCGGCCGATCCAGCCCATGGTCGCCTTGGTGAGGCGCTCCGTGCCGAGGGTGAGCTGCAGCGCGATGATCTGCCCAAGATCGAGCACGACGAGCGCGGTCGCGGCGACCGCGCCGGCGATGATGACCTCGCCGATGGTGCCGGTGATCCGATCGAGCATCGACATGATCACGAGCTGGAAGGACATCGCGGCGACGCCCGCGCTGATCGCCTGAGCGGCGGTGTTGCGGACGATGCGGATGAACGACTTACGTGTGACGAGATCGTTCACCAGACGCGCCGAGCCGGCGACGAGCGAGAGCGTCCCCGGAGGAAGGAGCACGACGCCGGCGAGGACCGCGACTTCGGATGCCGACAGCTCGACGTTCGTGGCGATGCGGATCGGACGCAGCGAGAGCAGAACGCAGAGTGCCCAGATGTAGAACGCGACCGTCGGGGGCTCGTCGCCGAGCACGTCCTGGACCCCGAGCGCCACGAATGGCACCGCGACCAGGCACGTGATCGCGATGAAGAGATACGCGCGCCGAGGGATCGTTCTCATCGTCGCCCTTCCAGCATTCCGAAACGTATTCCCGGGTGGTTTCGGGCAGGAATCAGGCGCCTATCAGTCGCCCTTCGCTCAGGATTGTCCTTCGGCGGCCGGCTCCCGGAACCATCTAACGACGATCTTGTCGGGCCGATCGACCTGTTGGTCGATCTCCCATCCCGCTCGCACCAATCGGTCGACGTCCTCCTGATATTTCCGCACGTTGGCATACTCGCGGACCATCGTCTCGCGCTGTCCGGGACGCCCGGGTCGGAGCTCGCTCGGCGCGAGGGCGCCGCCGATCTTCGCCCAGAGAGATGGCCGCCGTTTGGGATCGACACGCGTGGTCCCACGCTTCAGGCGCTCGTCGATCGCATAGCGTTGCTTCGGAAAGCGCGGTCTCTCGGTCCCGGCAGGTTGCTCGCTCGCTATCGCGGCCGGAACCTCTCTACCGCAGAAGCGACAGATGATCGCGGCGTCCTGGATCTGTTCGGCGCAGTAGGGACATGCACGCACGGCCGGTAAGGCTAGCGCTCATCGGGCTAGCGTGAGCGCAACCACCTCTCGCCGAGAAGGATGGCGACGAAGAGCGCGGCGATGCCGAGAAATTCGCCCAGCCCTCCGCGCTCGATGGCCGGGCGCACGACGGCGACAAACAGCAGGAGCGTCAGGATCGCGGCCGCGGTCGCCATGAAGACCGCGCGACCAGTCAAGCGGACGGCGGCTTGGGCGTGGGAGCCGCGAACTCCTTTGACTGGGGCCCGGGCGGGGCCGGCGAAGCCGGACCCGCCCGACGAATGCGGCGCAACGCCCATGCGAGGGGGTCGTAATGCGCGGTCACCACGCGCTCCTTGAGCGGGATGATCGCGTTGTCGGTGATGTGGATATCTTCAGGGCAGACCTCAGTGCAGCACTTGGTGATGTTGCAGTAGCCGAGCCCGTGCTGCGCGCGGATGAGATCGATGCGTTCGTTTGTGTCGAGCGGATGCATCTCGAGCGCCGCGAGTCGGACGAACATCCGCGGGCCGGAGAAGCTTCGCTTGTTGTCCTCGTGGTCGCGGATGACGTGGCACACGTCCTGGCACAGGAAGCATTCGATGCACTTGTGAAATTCCTGCACGCGCTCGACGTCTTCCTGGTACATCCGGCGCTTGCCGTCAGGATCCTTCGGCTTCGGCTTGAAAGGCGGGACGGTCTTCGCCTTCTCATAGTTGAACGAGACGTCGGTCACGAGGTCCTTGATCACCGGGAAGCTCTTCACCGGCGACACGGCGATCTCCTCGCCCGGTGCGAACTCGTTCATGCGCGTCATGCACATGAGCTTGGGATGGCCGTTCACCTCGGCGCTGCACGAGCCGCATTTGCCGGCCTTGCAGTTCCAGCGCACCGCGAGGTCGGGAGCATGCGTCGCCTGGATGCGATGGACCACGTCGAGCACGACCATTCCGGGATCGGACGGCACTGCGAACTCCACGAACTCGCCGCCGGTGGCATCGCCGCGCCAGACTTTCATGCGGACCTCGCGCGCGACCGTCTCGGTCGTCATTCCTTCCCTCCGACGATCGCCGGCTCCGAGCCGGTCGCGACTTTCTCGCCCGGTTTGTCATCGCCGATCAGGGCGCGCAGCTCACCGGGCACGGGCGGAAGGGGCTCGGTCGTGAGCACCAGGCGGCCATCGCGCCGCCGGGTGACCACGTTCTTGCTTCCCCATTCAGGGTCGGGCTTCGGAAAGTCTTCGCGGGTGTGGCCGCCGCGGCTCTCCTCGCGGACGAGCGCGCTCCGCGCCACCGCTTCAGACACGGCGATGAGATTCTCGAGATCCAGCGCGAGATGCCACCCGGGGTTGTAAACGCGACTGCCCTTCACGCCGGCCCGAGCCGCGCGTGCGCGCAACCGCTCGAGGCGCGCGAGCGCTTCCTCGAGCTCGTCGCGCCTCCGGATGATGCCGACGAGCTCCTGCATCGTGTCCTGCAGCTCGGCGTGTATCGCGTACGGGTTTTCGGTACCGCCGCGCTCGAACGGAGCCGCGAACCGCTGCGCATACGCGCCGACCTGCGCGTCGTCCGCGCGCGGCGCCGGCGTGCGCTTGCTGTATTCCGCGGCAGCCTGACCGGCGCGCTTGCCGAACACAAGCAGGTCCGAGAGCGAATTCCCGCCGAGCCGGTTCGCGCCGTGCATCCCTGCCGCGACCTCGCCGGCCGCGTACAGGCCGGGCACGGTCGCTGCGGCCGTGTCCGCGTCGACGCGGATGCCGCCCATGATGTAGTGGAGAGTCGGGCCGACCTCCATCGCCTCCTTGGTGATGTCGACGTCGGCGAGCTCCTTGAACTGGTGGTACATCGACGGGAGCCGGCGGCGGATGTAGTCGGCGGGGCGGCGCGACGCGATGTCGAGGAACACACCGCCGTGCTCGGTGCCGCGTCCGGCCTTGACCTCGGTGTTGATCGCACGAGCGACCTCGTCGCGCGGCAGCAGATCGGGCGTGCGGCGATTGTTCTTCTTGTCCTCGTACCAGGCATCCGCCTCCCGCTCGGTGTCAGCGGTGTCGGCGCGGAAGAAGTCGGGGATGTACTTGAACATGAAGCGATCGCCCTTGCTGTTCTTGAGCGTCCCACCGTCGCCGCGCACCCCTTCGGTCACGAGAATCCCGCGCACCGAGAGCGGCCAGACCATCGCGGTGGGGTGGAATTGCGTCATCTCCATGTCGATGAGGTCGGCCCCGGCCTCGAGGGCCATCGCGATACCGTCCCCGGTGTACTCCCACGAATTCGAGGTGACCTTCCATGCCTTGCCGACGCCGCCGGTCGCGAGGACGACCGCCTTCGCGCCGAACGCGATGAGCCCGCCGGACTGGCGCCAGTAACCGATCGCACCGGCGACACGCTGGCCGTCGGTGATGAGGTGCCGGAGCGTGCACTCCATGAAGACGTCGATGCCGCTCGCGACGGCGTGATCCTGAAGGGTGCGGATCATCTCGAGGCCGGTGCGGTCGCCCACGTGCGCCAGGCGCGCGTACCGGTGTCCGCCAAAGTCGCGCTGCAGGATGAGGCCGTCGTTCGTCCGATCGAAGAGTGCGCCCCACTCCTCGAGCTCGAGGACGCGATCCGGCGCCTCCTGCGCGTGCAGTTGCGCCATGCGCCAGTTGTTCAAAAGCTTTCCGCCGCGCATGGTGTCGCGGAAGTGGACCTTCCAGTTGTCCTCGGGCCACACGTTGCCGAGCGCCGCGGCGATCCCGCCCTCGGCCATCACGGTGTGCGCCTTGCCGAGGAGCGACTTGCACACGATCGCCGTCTTCGCGCCGAGCGCGTGGGCCTCGATCGCCGCGCGCAGGCCCGCGCCGCCCGCGCCGATGACCACGACGTCGTACTCGTGGCGCTCCACATCCACGGTCAGAACACGATCCGCGGGTCGGTCAGCACGCCCATCGCCAGAAGGCGGATGTACAGATCCGTGGAAGCGACGACGATGAGGCTCGTCCACGCCCAGCGCGCGTGGCGCGCGTTCAAGGTGTTGGCCCAGCTCCAGAGCCGGAACCGCAGCGACTTTCCGTGGAACGAGTCCAGATATCCGCCGACGAGATAGCGAAGGGAGTGACAGCTGAGCGAATAGCCGGAGAGAAGTGCGACGTTGGCGAGCATGAGGATCGAGCCGAAGCCAACGCCGAAGTGGCCGTTGAAGTTGAAGGCTCCGAACGCGTCCCACCACAGGAAGATAAGGAGCGCGGTCGCGAAGATGAGCGCGTACCGGTGAAGGTTCTGGATGAGGAACGGAAAGCGCGTTTCGCCCGCGTAGCCCTTGCGCGCATCAGGAACGGCGCACGCCGGCGGCGACCAAAAGAACGCGCGGTAGTAGGAGCGGCGGTAGTAGTAGCAGGTCACGCGGAATGCGAGCGGGAATGCCACGATCAGGATCGCGGGCGAGAGATTCCAGTACGTACCAATCAGCGGCAGCGTCGGATGCACGCAGTTCGCGCTGAGGCAGGGCGAGTAGAGCGGCGAGAGATACGGGTCGTAGTAGTAGTTCGTCCCGACGAGCCCGGCGTAAATGGAGTAGAGGACGAAGAGCCCGAGCACGACGACGATGACGGTCGGCTCGAGCCACCAAAGATCTTTGCGCTCATGCGGTCGATGACGGACGTCGACCGCGGTCGTCGCCACCGTGATCGATGGTGGGCGTCCCCAGGTCAGAACGCAAAGGTCTCAAAGCGCTCGCGTCGATAGCGGTACGCTATGGCGATCGAGCTCCATCAGCTGCGCTATTTCGTCGCCGTCGCGGAGGAGCGGCACTTCACCAAGGCCGCGCGCGGGCTCCGCGTCGCACAGCCGTCGGTGTCGCGCGCGATCCGCGTGCTCGAAGAGGAGCTCGGCACTCCCCTCTTTCATCGCATGACCGGGAACGTCGCGCTCACGCCGGCGGGCGAGACACTCCTGCCGTGGGCGCGCCGCGTTCTCGCCGACATCGACGGTGCCACCGGGGAGGTCCGCGAGCTCGCCGACCTGCGCCGCGGGCGCCTCGCGGTCGGTGCGACACCGTCGCTCACGATCACGCTTCTCCCGCCGGCGCTCGCCAAATTCCACGTGGCGTTCCCCGGCATCGAGCTCGTTCTGCACGAGGCGGGCTCACGCGACCTCGTGGCCGAGCTAGAGCAGGGCGCGCTCGACGTGGCGCTCGTCATCATGCCGGTCCGTCACGAGAACCTGGAGACCGCGCCACTGCTGCGCGAAGAGCTGGTCATCGCCGTGCCGCACGACCACCCGCTCGCGTCGCGAAAGACCGTGCCGATCGCCGATTTGAAGGGCGTGCCCCTCGTGATGTTCCGCGACGGCTACGACCTCCGCGCGGCGACGGTCGCGGCGTGCCGGCGTGCCGGGTTCGAACCGGTCTTCGCGCTCGAAGGTGGTGAGATGGACGGCGTGCTGCGCTTCGCGGCGGCAGGCATTGGCGTCGCCGTCGTCCCAAGCTTGGTGATCGATCCCGCCGGACCCCTGCGCGCGATCCGTCTCGCGGAGCCACTCACGCGCACCATCGGATTCGCGAACCGCCGCGATCGCCGATTGTCGCGTGCAGGGCGCGAATTCGTTGCGACGGTGCGCAGCCTCGTGCGTGCGCGCGACTGGCTACGCGCGCGGCCTGCCGGCCTGAAGATCCTCGAGGCTTAGCCGCCGACAGCGGAGACGGTCAGCGAGAGCAGACCGTGCAGGCTTTCGACGACACTGAACCCTGGATGTATCGCCGCCGCGACCTGGTCGAGCAGCCGGAGCACCTGAGCGGCCGGACACAGGAAGGCCAGCCAGATCGCGAGAGTCATGAAAGCCGAGCTCACGACCCGAATAGTCGGCACCGGCGGCCGCGCGCGGCAGGTGCACGTGTGGGTCCGTATGGCTACCGCATTCGCGGGGTACCCAGTACGAGGCGTGCACGCCGGGGCTGCCCTCTTCGTCAAGCGCCTTGTTCGGCGGACAGACACGCAGTCCGGGCAGCCACCAACCAATCTGGGTCGATAGACTCGCGCCCGCACGTCTGCAATTTCAGGGGGGAGTCTCAGTGAGGTCAGCCTTCGTCGCTGCCGCAGTACTGGCTATCACTCTCGCCGCACCAAGCTTGTCCTCAGCCGGGAACAACGTCCGGCTCAGCCACGACGACAACACCGCCGACTACGTCAGCCTCTACACGCAGAACACCGGCACGCCCTACGACGACCCGACCCTGCAGGAATGCCGGGTCTCGCATGGGCGGCAGAACGAGCCATCCGTAGCGATCGACCCGCGCAACTCGAGCGTGATTCTCGGAAGCTCGAACGACTACTGCGGCGTCTATCAGCCCGCGGGTGCGGCCATCCAATCGGCGATCGGGCCGATCTGGCTCGGCTACTACCGCTCCCAGGATGGCGGGGCAACGTTCCGTAGCTCGCTCGTGCCGGGTTATCCAGACGACACATCACCGTACGCAGCACTCGCGCACATCCGAACGGCGAGCTCGGGCGACCCGGTCATCGCATGGGACAACCACGGCAACGCGTACTTCGGGTCCGAGAGCTCGGACGACCCGGCCGGGACGAAGAAGACCTTCGGCGACGTCTGGGTAGCGCGATTCGACAACCCGGGCGGCCCCACCGGAGCCACGGCCAACGACGGCAAGCGGTTCCGGTACTCGGAGGTCGTCGCCAACGGCAGCTCCGCTCCGAACCTCCTCGGCAAGTTCAACGACAAGACCGCGATCGAAGCTGACCGCAGCGGATCGAGCTGCGACGGCAACGTGTACTTCGCGTACTCGCGCTTCACCGGGAATGGCGGAGTCGCGATCTACTTCTCGCGTTCGACCGACCAGGGCGCGACGTGGTCTTCGCCCAAGAAGCTCTCGAGCGCCAGCGACGTGCAGTTCCCTGACATCTCGGTCACGGGCAACGGTCACGTCTATGTGACGTGGCGGACGTTCATGGCGAAGAAGCACGACACGGACTCGGTGCAGATCACGAAGTCGGTCGACTGCGGCGCGACGTTCGCGCCTTCGACGACGATCGCGACGTTCGTCCCGAACGACGCGGTCGACATCGCCGACCCGCAAGCGATCCCGCCGCAGAGCCCTCGCGACGATCCGATGGGCGAAGACAGCGCAACGGCGTCGGGCTCGCTCGCCCGCGACTGCGGCGACTTCCGCGACCACTGCCTCTCTGGGTACACGTTCTTCCGCCGCGACACTCAGGTCCGCTCGGCCGCGGATCAGAGAGGCTCGGATGAAGTCATCTACGTCGTCTACGACGCGACCAAGGGGAGCGAAGTTGCCACCGGCACCTCGTACGGGACGAATAGTCCCGGCACCGCCGGCCAGGCCGCGACCTACTTCTTCCGGTACAACGGCGCGACCGGAGCGGCGACAACCCCGAAGATCATCGACGCCGAGGCGACGGGGCACCAGGTGTTCCCGGACATCTCGGTCGACGCCGGCGTTCTCTTCGCGATCTGGTGGGACAGCCGCAACGATCCCTCGTACTCGGTCACGCGACCGATCGGCAACAGCGCGAGCGGTGCGACGAACGCATCGCTCGACGTGTACTCCTCAAAGTCGACGAACCGCGGCGACACCTGGACCGCAGGAGCGATCCTCACGACGGTCCGCTCGAACCCGAACTACGAGCAGTTCGACAACCGCGCCGTGCCCTTCGCCGGCGACTACCTCTGGGTGAGCAACGTCGGCAGCACGGCATACGCCGTCTGGACAGACTGGCGCAACACCGTCTCCGGGCTTGACCCTCGCGAGGGCGCGACCGACACGGACGCCGATGGCGCTGACGTTACCCAGTGCCGCATCTTCAGCAATGGCTCGTGGAGTGGCGATCGCTGCCCGCACGCGGGCGGAATCGATCAGGACATTTACGGATCAACAATCCCGTAGGTCACAAGGCTGAGTTACGAAAAGAGGGGCCGCGAAAGCGGCCCCTCTTATTTATCAAGCAGTGGCGGTGGGGATCTGCGCGAAGAGGTCGACGACGTTGTCGTCCGGATCGATGACCTGCGCGTATCGCTGACCCCAGAACGCATCCCACGGATCTTTCTTTGAACGGAAGCCCGCCCTCACCACTCGCGCGTGCGTTGCGTCGACGTCACCCGGAGAAGAGCACTCGAACGCCAGTCCTATGGGGTGGCCCTTCGGCTCCGTCCAATCAGGGTCGAGCTGCTTGATGAGCTCGAGCGTGTCCCACATGAGACGGATGCCACCGGGGAGCGTCGCGTCGAGATGATCGTCCACGGGATCGGGCACGTCGACCCCGAGCAGCCGGTAGAAGCGCACGGACTCCTTCATGTCCTTCGTGACGATGCCGATCGCGGCGAGCGTAGGCACGGCCCGATGGTAGGGCTCGACGCGGTCGTGGTCCTACGCCAGGGTGAACACTTCGATCGCGTTCGCCTTGCCCTTCACGTGAGCCTCGCCGAGCGGCCGAAGCGCGACGCCATCGTTTCGGAGCCGCGCGGCGGTGTCACCGGACAGGATCGAGTCGACGTGAAACTCTTTGGTCAGCGTCTCCATGCGCGACGCGGTGTTGACCGCGTCGCCGATCGCGTCGTACTGCGAGCGCTCGGGGAGTCCGACCGCACCCACCACCACGTCACCGGTGTGAAGCCCCATGCCGAATTGCACGACGATCTCGCCGCGGCCGGCTCGCGCGGTGTTGAGCTGCGCGATGCTTGCGCGCATCGCGAGAGCGGCGCAGGTACGAGTTGACCGCGGCGATCGTCTGTTCGGGTGTGAGCCGCTCGGCGAGCGACGTCGAGCCGCGAAGATCGGTGAACAGGATGGTGACGGTCTGGCGCTCGCCTTCGAGGCGCAGCGGATCGCCCTGGATGACGCGCTCGACGACGGTCGCCGGGAGAAAGCGCTCGAGCCCCCGACGGCGATCGAGCTCGAGGATCAACGCGCCCATCGCGAGAACGACCGCGGCGAGCATGAGGCCGTGGTACTCCCACCACGACGGCGTCCAGATCGGACCGAGGAACTGGGAGACCTGCGCCTGCGCGAGGAGGACGTACGCGACCGCGAGCGCACCCTGAAGCGGCAGGCCGGTCCGAATGAAGTCGCGGCCCTGCGCGAACGCGCAGTAGCCATAGAGCACGAGGACCGCGGCGACGATCGCGAACGGCACCCAGCCGGCCCCACCGGTGACGTCGCCCCTCGCGGGGACGCCGTAGCCGTACGCCGACGGCTGATAACCGGCGGCGGCTCCCCCTGACGCGAGGATCCAACGCGCGATCCCAGCGAACTCGGCCGGCCAGCCGAGACCGACGAACGCATAGAGACCGAGGAATGCGACGACCGCGACGGTGAGTATCTCCGGGCGCAGGCGTCGCTCGAGCCACGCGGCGAGCGAGGTGTAGCGAACGGCGAAGAAGACCGCCGCAACAGCGAGCGCGAGCTCGGCGGAGACGCCGAGGACGAGCTGCGCCGGCGCCTCGCGATCGCCCTGCTCGAGAACACCCGGTGTGGCAAGACCGTGCACCGCGAAGATCGCGGCCATCGACGCAAAGCCGAGAGCGATGAGTAGCGCGCGGTAATGGCCGACCCCGAGGGCCGCTCGCGCGACGAGAAAGGCGACGAGCGCGGCGACGACGGAGACGTTCGACGTGATGACGAAGTGTTCGAGCCGGATGACGATCGGCTGGTTGTGCGCCGGATCGCCCAGGTACCACGCCAACAGGACAGTCGGCAGGAGCGTCGCGGCCATCACCGCAAGCGGCCGAGCGGGCGACGTCCTCACGCGGTGATGCTAGTTGCGGCGGTCTAGGCGGCGGAGGCGACGCGCGCGATCTTCGGCAGGAGCTCGCTCAGGTCGAAGGGCTTCTCGATGATGTCAGCGGCCGCAAGCGCCTTTGCGTGCGTTTTGAGATCGCGCGCCGCGGAGAGCAGCACGAGCGGAATGTCTTCGTCCCCTTCATCGCGCGCGCGCAGCTCGTTCGCGAATTGCCATCCGTCCATGACCGGCATCATGAGGTCGAGCACGATCACGTCCGGCCGGAATGTCTTGATGATCGCGAGCGCTTCCTGACCGTTCCCCGCGGGAACGACCTCGAAGCCCTCGTCCTCGAGCGCCGTGAACAGGAGCTCACGGATGTCGGGGTCGTCGTCCACAACGAGCACACGTTTCCCGGCCACCGCGCCGTAGATTGCCACACGTCTTCAGGTCGGCGTCCAAGCGAGCCTAGCGCGTAGTGCGCAGCGAGACCGCGAAGACGGCCGGAATGAGTACGAACCCGACCGCAAAGAGTGCGACCCATAACAAAATCGCTTCGAGGTGGCAGGTAATGCCGGGTGCGCATCCTTCGAGTGACCGCGCGCGCTCGACGAGAAGGAGCGGCAGGCTCGCAGGCGACGCGACCACCGAAGCCGCCACGAACGTTGTCGCGATCGTCGCCAATCCGCGTTCTATGCCCCCAGCGCGGCGATCCACAACACGCGCTTGCCACCGCGCCCACGCGAGGGCGATCAACGTGATGACCGCAGCGAGCGCGATAGAGAGCGGAAATCGCTCGGTAAATCCTCGGTCTAAAACGCGTGGCAACGCCAACTCGATTAGCGTGAGCGCGGCCCAGTAAGCGAGCTTGATCGTGGTGACTCGACCAACGAGGAGCGCGAGGGTCTTCTGCCGAGGGAGCGGAGGCCGCTCACCTACCGATAATTCGTCCACCACTTCTGCAGGAAGTACATGGCCGCGATGAGGATGAAGACGGTCACGAGGACCATGTAGAACTCGTTGGCTTCGCTGACTTCGGCGATCACTGCAGGCTCAGAAGATACTCGATGATCGCCTTGATCTGATCATCGCTCAGGGATCCGCCGTAGGCGGTGCCGAAGGCCGGCATCACGACGCCAGGCTTGACCGCCGGCGGGTTCTGGATCCAGTGCAGGAGATAGTCGGAATCGCCGGCCGCCTTCTTCGCCTTGTTCTCGTCGTTCAAGGGGCCCTGCGTGCCGTAGTGGCCAAGATTCGGCGCCGTCGGCAGCGTGCTCGGCGTGTTCGGGTCGAAGCTATGGCAGGTCACGCACGCCGCCTGCGGGTTGTTCAGGGTGAGCCGCTGGCCGAGCGCTTTGCCGGTCAGCACTTCGGGCTTCGGCGGGTTCGGCTCGAGCGGCAGATGGCCGTCCTCCGCACCGGCGCTATGCAGACGGACGGTCACGATGTCGGCCCAGTCCTGGTCGGTGCCGAACATGATGAAGTTGAGCAGCTGGTGGATCTGCTCGTCATTGAGCGAGCCGCCCTCGGTGTCGCTCCACGCCGGCATCGAGATGGAACCGGGTGGCTTGGCTCGGCCGCGCTCGATCGTAAGGGTGATGAGGTCTTGCGTTGCCTTCAGCTTTGTCGGGTCGGTCTTGACGTTGTCGTACTTGAAGGCAGGCTTGTTCAAGGGAAGACCGGGCAGATCCTTGCGCGTCGGATCGGTGCTGCCAAGACCCGTCTTGCCGTGGCAGTCGAAACAGAAGTTCGCGTAGAGGTTGCGGCCGCGCTCGATCGATTTGTCGAGCTGCTCCTGCGAGGCGACCTTGTCACGCCAGCGCTCGGAGCTCGCGTCGGCTCGGACGACGAAGATCGTGAAGAAGTACCCGCCGACCAGAGCGAAGACGGCGAAGAGCATCCCCGCTCCGAGGAGGATCTTCCGGTCGAGGTTCGCGCTGATCTCGAGCGGATCCGGCGCCGCCGGGATCGGCGCGACGTAGTACGGCGTCGGCTGTTCGATGGTCTCGCCGGCCGCGTAATGCTGCTCGATGAGCTCCGCGCCGGTCTTCTCCTTCGGTTCGAGCGACTGTTGGTGGAAGATCAGGTAGCCGAAGAAAGCCAGGAACCCCGCGAACATGAGGAGGCTGGCGACGGCGAGGATGAAGTTCAGGTCGAGCTGCATCTACTCGGTGATCTCGAGATCTTTGGGATTCCAGACATTCGCCTGGCGATCGATGACGTTGAGCGGGTTGGTGTCCACGATGAGCGCACCGCTCGCATCGGCGACGATGTGGAAGAGCTGGAGAGGCTTTGGGGCGGGTCCACCCTTCACCACCGCGGTGTGCTTGTCGTAGAGCGAGCCATGGCAGGGGCAGTGAAACTGGTCTTCCGCGCCGTTCCAGGGAACGCTGCACCCCAGATGGGTGCACTTGCGGTATGCCGCGACGATCCCCCCGGGTGGATGGATGAGGAAGAACTTCCCCTCGAGGTTGAGGATCGGAACGTCGTTCGTCGACTTGAACGTGGCCAGGATGCTGTCCTTCGTGCCCACCGCGATCTTCACCCCGAGGCCAAGGATCTTGTTCGGCTTGTAGAAGGGGACCACGAGCGCGGTGATCTCAGTGACGGCGAGGAGCGTGCCGACCAGGAAGCCCAGCCGAAACAG
>VBDV01000175.1 GCA_005882765.1 Chloroflexota bacterium | reverse complement strand
CAGCACCAGCAGGAACGAGAGGCCGAGCATCACGCCGATCGGGATGAGGTAGTTCGGCAGAAGCTGCTTGCCCCCGGGGAAGTGCTCCGTCGCGAACTCGATGTAGCCGTGGGCTTTAAGGAACGCGTCGAGCAGGATGAGCGAGAACGTTCCGACCGTCGCGAAGACCGCCGCGAAGATCGTTACTCGCAGGCCGTTGGGACTCGTGAACCAGATGCCCACGCCTTCGCGGCTTCGGTCGATGTACGGGATAGCCGCCATGAACGTGAGCCAGATTGTCGGGACGACGACGCCGGCGAGACCCTTATCCATATGGAGCAGGAGCTCCTGCAGATTCAAGAGGTACCACGGCGCC
>VBDV01000174.1 GCA_005882765.1 Chloroflexota bacterium | reverse complement strand
TAAAGAGGCCCGGTGATGCCGCCGTCCTTCCGGATCCGCCAGAGGTGGATGGCGATCAGGAAGCCGACGGTGAGCGGCAGGCCGACCACGTGGAGCACGTAGAACCGGAGGAGAGCATTCGGGCCGAGCTGGAAGCCGCCGAAGAAGATGAAGGCGAACTCGTCACCGATGGCCGGCGTGGCGCGTGCGATCTCGTACCCCACGGTGACGGCCCAGAACGAGAGCTGGTCCCACGGCAGCAGGTACCCGGTGTACGAGAGCAGGATCGT
>VBDV01000173.1 GCA_005882765.1 Chloroflexota bacterium | reverse complement strand
GATCGGCACGGACCCGCATTTCCATCAGGTCGGCTACCTCTTCCTCATCACCGACGACCGCGACGTCGCTGCGTTCGAACGCTCGCTCGCCATGTGGGCACGCCTCGGCGTACCCGCGCGCAAGGTGACCGCGGCCGAGGCCAAGGCGCTCTTCAAGCACGCGCGCACCGACGACATGCGCTTCGGTACGTTCTGCGCGAAGGACGGCTATGCGGATCCGTCCAGCATGCTCAACGGCTATGTCGCGCGCGCCCGCGAAGCGGGCGTCACATTCATGGAGAACGCAGCCCTCACGGCGATCTCCTGCGCGAACAGCAGGGTGAGCGGCGTGCGCACGAAAGACGAAGAGATCGGAGCGCGCACCGTCGTGAATGCCGGCGGGCCATGGGCGGCCGAGGTCGCGAAACTGGCCGGCGTCGAACTTCCGATCCAGCCGCTACGCCGGCATATCTTCGTGACAGAGGCCGTGCCGGGTCTCGACGAGGACTTCCCGCTGACCATCGAGTTCGCGACCGGGCTGTACGCGCACCGCGAATCGGGCGGAGTCCTTTTGGGTATGGCGGACCCGAACGAGAAGCCCGCGTTCGACGACAGCGTCAACTGGGATTTCATGCCCGCCGTCGTCGAGCGCGCTCTGTCACGATTCCCCATCCTCGAGCGGACGTCGATCAAGACGGGGTGGGCGGGACTGTACGAGGACACACCCGACAAACATCCGATTCTCGGAACGGTCGATGGCGTCGACGGCTTCATCAACGCTGCGGGTTTCTCGGGACACGGCGTCATGCACGCGCCGGTCACGGGTGAGCTGATCTCCGAGCTCATCGTGGACGGCCGCACCTCGCTCGACATCAGCGCGCTCGCGTTGTCCCGCTTCCGTACCGGTCAGCTGGTCCGAGAGCACAACGTCATATGACGGCTGCGCTCCTATTACTCGTTCTGGACCTCGTCCTCGTCGCCGCGGCCGTGGTCTTCCTCTTGCTCGTCATCATCCGTCGCGGCCGGATCGCAACGAACCTCGGCCTGGCGCTGCTCCTCATCGTCCTCGCGGCCGCGCTCTGGTACACGTCGATCCGGAACGCGCCTCCGATTCCCTAGGGACTTACGGGTTTCGAGGCGCGGGCGCGTGGTCAGGGAGCAGCCACGGCAGAGCCTCGGCCATCGGCTCAACGAGGCTCGCGTATTGCTCACGGGTGAGGTGCTCTCTCGCGAAGAGCCCGAGGGCGGCGCCGAACGCGGCGTTCTCAGCCTTGTGTCCGAGCTGGCCATGGCGCGCCTTCCAGTTGACCAGAGCGCCCGTGGCCTCGGTGAGCCCGAAGAGCATTCGACGGAACTCATCCCAGCGAACGCCGAGCTCCTGTTTCTCGATCTGGGCGAGCGCGGCGCGCTCGGCCTGGTGATACGCATCGAGCCCGCGCGCCTCGTGCCGATCCCAGCCCCACGCCGCGCGCTCGATCCCGTTGACGTCGAACACTCGGAGATCGTCGGCGAGACGATCGAGTTCCGCGCGACTCGGACCACCGGTCTGCTTCGCGTTCATCAGCGACACGCTAATCCTTTCGCCGACGGCGCGATGTGACCGACCACCGGCGTGAGTACCATCGCGACTGGTGTTCACGCGCGATGAGATCCGGCTGACGACGCTCTCCACCTGCGCCGGCTGAGGGGCCAAGCTGGGCCCCGGCCCGCTGGCGCAGGTACTGCGTCCGATGCGCGCTCAAAAGACCCCGGCGGAGCTGATCGTCGGCCTCGACATGGCCGATGACGCGGCCGTCTATCTCGTCGCGCGCGATCTCGCGATAGTCGAGACGCTGGACTTCTTCCCGCCCATCGTCGATGACGCATACGCCTCCGGGTCGATCGGAGCCGCGAACGCAATGTCCGACGTGTATGCGATGGGCGGCGAAGTGCTGTTCGCACTGAACATCGCGGCATGGCCCGAGGACGCACCGCTCGCCCAGCTCGAGCGTGTCTTTCAGGGTGCGATCGACAAAGTCGCCGAGGCCGGCGGGGCTATCGCGGGGGGCCACACCGTCATCGATCGCGAGCCGAAGTACGGCCTCGCCGTGACCGGCCGCGTCCACCCTGAGCGGATGCTGCTCAAGGCGAAGCTGCGCGTGGGCGACGCCCTCTGGCTCACGAAGGCGATCGGCACCGGTGTCTTAACGACCGCCCACAAGAACGGCTCGCTGGATGCGGCCGACCTCGCGTCGGCGATCGCGTCGATGGTCACGCTCAATCGTGCAGCGGCTCAGGCTGCGGTCGACGCAGAGCTTCACGCCGCGACGGACATCACGGGGTTCGGCCTCGGCGGGCACGCATACGAGATGGCGCAGCAATCGTCGGTCGCCGTGCGGATCCGCGCGAGCCTCGTGCCGCTGCTCCCAGGAGCGCGCGGGCATGCCGAGACGGGCATCAGCTTCGGTGGCCTCGAGAGGAACCGGTCCTATTTCGATGACGAGACGAAGGTCCGCTTCGAGGGGATCGAGGTTGTGCTCCGAACGCTCATGCTCGACCCGCAGACCTCGGGCGGACTCCTCGTTGGGGTACCGCCCGCCCACGCCACGGCGTGGCAGCGCGCCTGCGACGCGCGGGGCGTGCACGCGATCCAGATCGGCGAGGTCGTAGCCGGCGACGTCGGCGTAAACGTCGTGTCGTGAGCTCGACGGCCGAGGCCGCCGAGGAGGCTGCACCCGCACCGAGCGCGCGCGCGGCCGAGCTTGCCGCGCTGCATCCGCAGCGCGCAGCGCTCGAGCTCGCGTGGCCGGGCATCATCGAGAATCTCATTGCCGCGGCCGGCCAGGCGACGATCTTCGCGTTCGTCGGCCATCTCGGCGCCGTATCGACGGCGGCCGTCGGCGCCGCCTTCCAGTTCCTCTTCCTCATGTTCCCGGTGTGGCGGTCGCTCGCGATCGGAACGATGGCCCACGTCAGCCGGCGGATGGGGGAGGGGCGCGAGCGCGTGGCGTCGGATGTCGCTCGCCAGTCGATCGTGCTCGGCGCGCTGTTCGGCGTCGTGTTCGGCGTGGGGTTCGTCGTGTTCGCGGCGCCGCTGCTGCGACTTCTCGGCGCGAGCGAGGAGGTCGTCACGGTCGCGACGCCGATCCTCGCGCTCATGGGCGGCGGAAGCGTGTTCCAGACCGTATGGTTCATCGCGGTCTCCGCGATTCGCGCGGCCGGGGACAGCCGAACACCCATGTGGCTCGCCATCCTGTCGGTCATCGTGACGGTGCCGCTCGCGTTCTTGTTCATCGACGTGCTGCGAGTCGGTCCGATCGGGGCCGCCTACGCGGTCATAACGAACAGCGCGATCATCTGCGCGCTGTCGCTCTATTTGCTCTGGGTCGGTCGGGCCGATCTGAGCATCCGCGGCGGCAGATGGGGACTCGATCTCAATCTCATCCGCTCGCTGTTTTCGATCAGCCTACCCTCGGCCGCGGAGAGCGCGCTGTTCAGCGTCGGCATCCTCGCGCTTTCGGGATTCGCATTCCGTCTGGGGACCGAATCCTCGGCTGCGCATCAGATCGTCAATCAAGTCGAGAGCTTCTCGTTCCTGCCGTGCATCGGCTTCTCAGGAGCCGCGAGCGCGCTCGTCGGCCAGGCGCTCGGGATGGGCGATCCGCAGCGCGCGTTTCGTTCGGGTTGGGCGGCGGTGCGGATGGCGTTCTTCTGGTCGACGGTCGCAGGCGTCGTGTTCATGGTCATTCCGCAGTTCCTGCTCGGCATCTTCACAAATGACCAGCGTGTGATCGACGCGGGCGTGGGCGCTCTCGCGGTCGTCGGGATCGGTCAGCCGGCGCAGGCCGTGATCTTCACTCTTGGCGGCGCGTTGCGCGGCGCGGGGGACACGCGGTTCCCGCTCATGGCGACGGTCGTGAACTGGTTCGTCGTGCGTCTGCCGCTGGCGTACGTCCTCGCGTTCCCGCTTGGCCTCGGGCTCACCGGGGTGTGGGCGGGTATCGCGGCGGATTATTTCGTGCGCGCGGCACTCCTCGCCTGGCGCTTCAATTCGGGAGCGTGGCAGAGGGTACGCGTGTAACTTGGTGGTTTACGGTGCCCAGGGCGGGACTTGAACCCGCACGCCTTATTCAGGCATCAGCCCCTCGAACTGACGTGTATGCCATTTCACCACCTGGGCGGTGCCCCATCAGTTTAGCGCGACAGGGAGTCCACCCTCACGCTCGAAGTGTCGCCAGACCTCGCGCTTCCTCGAGAGGCACGGGACATTCGGAGCCGGGTACAACAAAGGTAGTAAACGACGGGAGGCGCGTTTCGCATAAGTCAGCTGGTACATGCCATCTTCACACCAGAGCCCGCCATGCAGACCGTACCGCTCCGAGATTCGGTGGCGTATCCATTCAGCATGTTCACGGCTCGCCGTGTTGAACCGAACGAGAAGAGTCCGGTAACGGCGACCCCTCGCCTTGCCGGTTCCGTCGTATGTACAGTCAATGACCGATCCGTCACCGTCCAGCAACCCACGCAGGAGATGACAGAGGACCGCGTCGGGGACGTCGATGGGCCCTAGCGTGAGTGACTTTCGTGGCGTGAGGCCGATCGACTGAAGCCATCTATACAAACCCACGTCGCCTATCTGCACACGCAGGCCGTGCGTGCCGAAGCCACCTTTGACGTGACCGATTTTCGCGCGACGATCGATGCATCGGAGGAAGGTCTCCAGAACCTCGCGCTCGCCAGAGCTAACGGAGACGTGACGGCCGCTGGGAGAGAGGTTTCCGTCGGTGGCGATAAGACCGACCGCGTAGGCGAGCTCGGGCGACCAGACCAGGGGCGATCGCGCCCGAAGCCGATAGGGGCCGCGCTTGCGGCCGCGCCGAGTCGCTGCCATCCGGGCGATGCGCGAATCCGTCGCCGCCGTCAACCCCTTCGCCCAGTTCTTGCCCACGCGCGTATCTACGCATATGCATCACGCCGTGGGAAGGTGACGACAGCGCGAAACCTGTCGTCATTTTGTGCGAACCCTGTCGCACAAATTGGCGACGGGGCCGAACGGACCCTACGATCCACACCGTGCGTCTCACCCGCTGCCCTCGTTGCCTCGCCGAGGACATCAGCGCGGACGCGCATCCCTCGCGCCGGCTCGTCGACGCGACACCGGTGACCTTCTTTGTGTGCCGCGACTGCTACCGCGCGGCCGAGCTCGAGTTCCAGATCTCATGCGAGAGCTCGAACATCGGCTATGCCCGACTGCCGATTCGTGAGTCGCTACGGCTTCTCCGCGGCTTCTACCAGGATCGGCTGCGCGAGTCGCCTGATGACGGGCGGGTGACGGAGGCACTCCAAGAGGTCGAACGTCGGTTGCTCATCGGTCCGGTCGAGCGCACTTCTAAACTCGACGCGTGAGTGCGGTCCGACCGAACCTCGCCCTGCTCTGGCCCTCTTACACGCTGTTTCCACTCGCGGGCTTTGGCGTCCTCGTGTTCGGCGCAAGCGGCCGCGACTCGACCATGGTGATCATCGGTCTGTTGCTGCTCGCCGCCAACGCAGCGATCGTCATCAACTACGCGTACTTCACGAAGCTCCGGATCGAGGATGGCGATCTCGTTTACCGCACGAACTTTGGCTCACGAGTGGATCGCGTCCCGCTCGGCGGGCTGCAGCGCATCGACGCGAAGCGCTATCCGGGCGCGCACTCCGGCGTATCGGCCCCGTTCTTCGTCGCGCGCGGTCGGGACTCGACGGTGAAGGTGAATACGAAGCCCTACCGCCTGCGGGACTTCACCTCGCTGATCGGCGCGGTCCGGTCGGCAAACGCTCGTGTCGAGCTTGACCCCTTCTGGGCGCGCGTCGCCGCGGGCGAGGATCCCTCGAAGGAGATCGAGCTGACACCGCGCAGCCGCATCTAGGTCCGGTCCAGCCGCCTCAGCTCGATCGCGGTGCATCGGTCCCACACGACGCGCATGCCCGCAGCCTCGGCCCGCTCGGCCGCGGCGATGTTGCCGAGGTCGAGCTGGAACCACATCGCCTTGATACCGGCGGCGATGGTGTCATCGACGACGGCATCCAGGTACTCGCCCCGGCGAAAGACGTCGACGAACCCGACGCTCGCGTCCTTGGGAATGTCCACCAGTCGGTCGTACGAGCGCTCGCCATCGACGATCGCACCCCGAAGCGCGGGATTGACCGGAATCACGCGATACCCGTGCGCACGCAGGGTGCGTGAAACCGAATTGCTCGGTCGATCGGGGCGCGCCGAGTAGCCGAATACGGCAATCGTGCGTGCAGAAGAGAGGAGGTCTCGAATGAGACCAGGCTCATTCATTTTCTCACATCACGCGCACGAGGAAAAGGTCTTGTCGCGCATCCTCGCCGCAGGATAATCGCCGTCGAGATGCCCCCTCGTGCACCGGTCGTCTGGACTACCACCGCCGTCCGCAGCGAGCGCTTTCGGCAGCGCCTCGACGAGCGCCACCGCGAGCTGACGATCCACGCCAAGGCTCGCGGTCGAAGCTACCGCCGCTCGCGCGCCGATCCGGTGAGCGAAGAGCTTCGACGCCTTCGGGCCGATTTCATCGCCGCGCTCGGACGTCTCGGATCGTTCGAGATCGCGATGGGCCGGCTGGCCCAATGCCGCTACGAGATCCAGCTCAACGAGCGCGCCGACGACCTGTCGCGCGACTATTTCCAGCTCTGGCATCTCATCGCGCGCCGCAGCGGCGCGACCTGGCCGGAGGAAGAGCGCGAGGCCGAGCGGCTCGACTACTTCGCGATGCAGGTCGGCCGCCTCGAGGGCATAGCGGACGCGCTTGTCGTCGCCGGCCGGAACGTGCGGCTCTTCCCGCTGCCGAACGTGCCCTGGCTCACCGCGTCCTAGCAGCCGCGCTTCGTCATACTTCACGCGTGGCGGGGCCGTAGCTCAGCGGTTAGAGCGCGCGGCTTACATCCGCGATGTCGGAGGTTCGAATCCCCCCGGCCCCACCCGTGAGTTTTTGACGATCTGTTGACCCGCGCGCCGGTTTGCGACGTACTCCTCGCCCGCAAATTGCTGTCGCCCGAACGTTGGCTCTCCGACACCGGATCGTTGCATGGCCGGCGGCTGGGTCGGGTGATGAGCCCTCGAGTAGGAGGAACCGATGCGACTCAGGCATTTCGCTTCTCTCGGAATCGCGGCTTTATTGAGCGGCGCCAGTCTGGCGACGGTGCCCGTCGCTAGCGGCAGCGGCAGCGCTAGCGCAACTGCGAGTTCGAGCTCCGGGATCGGGTTTCAGGTCCCGACCGTGGTGGACCCGATCCACACAAATGGCGAACCCGATATCGCAATCGACGTTCAGGGTCGTGTCTTCGTCAGCGGTCCGACCGGTACGGGTACCCAGCGCAGCACCTGGTTCGGCTCGGTCGACGGTGGCCAAAGCTTCCGGGTGATGGCGCAGAAGACACCGCCGAACCCGATCATTGGGATCCCGGCTCCCGGCCCGGGAGGCGGCGACACCGACATCAACTTCGACCGTAGCGGCAAGCAGTACTTCGCCGACCTTTATGCGCTCGCGTGCCTACGCGTCGCCGTCACCGGTCCCGTCAACTCAGGGGCGACTGACCAGGAGGGCTTCCTCGGTTGTGGCCCCACCTCGCCCGGCGCCGATCGCCAGTGGCTCGCCGTCTACGACCCTCCGGCGAAACCGACGCAGTCCGCATACATCGGCCCGACCCCGCTCATCTACCTGGAGTTCAACAACATCGTCGGCCCAGGTCCGAACGGCGGGGCACAGTGGAACAAGAGCACGGATGGACTCACGTTCGTTAACGCTACGGCTGATGAGACTCCCTCAACCGGGCCCGGCATCGGTTACTCGCCCTTCGGCCCCGATGGCTATCCGGCGATCGATCAGCTCACCGGCAAGGTTTTCCAGGCGGCCGGCTGCACTATGGCTAATGGCTGCACGTCGAACGGGATATTCCTGAACATCGGAACGCCCGATGCGAGCGGGACGCTCCACTTCCTCGATACCAACGGCGCCGGGGGACAGGATCTGAAGAAGCTCATCAAGATCGCCGACACGGCTACCTCGCCGGACACACTCTTCTCCGTGGTGTCAATGGACAGCGCCCGCAATCTCTTTGTGGTCTGGTGCCTGACTAGCGACGCGGCCCACCCAAGCCAGCGTCAGGTCTTTGTCAGCGCGGCGAGCGCGGCCAGCGGATGGGAAAGCTGGACGACGCCAGTGCAGGTGAGCGACGGTTCGACTTCGACGGGTGACGCGGTGAACGTGTTCCCCTGGATCAAGGCCGGCGGGCCCGGACGAGCGGACGCAGTCTGGTACGGCCAGGACAAGAACGTGGATCCAAGCTCGCAAAACGGCCAGGCGTGGAATGTCTTCATGTCTCAAGTCGTCTTCCCGACCGATTTGTCGGGAGGAGTGACCGGAGTCGCGCCGACCAAGGCGCTGGTCAAGGTCACGCCCCATCCCATGCATTACAACGACATCTGCCTGATGGGCACGGGCTGCATCACCAGCCAGGGCAACCGCAACCTCGCCGATTTCTTTGTGATCACCATCGACAGCACCGGCGCAGCTGAGATCGTCTACGACGACACGTCGAATGGGCTCATTCAGACCGCAGCCGGATTGGTCGAGCCGCCGCACTTCGTCGATCATCCAGGCGCAGGAGTCATCACGATCGCCCGCCAGTCGTCCGGGCTCGGTCTCTTCGGGACCGCGGTCACCGGGCCATCCAACGCGCCGGTCGGCGGGCTGAACGATCCGCCCGGCGACGCACTCTTCCCGGTGATCGGCGGCAGCGACCAGCGGGGAATGGATGTTGTCGGGACGAGCATGCAGCTCTCGCCCGATGGAGCGACTCTTAACGTGACTGCACGCGTGATCGATCTCTCAAACCCGGCCGGGACCGCGGCCGCCATCGCGGGCACCACCAACCTGCAGTACGTGACGCGCTGGCAGCTCGGCGACACCCTCTATTACGCGGCCATGGAGAACACGTCTGCGAATCAACCTTCGTACTACGCCGGGAAAGTGCAGAGCATCGATCTCTGCTCCGTGTCGGCCTGCTTCCCGCATGTCCTTACCTATCCGGAACCAGTTTTCGGGGGAACCGCGGAGCCTGGCACGATCAACTGCCCGGCGAGGCCATCCGCCTCTAACCCGTGCAGCGTGACCATCGCGGTGCGCGTCGGAGACATCGGAATGACGCCCGCGAAGGCCGCGACGAGCCTGCTCGAAGAGGTCGGTGGTTACGCCCTGGCCGCGACGATCCCGGAAGGGGCCGAGAACAACGCGACCGCGGAATCGGACACCGTTCCGCTCGAGATCGACGGCGTCTGTTGCTACAACTTCAAGGCCGCCGTCCAAAACGGGCCGCCGCCGCCTTGCCGCACAGCCGCCGGAAACGGCGACATCAATTCGGCTAGCCAAGGCAAGGCGAGCTTCTCGATCGACAAAACTCGCTGCCACGACATCGGGAAGGGCACCCTCCAAGCGCAAGACGCCTCTGCCACCATGAACTTCCAAGCGACGGAGTTCCAGTCGGTCGTCTTCAACGACGCGACCAGTAGCGTCACTTTGGTCGGCAACGGGATCAACAACGGCAATCCAGTGACGTTCACCGCCGTAGCGGTCAACGGCGTGGCAGGCGTCGGCGCGTTCAGCCTGACTCTGAGCGACGGCTATACCAACAGCGGAACGCTGCTCGACGGCAGCATCGAGCTCCACTAGGGCGAGAGCGCTGCGGGCGGCCGCCGATCGACCGCCCGCAGCCTCTTCTAGTTTTGGATGACGTCCACATCGCTCGCCTTCACGTAGGCGAGCCGATGGTTAAAGCGGATCAGATAGAACTCGCTCGGGGTCGTGATGACACTGTAATGCGCGAGGTCGTTGAATGTGGGCGCGTCGTAGTAATCGCCTCTGACCTTCTCGTAGGACACGTAACGCTGGCCCGCCGCGATGGAGTACTGGGCCATGGTGCGGGTCGAGATCGATTCGGGGTACGCCCTGCCGTAGACGGGAATTGACGTCCTCCCGGACTTCGGCGTGATGAGCGTTCCTGTCGTGCCGACCACATCGCTCCCCTTGGGGTCGTAGAACCAGACCTTGCTCCCTGCGTACCAGATCGCGTCCCAATCGCCCTGCCGGTCTACGCGGTAGAAGTCCTGTCCGGTGACGGCCTTGTCGCCCCAGTCGTTCGCGCAGTCGGTGCCGCCGGTGTTGAGGCCGGGGTCGTTGAACAACGGCTCGTCGAAGCCCGGCTTCGTGCGCAGGTACACGAAGTTCGCCGGCTGTGGCGGCTGAAGAGATCCGCTGCCCTGGCAGTCGCGCACCCGCGGCTGGTTGCGCTGGAAGTTCGGGGCGATGGTCACGATGTTGCCGCCGCGCGCAGTCGGCCGGATCGGATTGCCGACAAGCTCCATGTACCGCGCCCAGTTCCAGAACGGACCCGGGTCCCAGTGCATCCCGGCGACCAAGTCGGTGTACGGTCCGGGAACGTCATCGTGGCCGATGATGTGCGCTCGATCGAGGGGAATGCCGTACCTCGCCGCCAGGGAGCGGGTGAGTGCGGCTGAGGTCTGGTACATCTTGTCCGTGTACCAGGTGGTTCCCTGGATCGCGACGCCTTCGTGCTCGTAGCCGATCGCGTGCATGTTGAAGTTCCAGTTACCGGCGTGCCACGCGACGTTCTTGGTCTGGACCATCTGCGTGATCTGGCCGTCCGAGGACCGCACGACGTAGTGCGCGCTCACATAGTTGTGTGAATTCTGGAAGATCTGGATCGTCCGGTCGTAGCTAACTTCGGAGTCGTGGATCACGATGAACCGGATGTCGAGCCCATCGGAAGGCCGCGTGGCGAGGTCGTAGTTGCCGTAGTCGCCGGGATCGCTCGAGTTCTGCTGGTAGCCCGCCGGAATAAATCGGCAATCCAAACCGGGCGGGCAGTCGGCGGCCGAGTCGCGTCCCGCGCGAAGCTGAAGGGCGGCGGTTGTGGCGCGGTCCGGCGCGACCGCAGTCGAGGCGAGGACGATCGTCTGTCCGTCGCTGGTCGTGCGCGAGACGCCGGCGGCGATCGTCGCAAACACGCTGTCCGCGAAACCGAGCGCGATTGGCGCATCGGCCGAGCCGCTGTACTTGGCGACTGCGCCGTACCACTGGGCGGGATCGGCAGGAACGGCGCCGACCGTGTCACGCGCGTACTGCGCGAGCAGCGCCGCGCCTCCGCGGATGTTCTGCTTCGCGTCCGTCCTTATTGCGCTCGCGCTCGCACCGATCGCGCTGGCGGCGGCGGCGACCGTCGGTCCGGCCTGCTGCGTCTGCAGCGAGCGAGCTGTCTCGTCACCCTTCGCGCCCGCGAACGCACCGTTCGTGGAGTCGGCGAGCTGGAGCGGACCGAAGGCGCCCGCGCCGCTCGACGACTCCCACCGCGTCAAGGTGTACGAGACCGCGAGTAGGACGCTCGCCGGGACGTGGAACTCCGCCGCCGCACTGCTGAAGGCGCTCTGCAAGGAAGAAGGCGCGGCGTTGGCGGAGGACCCCAGAGTTGCGAGGACGAGGATCGTGCTCGCGAGGAACGCGGAGACCCGCGCGGAAGACCGAGGGACGTGCGACATGGATCAACTCCTTGTCGTGGGGGTCGACTTGGGCGCCGAGAGGTTACTCCCCACGACCGAAACGGGAGGCCCCGTCTGCGCGCCTGCCACGTGACGAGGCGAGCGGCGACCAAGCACCGTAAAGTGGCATCCCGCTATGACTTCTGGTCGACACTTTCTCCAGATCCCCGGTCCGACGAATGTCCCGGAGCGGGTCCTGCGTGCGATGGATCGTCCCGTTCCGGATCACCGCGGTCCGGAAATGCCGAGTCTCGTGGCGGAGATTCGTGCCGGACTTCGGACCATCTTCAAGTCGGAGCGCGGCGAGCCGGTGCTCTTCCCGGGCAGTGGCACGGGAGCCTGGGAGGCTTCGATCGTCAACACGCTCAACCCAGGCGAACGCGTGTTGAGCTTCGAGAACGGTCACTTCGCGCGCCTCTACGCGGAAGCCGCGCGCAAGCTGGGCATGGGTGTTGACGAGGTCAAGCTGCGATGGGGCGATGCGGTCACCGAGTCCGACGTCGAGGCGAATCTCGGGCCGGACCACCGCGCCGTCCTGATCATCCACAACGAGACATCCACCGGAGTCACGACGGATGTGGGCGCGGTGCGGCGGGCCATCGATCGCACAGGTTTCGACCCGCTGCTCCTCGTCGATGTCGTCAGCGCTCTCGGCTCGATCGATTTCCGAATGGACGAGTGGCGCGTCGACGTCGCTCTCACCGGCACGCAGAAGGGACTCATGCTGCCGCCGGGCGGCGCGGTCCTCTGCGTCGGACCAAGAGCGCTCGATGCAGCCGAGACGAACCGAACTCCGAGGTATTTCTACGATTGGCGCCCGGTGATCCGCGACATGCAACAGGGATTCTTTCCCTACACTCCGCCGACGCTGCTCTTGTTCGGTCTTCGGGAGGCCATTCGCATGCTGCTCGAGGAAGGCCTCGACAACGTTTTCGCGCGGCACGCGCGGCTCGCTCAAGCCACGCGAGAGGCGGTGCGTGCGTGGGGATTGAAGATGCTCGCCGGCGATGTCGCTCGCGCGTCGAACTCGCTCACGGCGGTGGTCGTTGACGCGATCGACTCGGGAGCGGTCGTGAAGGTCGCGGCGGACCGACTGAATCTCGCTCTTGGTGTGGGTCTCGGTCAGCTTCGCGGCCGCGTGTTCCGCATCGGCCACCTTGGATCGCTGAACGAGCTCGAGGTTCTGGCGACCCTGGCCGGGACGGAGCTCGCGCTGCGGTATGCCGGGCAGCCGATCGAACTCGGCGTGGGCGTCGCGGCCGCCGAGCGGTTCCTGGCTGCATGCGAGTAACCAACCGCGCCGACAAGCCCCTCGGCGATGTGGTCCCCGGAGTTCGTCGCGCGATCTTCTTCGATGCGCCGGAGGGAGCCACGCAGCTGACGTTCGGCGCCGCCGAGATCGATCCCGGCAGAGAGATACCGGTGCACCGGCACAAGGTCGGCGATCGCTACGTTGAAGAGGGCTTCTTCGTTCTCGAGGGTGAGGGTGAGGTGCGCGTCGGCGACCAGACGAGTCCGCTCCGCGCCGGGTCGTTCTGCGTGATGTCGCCGGCGGAAGGATTTCACAGCATTCGGAACACAGGCACCAAGACCCTCAAGTTCGTGATGTGCTTCGCGGGCACGGGTGTGGAGATGGAGCGCAAGGCCTAACGAGGGTCGGCCTTGTTATCCTGAACGGCGGACGCGGCGTTCCGCAGTCCTCCGATCGCGAGGAAGTCGCAGGGTCACGCTTCCGCCCCGTGCGGCCGGGATGTGAGGGGCGCGCCGAGGTAGCTCAGTTGGTAGAGCAATGGTCTGAAGAACCATGTGTCGCCAGTTCGATTCTGGCCCTCGGCACCGTGCGAGTTTCCTAGCAAATTCACAAAACGCGATCCGCGCAAGCCCGCATCGAACACCGTCAAACCATTGCGCTACGGGCAGAAAGAACCGGGGATGGGGTGGCAGGTCATCACCCGTCTTCTACCCATGGCTTCGGCGTCGACCAGCTCGGATCACTGAGCCCTCGGCCAGGTCGAGAGATCGGCGAATTTTCGGACTCGCGTACAGCTTCAGCGATAAAGCCCGTTGAGGCCGCTCGCTTCACGCACAGAGTCGGGTGGGCTTTCCGAAGAAGCGGTGTGCGCGATTTTCCGCAGTCGGAAGCGCTTTAGAGTTTCGTCGCGCTGACCAGTCGTTGCGGATTTCGCGAAAATCGGCGGAAAGCCTGCGGGGACCCAGCGGATTCCAGAACTGCAGACGATGGTGCTGGCGCCGAACGATGACGATGCGACCTGCGCCCTCGGTCGCTTGACATCCGGGAACGCCGATACATACTCAGAATCTATACTGAGTATGTTTAGGCCGCGAATTGTCGCTTAAGTACGGCGTCCTGGGCCTTCTGAAGGAAGAGCCGCTCCATGGCTATGAGGTGAAGAGCCGTTTTGAGGCGATGCTCGGAGGGACCTGGGAGGTCAACGTCGGCCAGATCTACACGACCCTCCAACGCCTCGAGCGCGATGGGCTCGTTCGGCCTGTCGGCGCGCGCGGGGACCGCAGGAAGCAGACCTACGCCCTCGCGCCCGAAGGGCGCAAAGCCCTCGACCTGTGGCTCGGCGAGCCTGAGTCCGGGCCACAGCAGCTGCGCGAGGACATCTACGTGAAGCTGCTTCTTGCCGCGCGTATCGCGAACGGCGACCTGCAGGGAATGCTGGCGCGGCAGAAGCGCAGCTATCTGCAGCGTCTCCGTGACCTGAATCGCCTCGAAGAGCGCGCACGCAGTGATGGTCGCGTGGATCTTG
>VBDV01000086.1 GCA_005882765.1 Chloroflexota bacterium | reverse complement strand
CGAGGCCGCGCGCGCGGGCGAGACGGCGAGTGCCGAGCAAGCGACCGGCTACTATTGGGGGGAGCCGAAGCTGCGGCCCCATGTGGAGCGGATTCTGGCGCGCGCGCGGGCCGCGGGCGACGAGCGGCTGGAGCAGTTGGCCGCGCGCTTCCTGGGCTGATGCCCGAGCTGCCGGACATCGCGCTGTACCTCGACGCCATCGCCTCTCGGGTCGTGGGAAAGCAGCTCGAGCACCTGCGGATCGCGAGCCCGTTCTTGCTCCGGACAGCCGATCCACCGGTGGCGGACCTGGTCGGTCGCGTGATCCGCGATGTTCGCCGCCTCGGCAAGCGGATCGTCCTGGCCCTCGAGGACGACTACTTTGTCGTGCTGCACCTGATGATCGCAGGCCGGCTGCATTGGAAGCCCGCCGGCGCGCCCATTCCCCGCCGCGCGGGGCTCGCCGCGGTCGATTTCCCGAACGGCACCTTGCTGCTCACCGAAGCCGGCACCAAGCATCGGGCGTCGCTTCACATTCTCCGGGGTGCGGCTGCACTCGCCGCACACGACCCCGGTGGACTCGATGTACTAGCCGCGACGCTCGAGCAATTTCGATCGGCGTTGACCCGGGAGTCGCACACGCTCAAGCGGGCGCTGACGGATCCCCACCTGCTCGACGGCATCGGCAATGCATACTCCGATGAGATCCTGCACGCGGCCCGCCTGTCGCCGCTCCGTCTCACCGGCCAGATTACGCCCGAGGAGAGCGAGCGGCTGTTCCACGCCGTGCGGCACACCGTGACCAGCTGGATGGCGCGCCTGCGTGCCGAAACCGGCGAGGCGTTCCCGGAGAACGTGACGGCGTTCCGGGACGGGATGGCCGTGCACGGCCGGTTCCGCAAGCCGTGCCCCGTATGCGGATCGCCGGTGCAACGTATCCGCTACGCCGAAAACGAGGTGAATTACTGTGCCACCTGCCAGACGGGCGGCCGGCTGCTCGCGGACCGATCCCTGTCGCGTCTCCTGAAGCAGGACTGGCCACGCTCGCTCGAGGAGTGGGAGGAGCGCGCCGCACGCTAACTTGTTTGGACATGGAGACCCAGCCGGTCCGCGTGGACGATATCGACGATCTCGGTCACGTGAACACTGTCGTGTACCTCCGCTGGGTCCAGGACGTCGCTGCGGCCCACTGGGAGTCCGCCACGAGCCCGGCGGAGCGCGCCGATATCGGATGGGTCGTGCTGCGGCAGGAAATCGACTACAAGCACCCCGCACGGCCCGGGGACGACGTGATCGGGCGCACTTGGGTCGGCCGGCCGAGTGCCGCAACATTCGAGCGCCACACCGAAATCCTCCGCGCTCGCGATCAGCGAGTGCTCGCGCGGGCCCGCTCGCTGTGGTGCCCGGTGCACCCCGGTACCGGGCGCCTGCGGCGTATCGATTCCACGCTGCACGACCGATTTTACGCGCATTAGATTCTCACATGCTCTTCGTCCTCGACAACTACGACTCGTTCACCTACAACCTCGTCCAGTTGTTCGGCGAGCTCGGCGCGCAGCCGGTGGTGTACCGCAACGACGCGCTGACCGTAGAGCAGGTGCTCGCCCTCAAGCCCACGGCGGCCGTGCTCTCGCCCGGCCCGTGCACGCCGGGGGAAGCCGGTATCCTGGTGCCGCTGGTCAAGGCGCTGGCCGGGAAGGTACCGGTCCTGGGCGTGTGTCTCGGCCACCAGGCGATCGGCGAGGCATTCGGCGCGCGCGTGGTGCCAGCCGACCGGCTCATGCACGGGAAGACATGCGAGGTGATCCATGAAGAAGACGAGCTGTTCGAGGGGATCCCCAGTCCTGTGACCGGCATGCGGTACCACTCTCTGGTGGTCGAGCCCCGGTCGCTCCCCAAGGACCTCGTGATCACCGCGTGGAGCGCGGACCGGCCGAAGGATGGCGAGATCATGGCGATGAAGCACCGCCGCCACCCGATCTACGGCGTGCAATACCACCCGGAATCGATCGGTACCTCGCACGGGAAGCAGCTGCTGGAGAATTTCTTGCGCATCGCGCACGCCACGGTGTAGTGGTCTAACCCGCCCCTTCTCAGCCGTTTAGGTCCAGGGCTAGACGCCACGGCACGGATTTTGTATGTTCCCCCGTGCCCGTCCTTGGCGTCGTTCCGGCGCGGCTGGGCTCCAGCCGCCTCCCTCGCAAGCCACTCCTGTCTTTGGCAGGCGAACCCCTCATCCTCTGGGTTGTGCGCCGAGTCGCTGAAGCGGGCGTGTGCGATCGCCTGGTGGTCGCAACCGACGCCCGCGAGATCGTCGCGGTCGTCGAGCGAGCGGGGTTCGAGGCAGTGCTGACCTCCGCCGACCACCAGTCGGGCACGGAGCGAGTCGCCGAAGTCGTTGGAAGTAAATCATTTAGTTCATACGACGTTGTACTGAACGTGCAGGGCGACGAGCCGCTTGTAGCGCCCGCCGCGCTGCACGGCGCCGTCGCGCGGGTGCAGCACGGGGATCCGATCGGCACGGCGGCGGGGGACTTGGACCGCGCGCTTGCGGGTGATCCCAATCGGGTCAAGGTCGTAACCGACGCGCGGGGCCGGGCCGTGTACTTCTCGCGGGCGCCGATCCCGTTCGATCGCGATGGCGCGCGCGACGTGATCTACCACCAGCACGTGGGCGTCTACGCCTACACCCGAGAAGCGCTGGATCGCTGGATCCGGCTCGCGCCTGTCCCGGAGGAGCGGTGGGAGCGACTCGAGCAGCTGCGGCCCCTGCTGCACGGGATTTCCATCGGCGTGACGCTGTTTCCGGGGCCCGCGGCCCCCGGCGTCGACACCGCCGACGATCTGCGATATGCGGAAGCACAGCTGACCCGCCACCTGAGGGAGGTGAGTCCGTGAGTTCGACGAAGTACATCTTCGTGACCGGCGGCGTCGTGTCGTCTCTCGGCAAGGGCATCGCGGCGGCCTCGCTGGGTCGCCTCCTGGTGGAGCGCGGCCTCCGGGTGACGATCCAGAAATTCGATCCCTACATCAACGTGGATCCCGGCACCATGTCGCCGTTCCAGCACGGCGAGGTGTACGTCACCGACGACGGCGCGGAGACCGATCTCGACCTGGGTCACTACGAGCGGTTCATCGACCGCTCGCTGTCGCAGGTGAATAACGTCACGACCGGGCGGATTTACCTGTCGGTGATCACGAAGGAGCGGCGCGGTGAGTATCTCGGGTCCACGGTGCAGGTGATCCCCCACATCACGGACGAGATCAAAGCCTCCATCCGTCGCCTTGGGCCCGATCACGACGTCGTGATCACGGAGATCGGCGGCACGGTGGGTGACATCGAATCACTGCCGTTCCTGGAAGCGATCCGTCAGTTCCGCCAGGAGATCGGCCGCGACAATACGCTGTTCATCCACCTCACCCTCGTCCCCTTCATCGCCGCCACCGCCGAGCTCAAGACCAAGCCGACCCAACACTCCGTCCGGGAGCTGATGCAGATCGGGATCCAGCCCGACATCCTGGTGTGTCGCACCGAGCGGCCGCTCTCGGAGGAGCTGAAGCGCAAGATCGCGCAGTTCTGCAACGTGGACTTCGGCTGCGTGGTGGAGAGCCCGGACGTGAAGTCGATCTACGAGATCCCGCTCAAGCTGCACGAGCAGGGGCTCGACCGCGAAGTGTGTATGCGGCTGCACCTCGAGACCAAAGAGCCGGATCTGCGCGCCTGGGCGCAGATGGTCGAAAAGATCCTGAACCCGGCCGACCGGGTACGGATCGCCGTCGTAGGGAAGTACACCGAGCTGGCGGACAGCTACAAGAGCATCCACGAAGCGCTGGTGCACGGCGGCATCGCGAACCAATGCGGCGCGCAGATCGAGTGGATCTCGTCCGACCGCTTCACCGACCAGGCGGCCGCGGGCGAGCTGCTCGGCGCGTATGACGGCTTGCTCGTGCCCGGCGGCTTCGGCGTGCGCGGCGTGGAAGGCATGCTCGAGGCGATCCGTTGGGCGCGCGAGCACAAGCTCCCCTTCCTCGGGATCTGCCTGGGATTGCAGGCGGCGATCATCGAGTTCGCACGGGACGTGGTCAAGCT
>VBDV01000104.1 GCA_005882765.1 Chloroflexota bacterium | reverse complement strand
GGCATTGCCGACGGCGCGGGGATCGCGGCGGCTCTCATGCTCGGCGCCGACGGCGTTCTGCTGGGGACCCGGTTCCTTGCGACGCCGGAGTCGCCTTACCCCGACGGGTACAAGCGCGCGATCGTCGCGAGCGATGGGCACGACACGGTCATCACCGAGATCCCGGACATCGTGAACGGCACGGTCTGGCCGGGCGCGTACGCGCGCGCCCTTCGCAATGGCTTCATCGAGAAGTGGCTGGGCCGCGAAGGCGAGCTCCGCCGTCGCTGGAAGGAAGTCGTTCCGACGGTGCGTGCGGCCAGGGCCGCGGGGGACGCCGATCGCGGCACGTTGCTCATGGGCGAGGACGCCGGCCTCATCGACTCGATCGAGCCCGCGGCCGCGCTGGTCGAGCGCCTCGCCGCGGAGGCGGAGGCCATCCTGCGCAAACGGGCGCGCGATCTTGTGACTGGATAAGAAGAAGGGGAGGACCTGTGTCCTCCCCTTCGCGTGTGCGGATCCCGAAAGCTAGACGCGATGCGGACGCATGCCCATCGCATTCTTCGGCGGCTTGGGCGGCTGCAGCGTCGTGCCGTTCGTGTTCGCCGTCGTGATGTTGCCGGTGAACGTCGGCTGCGTTCGCGCGTGGGTCTTCGCCTCGAAACCCGAGGCGAGCTTGATGAGGGTCGGCTCGCTGAACGCGGTGCCGAGGAAGCTGATGCCCATCGGCATCCCGAGCACGTTCGCGGCAGGGACCTGGACGATCGGGTAGCCGGGACCTCCGGCAAGGCCGGAGCTCGCGAAGACGAAGTGGTCCGACATGATGAGGTCGGTCGTCCATCCGGGGCTGTCGGTCGGCGCGACCACGGCGTCGAGGTGGAATTGGCTCAAAGCCTTGTCGATGCCGTTGGCTCCGGCGTTGTGATCGATCGCGAGCGCCTGGTTGTAGGTCATCCCGCCGAACGCGGCCTGCGGGTTGTCCCCCGGGTTCGGTCCGCTGATGTCCATGGACTGCGCGAGCTCGAAGATCTCCTGGAAGAAGTACGGCATCTCGGTTGACGCGTTCGCGTTGTTGAACGCGATGGCGTCGGCGAGAGTCTTGTTCGCCATCGGGACGCCGACGCGCGTCGCGAAGTACTTCTGCAGGTCGATCTTGAAGTCGTACACGAGAACGAGGAACTCGCCGTCGGCCGGTGCGAATGTGAAGCCCGCGCCGTCGAGATCGACGACGGTCGCGCCGGCGCTCTGGATGCTCGCGATCGCGTTGTCGAATGCCGCGACGACCTGTGGCGGCCCGTTGTCGATGCCCTGTCGCGTCACGCCGATACGCGTGCCACGGAGGCCATCTGCGTTGAGGAAGGCTGTGTAGTCAGCGGGAAGCGCCGGCCGGGCGCGGCCGGTGCCCTGCCATCCGAGCGGGACGCCGGAGGTAGCGGCGTCGCGCGGGTCTGGCGTGCGGGCCGCGAGGACGTTCAGCAGAGCGGCCGCATCGGCGACGGTCCGCGCGTGCGGGCCGGGGGTGTCCTGCGTGTGCGAGATCGGGACGATCCCCGCGCGGCTGGCGAGACCGACCGTCGGCTTGATGCCGACGACGGCGCTGACGTTCGCGGGGCACACGATGCTCCCGTCGGTCTCGGTGCCGACGGAGATCGCGGCGAAGTTCGCACCTGCGGCCGCGGCTGAGCCCGAGCTCGAGCCGCAGGCGTTGCGGTCGGTCGAGTACGGATTGTGGGTGAGGCCGCCGCGACCCGACCAGCCGCTCGTGGAGAAGAACGACCGGAAGTTCGCCCATTCCGAAAGGTTCGTCTTGCCGAGAATGACCGCGCCGGCCGCGCGCAAATTCGCGGCGACCGTCGAGTCGTCAACAGCGGGCTTGCCGGCGAGCGCGAACGATCCTGCGGTCGTCTGCATCCTGTCGCCGGTATCGATGTTGTCCTTCAGGAGGACCGGGATCCCGTCGAGCGGACCGATGACCTTGCCTTGCGCGCGACGGTTGTCCGCGCTCCGCGCGAGCTTGAGCGCGTCGGGGTTCAGCTCGATGACGCTGTTCACGTTCGGCCCGGACTGGTCGAGCGCTGCGATGCGGTCCAGGTAGTACTGCGTGAGCTGCACCGAAGTCAGCCGTCCGCCGGCCATCTCCGCCTGCAGCTGCGCGACGGTGAACTCGTTGTACGCCGTTGGTGCCGTGTTGGTCGTGTTCCCTGTGAGCGCTGTGGTGCGTGCGACGACGACCGATGGGATCAGCATGATGATCGTGAGGATTGCGAGCACGTTCCTCCGCATGTTGTTGCTCCTCCCTGGCGATTCGCGCGCGCTGTGCTAACACGTGGTGCCTTGGCGAGCAAAACAGGGCAAAGTTCCCGTGCTGCTAGTGCGCGCCTCGCACGGTGCCCCTGTCGTCGAGATCGCTCGGCACGTCGACGTCAGCGAGCGAGCCGAGGGCAGGGGTGACGTCGACCACCGCGACATCATCCCGGCCAGCGAGGATCTCGCGCATGCCGACGTCGCCGCTGAGCGCGAAGGCTGCGGGCCAGAGGCTCCGGTGAAGGACCGCGGGTGGCGAGCGCCGGCCGCGCCACGACGAGACGACCGCCGATGCGCGGGTCTCCCGACCGCGAGCGACCAGCTCATCGATCAACGCTGTCGTCACATCGGGCATATCTCCCAGGAGCACGAGCGCTGCGTGCAAGTGGTCATCGAGCACGCTCAGGCCCAACTGCAAGGAGCTCGCGAGGCCGCGGACGGGGTCGGGGTTGCGGACCGTCCGCGTGCGACCCGGGTCAAGGTGCGCGACGAGATCGTCGGCCCCCACGACGAGCACGATGTCCTCGAGACTCGAGGCGTTCGCCGCGTCGATCACGTGCTGTACGAGAGGTCGCCCGCCGAGCAGGGCGAGCAGCTTCTGAGAACCGAATCGGTTTGCTTGGCCCGCCGCGAGGATGATCCCGCCAATGCGGGGCGGATCGAGCTCAGCGTGCCGCGACAACGGGCTCCGCGGAGAGGCTTCGGCCGCCGCGGTGACGGCGGACCGCGACGATCTCGGCGAGGATCGCGAGCGCGATCTCCTCGACGCCCGTCGCGCCGATGTCCAGGCCGATCGGCGCGTGGATGCGCGCGATATCCCGGTCGGCCACGCCCTGCGACCGCAGCCAGGCGACGCGCTTTTCGTTGGTCGTACGGCTGCCGATCGCGCCGACGTAGCCCGCCGCGCTGCGGAGCGCGGCGACGAGCGCGGGATGGTCGAACTTATCGTCGTGCGCGAGGATCGCGATCGCCGAGCTCGGCCCGAAGCGCAGAGTCGCGAGGCCCTCTTGCGGCCATGCCGCCACGATCTCCATTCCCGGAAAGCGCTCGGCATTGGCGAGCGCCTCGCGCGGGTCCAAGACGACAACGCGATATCCCACGGCCTTGGCCAGATGGGCGAGGGCCTGCCCCACATGCGTCGCGCCGACGATCGCGAGGAGCGGTGGCATCGCGATCGCCTCGAG
>VBDV01000172.1 GCA_005882765.1 Chloroflexota bacterium | reverse complement strand
GCGAGCGTGCCGGCCATCTTGCGAAGCTCTTCGACCTTCACGGACGAGAGAGTCTAGGCGGGCCTAGTAGCGGACCTGCTTGCGCAGGAGGGCCGGCTCCTTGACCGCGATATGACGGCGGCCGACTGCGATGGCGCCCTGCGACTCGAGATCGGCGAGCGCCCGGTTTACGGAGACCCGCGTCGCGCCGACGAAGGCGGCCAGGTCGTCCTGGGTGAGCTCGACCTCCGTGCGTGCGTGTGCCGTCGCAAGGTCGAGCAGGCACTTCGCGACGCGCCCTGGGACGTCGAGAAAGACCAGGTCCTCGATCCGCCCCGACGCGCGCCGCACGGTGCGCGCGAGCAACCTCAGGATCTCGCGTGTCGCGCGGGGACTCCGCTCGAGGACGCGGAGGAAGTCTTCGCGCGCGAGCGTCACGACCTGGGTCTGGTCGAGTGCGGTCACCGTCGCCGAACGCGGCGCGTCGTCGAAGAGCGCGAGCTCGCCGAAAACAGCGCCCTCGCGCTCGACGGCGACGACGATCTCGTGGCCCTCCTCATCGGGGATCGACACCTTCACGGACCCCGAGAGGATCACGTAGACGTGCCCTGCCGCATCGTCACGGTGAAAGACGACCTCGTCGCGTGAGAACCGCCGCGGACGAAGGTGACCGACAAGCTCACCTCGCTCGGTCTCGCTGAGCGCGTTGAAGACCGGCGCGCTCGCGAGGACGCGCGCGACAGCCTCGGCGTCCACGGCGCGGAACGATACGCTCGGGCGTGCGCCTGAAACGAAGGTACTGATCGCAGACTGGTACGAGTCTCCCTGGTCAAAAAGCACGCTCGCTCGCTTGACTCGGCTCCCACCGGCCCCGAAGACTTGTCGTTAGCGACGCGTTACACGCATTGAGGATGGGAAAAGTCTGAAGCTCGCCACGCTTGCGGCTGTCTTTTGGTATCTGGCCAGCCTGTTCGCCCTGTATCCGTCGGATGTTTCTCCGGTCGGATCGGCGACCACGGCGGGCCAGTTCCGCGCCTTCTGGGCGGATGCCTTCGGCGAAGGCATCAACGACCAGTCGCAGATCGACGCGCTCGTCGCCGCGACGAAGGCCGCGCACGCGAACGCGGTCGTGGCCCAGGTGGTGCGCCGTGGCGACTGCTTCTGCCTTCGTTCAGGCCTTCCGGTGAACGAGTCGATCGCCGCGGGATTCGACCCGCTCCAGGCGCTCATCGACACGGCGCACGGACAGGGCATCGAGGTCCACGCGTGGGTGATCGCGAACGCGATGTGGAACAGCACCACGCCCCCGAAAGACCCGAATCACATCTTCAACCTTCACGGGCCGGCCGCTTCGGGGCGGGACAACTGGGTCATGACTCGATCGGACGGCCTGTCGAAGCTCAACGATGACTGGATGCTCGACCCCGGCCACCCCGACGCCGCGGCGTGGGTCGCCAATGCCGCGACGAGCATCGTCCGCAACTACAACGTCGATGGGATCAACCTCGACCGCATTCGCTATCCGGATGGCAACCTCGGTTCGCTCGTGCCGTCCTGGGGGTACAACCCGACTGCGCTCGCGCGCTTCCGCGCCGAGACCGGGCGGGGCGACACTCCGCCCAATACCGACCAGCAGTGGACGCAGTGGCGGCGCGATCAAGTCACGGCCATCGTCCGCCGGGTCTACCTCGAGTCGACAGCAATCAAGCCACAGGTCCGCGTGTCCGCGGACGTCATCACGTACGGGTACGGCCCGCAGACCACCGGCAGCTTTGAGAACACGCGCGCCTACGCGGAGCAGCTGCAGGACTGGCGCGGATGGCTTCGCGAGGGGATCGTCGACACCGCCATGCTCATGAACTACAAGCGCGACTCCCTCGCCAATCAGCACCAGATGTACGACGAGTGGAACGAGTTCGCGAAGGACAACCAATACCGCCGCTCCGTGGCCATCGGATCGGCGCTCTACCTCAACGACATCGCCGCGAGTGTGAGCCAGGTGCGTCGCGCGCTGGCTCCGAGCGCCGCGGGAAACAGCGCGATCGGCTGGGTCGGCTATTCCTATCGCACGCCGGACGCAATGACCGATGCGGGGACCCGAAGCGGCGCGGTCGGCCGGGCAGAGCTCATCAAGGCGCTGACTCAGCCATCCCAGTACGACACGGTTTCTCCGCCAATACTGGCCGACGCGCCGACGGTGCCGGCGATGACCTGGAAGACGCAGCCCATCTTCGGACACCTCCGCGGCACCGCGGTCGCGACCGATGGCACCCTACTCACCGGAACCGTCGTGCGTCTCGTCGAGCCGAACACGGGGATCGTGATGCGTACGATCACAACCGATGGCACCGGATGGTTCGGCTTCGTCGACCTCGCGATAGGGACGTATCGGGTCACCACTGAATCGTCGCGGGTCGCGGGCGGCGTGCTTGGCCAGGCGATCATCATCCCCGGACGCGTGAGCCTGCTGGGTGCGGTCGCGCCGGTGGTGACACCGACCCCGACGCCCACAGCCCCACCCTCTCCGTCCCCAACGACCTGCCAGCGCACGGACGGCCCAGGGATCGCTGCTCCCGCGAATGTCAGTTCCGGCATCGGGGGCTTCCATGCGTCGTGGTATGGACAGAGCGGCTATTCCACGCTCTGCCCCGGGCAGACCGCGACGGCCGTCGTCGCCTACTACAACAGCGGCACCCGTGGCTGGCTCGCCGACACGATGGGCCAGGTCGCGTATCTCGGGACGTGGAATCCGGAGCCGGGCCAGGATCGCGCGTCGACCCTCGGTGGCGACGGCGGCGCGGGGTCGCCGAACACGGGATGGCCTCGCTACAACCGAGTCGCCGCACAACCGGCCGAGTGGGTCGGACCGAACCAGGTCGCGTGGTTCCAGTTCACGATCGTCGCGCCGTCGACGCCTGGCACCTACCGCCTTGCCATTCGCCCGCTCGTCGAGGGCGCGCAGTGGATGGAGGACTTCGGAGTTTTCTGGATCGTGACGGTGCGCGCTCCCTGACGGACTGGGACTAGCGGACGGCGATCGTCGCGATCTGGACGGTTGCGCCTTCGAACTTGAAGTAGAGCGGCCAATTGCCTGCGGGCAGAGTAGCCGGCACATCCATCGCGATCGTCCCTTTAGCCGGGTCAAGCGACCCATAAACGGTCCGAAGGGGCTGCGAAAGATTTCCCAACATGATTGTGAAGACTCCTGAGGCGGGTCTCCCGTTGGCCAGGATCACCGTGAAGGTTCCCGGCAAATAAGCACTGCGATTGACCGCGAGTGGGCCCGTGTAAACGACAGTCGTGCCGCCGGACAGCGTCACGCTGATTCCAGCAGGTCGGGGAATCGTGACCGGCCGAGCGGTTGGACGCGGCGTGGCCGGGACGGGTGTGGTCGGCGCCTGGGTCGGATCGGGCGTCTGTTCAGCCGCCGGTCCCGCGGTCGGCGTCCCCACTGGCGCCGGCGTGTTGCCTGAAGTGACGACGGTCGGATTCGAGGGCGCCGGAGTCGCGTCCGGATTCATGAGACCGGGAGCGGCGACGGCAACGCCGCCGATGAGCGCGACCAGCACAACACCAGCGACGATGAACAGGAGTGGACTTCGCTTCTGCGGGCCCTTGGTCTGACGCGCAATGGCGGCATCCGGGATACGGTGTGCCCCACGCCACTGCGCCGCGAGCTGCCGACCCATGGGACCGAGGACGGTTTGGATCCACTCGTTCTCATCGACGTCGAGGAACCAGGTCTGGATCGCGTGAACGTCGTGCGGAGCCGGTGGCGGTTTAGCCGCGCCGCCACTTTCCTGAACCCACATCTGTTCGACGGGGTTCCAGGTGAAGACAGCAGCTTCCTGGCGACCCACCACATCCATCACCGTTAGGTTAACGGCCATGCTGGCGAGGTTGACCCGCTCGTGGGTGACTGTGGGAACGCAATCCGTGGGCGGCGGTACTAGTACTTTGCTACTGATTCGACGCCTCGCGGTTGAACGCGAGCGATGGATGAGCGCCCGCGAATTCGGCGAGGCGTGGGCGCTCTCTCAGCTCTCTCCCGGTATCCACCTCGTAGCGCTCGCCGGTCTTATCGGACGTCGCGCCGCGGGTTGGCGCGGCGTCATTGCGGCGGTGGCCGGGATGATGATCCCCGCCGCCGCGATCACCGTGGCGCTGACTGCCGGATATGAGGTCATCGCAGCATCGTCACTCGCGCGCGCGGCGCTCGCCGGCGTTGCGCCCGTCACCGGCGGTATGACCATCGCGACGGCCGCGCTGCTCGTGCGCGCATCAGTGCGTCATGGCCGCGCTCACGCGGCGGCCGACGTCGCGGTGTGTCTCGGTTCGCTCCTCGCGTCCGTGTTCCTTGGTGTGCCGACCCTCGGCGCGATCGGTGCCGGTGCCGCGATCGGCGCACTCGCCCTCGGCCGGAAGCCGCCAACCTCGCGCGAGAGCTCGGTGGGATAGGGGTGGATGCGCTCGCGCTCTTCGGTGTGTTTCTGAAGGCATCCGCGTTGTCGCTCGGCGGGCTCTCGTCGTTGCCACTCCTGCGGGCGGACCTGGTTGCGCCGGGCATCGCGACGGACGATCAGGTCGTGCAGGCGATCGCGATCGGCCGCATCTCGACCGGGCCGAACGGTCTGTACATCGTGAGCCTCGGTTACCTCGTCGGTGGAATCGCCGGCGCGACCATGGCGCTCGCCGCGGCCTCGATTCCCCCACTCGTCATCGTGCCGATCACCGCAGCCGGTCGCCGCTGGATGCTCACCACACCAGTCGCCGGGCTCGTGCGCGGCGTCGCGCTCGCGACCGCAGGTCTCCTCGCAGCGACAGGGATTGGCATCGTGACCGCCACGGGAGCTCCTTCTTGGTGGCAGCTCGCATTGGCCGCGATGGCGGTGGTTCTCACCTACCGCGGCACGGTCCATCCCGCGCTGGTGATCGCGATCGGCGCTGCGGCGGGAATGGCGCTCGGTCGCTGACGAGCCGCTCTGCGGGTCCTGTCCAGCTTTGGGTGCTGAGCAGCGCCGGGGTCCTCTTCGCTCGGCCCCGGTGGGATCGCGATGGACCGCCGTCTAGGGGCCGCTCGCTCAGAAGACCCCGACGCTGCTCAGCCCGCCTCCCCCGTGAGCCACCCGCAACCCGCACACCGTCAGCACCTCGCTGATGGTTAACCCTCTTCCGGCGCCACTGCCGCCACGATCGCCAAGTCTTGCGGTCTCACCTTTGAAGGATCGAACTTGCGGACGTTCGCGGTCATCCGAGTCAGCAACTCGGACATCGTCATCGGCGGCTTCTCGCCCTTCTTCGACGGTATCCAGCGGACCGGGTTGCAGCGCGCGACCACGACCTGACGAAGGTATGGACTCTTCATGCCGCGCTCTTGAAGGGTCTTCACGTGTGTGGCGACGCGGTCATCGATGTCGAGAAGACGCACAGCCCATTGCTCACGCTGCCGAAGAGCGGCGGGCAGAGACGTGTCCAGGAAACGATCGACACGCCGCAGCATCGAGTTATAGGAGGACCCCGCGAAGCGGTCGCGCTTTTCGTATGCGGCACCGAGTGTGAGGAACGCCGGGGACTCGAAGCTCGTCGCGTGCTCCGACTCCTTGGAGCGCGGCGACTCCTTCGCCAGTGCGCGCGCCATCCGGATGACCTCGAGCGCGCGGTCACGCAAGTTGTGAGCTTTCTCGGTGTTGAGGGCGAGGATGCGGTATGCCAGTGCCGGGTCGTCCGTCAGAAGCGCGGTGATCGCGCGCAGACCGAGCTGCTTCGCGGCGGCAAGGCGATGCCGGCCGTTCGGGGACCAAAAGCCATCTCCACTCGGGATCGCGATCACCGGGTCAAGAAACAGACCCGATGCGCCAATCGCGACCGCCAGTCGATCTGAATGGGTACGCGACAGGTCCCGCTGGAACGGTGTCGGTTCCACGCTCGCGATCGGCAGAGACGCGAGGACGAGCGGTAGTCCTGCGTACGGATCGCGGTACGACGCAAGGACCGAGCCCCTGGCTTTCTCGACCCGCTCGGTCAGGGCACTGACGTGTTCGTCGGTACGATCGAGCGCCGACTCGCGTGCCTCCGGCCCGCGCGGCTCCGCCGGTCCGCGCTTGCGCCGCGTCGTTTTGCGGGTCGTCGTCTTTTTCGTCGCCGTCTTCTTTGCTGGGCTCATGACTCCCCTCCTGCCGCCGGGGCCGCCTCCGCGACCGGGCGTCGCGGGCTCGCCGCAGTGAAGTCTCGCAGGGACTTCCCCCGGGTGGCGGCGGCCGTCAGCGCGCCACCGATAGCGAGGGCTCCGATCGTGGCTGCGCCGGGAGCGCCGAAGAGCGCGGTCGCAACGCCGGTTTCGACCTGCGACGCGCTCGTGAGTCCGCGCGCGGCAATGAGAATGAGGGACATGACGCGACCGCGGTAGGCGTCCTCGGCGACGATCTGCGCGATCGCGTTCCGCAGCGCGCCCCACGTCGCGTCGGCGAAGCCGAGCACCGCGAGCACCGCGACCGAGAGCGGGAACGATCGCGACCACGCAAATACGAGCAAGGCGGTCGCGTACAAGGCGCCCGATCCGAGCATGAACGCGCCCTTGCGGCGAATGTCGCCGACCAGCAGCAGGACGACCATGCCGGCTATCGCCCCGGCGCCGATGCTCGAGAGAAGCACGCCAAGCCCCTCCGGTCCGGCACCGAGCACGTCACGGGCGAAGATCGTCATAAGCGCCTGGTTATGCCCGAAGACCGAGAACGCCGCTTCCATCACAAGCACCAGCGGCAGCACCGTGCTGGCCCGGACGTATCTGAGCCCACCCATGAGCTCGCTCCGAATCGATCCGCGCAACGGACGTACGGCGATCGGTGGGATGCGCATCGCGAGGAGACCACCGATGATCGCGAAGTAGCTCGCCGCGTTCACGAAGAACGGGGCGGCGACGTTGACGCGGGCGATCAGCACGCCGGCGATCGCCGGCCCGACGAGCTGGCCGGTCTGGAACAACATCGCATTCAGCGTGATCGCGTTCTGCAGCTGCCCGCGCGGCACGAGCATCGGGAAGAGCGATTGTCGACCCGGGGCGTCGAACGCGGCGATCGTCGCGTTCACGAGACTGATCAAGTAGACGTGCCAGAAGGCGACATGGCCAGTGACGACAAGAGTCCCCAGCAAAAGGGACGTCACGACCGATGAGCTCTGCGTGATGAGAAGCAGGCGGCGACGCTCGACTCGATCGGCGACGGTCCCGCCAATGAGCGCGAACGCGAAGATCGGCGCGGCACGGAACACGCCGTTCAGACCGAGGAGGAACGGCGAATCGGTCAGCTGATAGAGGAGCCACGAGGTCGCGGTGAGCTCGATCCACGTACCCGACATCGAGACGAGCTGTCCGATCCAATAGAGCGCGTAGTTGCGGTGTCCGAGCGGCGCGAGCCCGGGTGGAGGAAAGCGGCTCACGACATCAGCGTTGACGGAACTGGCGAATGTGACGGCGACTGATTCCCCTCCCCGGCGCGTCCTTCGGGATGATGCTTATCGAGCCATCGCGCTCGAGATACGCGGCGTCGACCCCGGCCAGTTCTTCGATGCCGTGTTCGCGAGCCGCCATCAAGAGCTCGTCCTCCTCGACGTTCTCTCGCTCCAAGTTGCGTTTGATCAGCTTCCCGCCCTCTACGAGAACGGTGGGTTCGCTTTCGAAGAGATGCTTCAGGTACGGCACTCGGTGGCCGACCCGTGAGAATCCGGTATTCACCGCGACGAGGGTCGTGGCCGCGATGACGCCGCCGATCAGCGAGTTGTCGCCGCCCGTCATCGCGTTTTGGACGGCGTTCGATATCACGAGGATCACCACCAGATCGACCGGGCTCATCTGCCCGAGCTCGCGTTTTCCCGCCGCCCGGAGGAGCACGAGCACCACCACGTAAACGACGGCGGTGCGAAGGATGATCTCCCACCAGGGCGTCGTTAGCCCGAACACCTGCTCAGGATGACAAAACTTGGTGCGCAAAGCGCGCCGGGGAGTCCCCGACGAGTGCCAAAGCCGCGTCGAGGTCGACCGCGACACCCCGGCGGCGGAAGTAACCGGCCGTTCGCTCGACGTCTCGTCTCAGGAGGTCGCGGGCGGCGGGATGCACGACAGCGTCGACCGCCTGCGAGAAATCGATGATGACCGGGCGCTCGTGCCACCACAGGACGTTGAAGGCCGAGAGGTCGCCGTGCACGAGCTCGGCGTCGAGGATCAGTTGAATCTCGCGCTGGAGCTCTCGCCAGACCCTTCTGGCAGTCGTCAGGTCGAGATCGACCTCGGAGAGCCTCGGGGCCGCACGATCGCCATCGCCGATGAACGCCATGCGGTAACCGTGCTCGACTCGCTCCACGGGTGGAGGCACCGTCACGCCCGCATCGTGCAGCCCCTGGAGCGTCGCCCATTCGTGTGACTCCCATCTCGCCTGGAGGTGCTCCTGGCCGAAGCGCGTTCGCTTCTTTATGGCTCGGCTCTCGTGCCGACTCCCCTCGCCCCAGACGCCCGCATAGAGGTAGTCGTTCCGGAAGGCGCGCTGCAGCCGCGGCTTGAAGCGCTTCTCGGCCATGAGGCAGGTGCGCGTAGGACCGGTCCGGGAGACGAGATAGACCTCGCTCTCCTTGCCGGCCTTGAGCACGCCGAGATCGCGATCTTCATACGGTGCGTCGGCAAGCCAGTCGCTCGGGAACAATGCGGGCACGCGTCCTCCGTGTTGGAGAAACGTCGATGGGTGCGGCCGTCGCGCGCGCGGCGCTAGAGGGTGCCCGGCGCTCCCGCGATGTGGAGGCCGGCGGCGTCACGCGCGATTCGAACGCTCATCTAACGGCCTCCTTGAGATTGTCGACCCGTGGTCGCGCCAGAAGAGTAGCACTCAAGGTGTCGGGCTTGGCCGCGAAGGTCTCGACGGGAACGCCGGCACGACCAGGTCCTGACCAAAGATGGCCGACCGTGGGGTGTCGCTCAGAAATTTCATGATGCCGTCCGCTATGGAACCGGCAACGAGATCCGCGCGGTCGAGCATTAGTGCGCGGTCATCGTCGTTCGAAACGTACCCCATCTCGAGGATCACGGCCGGCGTGTGCGCAGCCACCGCGTGCTGGAAGCGGCTCCAGCTAAACGGGTAGTAGCCGCGCATTTGATTCGTAATATGCGTCGGGTCGTACTCAAGTCCGGTCGCCGCGCCATATGAATCCTTGATGTCGTTGAGGAGCGCATCCTCGTACGGCCCTCGCCGCGCACCATGCGCCATCTTGAATCCGCTGTTCTCCCCGACGCCATCGCTGTCCGCATGAAGCGCAACGAACGCGTCCGCGACGTAGCCCACAGGGATCGTCACCGGCAGGACATCCACCGCGATGCCCTTCGAGTTGAGGATCACGCTCAGTCGTTGAGCGATGTCGAGGTTGATCTCGACCTCGGTGACTCCCTCCCACTCCGCTCCGGTCTCCGGGATCAAGCGTCGCAGCTCGTCGGGGGCCTCGTCGCTCTTCCAGTGGCCGGCCTGGATCGCCACACGCCGCGGACCCGTCGGAATGTTCTTCGGAATTGGGATGCGAATGCTTCCGGTCGCATTCGGCGCGGCTGTCTGAACGATCACGCCGCCCGGTGGGGCTGCGGCCGACCACGGATCGCTTGGATCGTCCGGATCCGAGCCGATCTGCCCGAGCGGCGCTCCGGCCGGGACAAAATTCGGATCGGCGGCGGGACCGAGGATCGGACCGAGCTTGAGCTCTCCGAGCTGGATTCCCGTGAGAGCCGTGTTCGCGACGATGACAAGCGCCGCGAGCACCGCGGCGATCGCGACGGCCGCGGACAGAGCGCGACTCACCCGCGCATTGTCAGGCCGCCACGACCTCTCCAACCCACTTGATCCATAAGAATCCGCGAAGACTCGGGACCACTAGACGGACCGGATAGCCGTGTTGCGCGGTGAGAGGTGCTCCGCCCACGTGCGTCGCCAGCATTGCTTGCTCGACCTCCGAGCGATCGAACGTCCACCGATGTCCGGTAACGGAGATGACTTCGACACGTGTCGCCATTTCGCCCACTGGGCTCCGCGCCAACACGTCCTTCAACGAAACGCCCGACCAGACCTGCTCGCTCCACCATCCGCCGGTGCAGTCGAGCACCACCGAGGCCTCGTGCCGAGGCAGCGCGCCAAGGTCCGCGTACGAAAGCTCGGCGGGCGGAGCGCTGGGCGTTCGGATTCGGAGCCGCCACGTTTCGACGTCGATGGTCGGCACGCTGTCGAAGCTCCAGATCGTGACCGGGAAGGCATTGCCGGTGAACGAACCCGCGTGCCGTGATCCCGTCGCGCGCTTGGCAACCCCGATCTGGTCGAAGACCGCGCTGAGGGCGAACGAAGCCGCAAGCAAACCAAGCGCGCGCAGCGCCGTGCGCCGGCTCGCGAGCGTCGCGAGCGCGGGGCGCGACTCGCCACGCACAAGCACGTGAGCGACGATCACAAGCGCGAGGCCGAGGCCGGCGATCACGTGAAGGTTCAGCGCGGAGTAGGCGAGAGGTCGATCGAAGGAAACGAGCCCAACCGTCCACAAAAGACCGAGTCCGGCCGCCACAATCGTCAGTGCCGCGGTGACGATCCCGATCCACACTCCGGTCCCCCGAACGCCGCGGCGCCGAAGCGATCGGCGCGCGATCGCGTACTTCCAAACGAGGGCAAGGACGAGCGCTACACCCGCGACGCGATGCGCGCCGTAGAGAGTCGCGGCGCCGGTGTCCGGGAGCAGCCAGGCCACGACTCCCGACACGAGAAGCGTCGTGACCGCGCCGAGCAAGGCAAGATTCGCGAGCCTTCGAGGCACGAGGCGATGCTAGTCCGAGGCCGCTGGCAGACTGGCCGCGTGCGGGAACGCGATCTTGTCGTCCTGAGCGAGGAACCGCTGAATGCGGAAACGCGCCTCGACAAGACACGCCTCGACAAGACGCCGGCGGGGATGCACTACGTTCGGACGCATTTTCCGATCCCGATCGGCCCGCGGTCGCTTGTCATCGACGGTCTGAAGACCGCGCCGACTCCGTTTTCCCTCGACGAGATCCGCTCGTTGCCTGCGCGGTCGATGGTCGTGACGCTCGAGTGCGCCGGAAACGGAAGGCGATTTCTCGATCCGAAGGTACCCGGAGAGCAATGGGGCCTGGGCGCGGTTGGGACGGCGACATGGACAGGCGCGTCGCTTCGTGATGTCCTGCGGACAGTCGAGATTCCCGGCGAGACCGTCGAGCTGCTTTTTCGCGGAGCCGACGAGGGCACGCCTAAAGACCTGGGGAGGCGGATCGGTTACGAGCGGTCGTTGCCGATCAACGACGCGCTTCGCGACGATGTGCTCGTCGCATACCTAATGGAGGGTCAGCCGATCCCCAGCGAACATGGCGGGCCACTTCGTTTGATCGTGCCCGGCTGGTACGGGATGGCGTCGGTGAAGTGGCTCGAGCGCATCACGCTTCTCGATGCAGCGTTCACGGGGTTCTTTCAGAAGGACCGCTACGTGATCGACGGCCAGCCGCTGCGCCACATAGCTCCCCGCGCGGTGCTTGTCTATCCACCGGACGGCGCGGTCGTGGAACGAGCCCTTTGGCTCATCGGATTTGCGTGGTCCGGGGCCGCTCCGGTGGCGCGCGTCGAGTTGAGCCGCAACGGCGACGAAGACTGGGTCACGATGCCGTTTCTCGAAAGAGGCCCGTCACCCTACGCGTGGGCCAAGTTCACGGTCCACAACTTCTTGCTCCCCGGCCTCGACGAGGAGTATTCGCTGCTGATCCGAGCAGTCGATGCGGCCGGCAACACGCAGCCGCTCGAGCCACGATGGAATGCTCTCGGGTATGCGAACAACGCGGTGCGGCCGACACGGATCCGCGTGCGGAGCTAGGCGGCAGCGACGTCGAGGCGATCCGCAACCTCGTCGAGCAGCGTGCCCACGCGCGTGGCGACATCGGGAAGAAGAGCCTGGGCGCCGACGATGTTCGCCTCGGCGCCGGAGTGCGGATTCAGCCGACCGTCGTCGATCCCATCGCAAACCCGCCCGTTCTCACGGTCGTAGACGGGCTGCGAAGCGGCGTTGCGGCCGTCGAACCACGCACGCGCGTGATCGCGCCACCGCGCGTACGCGGACTCCCCGGTCGTCTGGTAGAGGCGGTCCATCGCGTACACCGCCGCGGCCACGCCATACGGCTGAACGGTACGCTCCGGAAAGGCGGCTTCGATCTGTGGCACGAGCAACGCGTGCGCGCTCAGGCGTGCGACCTCGAGAAGATCAGGGCGGTCCAGAAGCGGCCCTGCCTCCGCCAGCACGCCCTCCTGCACGTGACCCCAGAGGTGCGGCGTCGGCTCGCCCGGGGCGTTGAGGAGGACATCGCCGTCGCGGCACTCCGCGATCTCGTCACACCATCTCTCGAGCGTTTCGCGAAGGACGGGCGTGAGGCCGACGCGCATGAGGTCGAGCGCAGCGAGCACTTGAATGGCGCGAACGTCGGGAGGCGCGGGGTGTTGTGTCGCGAACGCGAACCCGCGAGCCAGGGGGGACGCGACGCGCGGGCCGCGAAAGACCAGGTGCGCCTTCGCGAGAGCGCGGACGGCTCGCGCCTGCCAGAAGGTGGCTCCGGCATACGATGTCGGACCGTCGGTATTGATGGTCCCGTCCCAGTCGCGGATGAAATTGTGAAATCGTCCGTCGTCTCTCTGCATATAGAGAACAAACTCGACAAGGCCGGTCGCCCACTCTCCGAGGCGGCGATCACCGGTATCGCGATACAGATCGAGGAGCAGCACGACAGCGCGGGCCGCGTCGTCGACGCATGCGACTCCCTCGAAGCCTCGGTCGCGCGCCGCCAGGCCACGGTCCTCGTCATTGGCGTACACGCTCAGCGCAACGGCCCGTCCTCCTGCGGACGGCACACGATGGGTGAGCCGCGCCAATTGCCTGATCATCTCGGCCAGGGCTCGAGGCTCGCGATGATCTCGCTCACCGAGAAGTCCGCCGCCGCGATGCACGAATCCGCAGCCCCGTAGTACATCCGGATCCGCTCCGCATCCAGGGGGACG
>VBDV01000171.1 GCA_005882765.1 Chloroflexota bacterium | reverse complement strand
TACCGACGAGACCCGCCGACACGTTGGGTTCGATGGCGATCTCGTCGATCGACGCACCGAGCACGCCCGCGAGGTCCGCGCGAAGGGCTTCGTACTCACCGATCCAGTGGTCGTACCAGGCGCGCCCGCCCTGCTCGGTCCACTCGGTGAGGAATCGCTCGACCCGCGCCCGTCCGCGGCGGTGGAGGGGCGTCAGCGAGCAGTTGTTCAGATAGTTGAAGCGCTCGGTGATCGGGAACTCCGCGCGCCAGGCCGTCTCGTTCTCTTCCATCACCAGCCCGCCACGTAGCTCTCGCGCCGCGGGTCCGCGCCGCCTTCGAGGGTTCCCGTGTCGAGGCGACGGACCGCGCACACCCCTGCGGCGGCCGGCGAGAAGTCCGGAAGTATGCGGATGACGTGCCCACGGCGCGCGAGACCCTCGCGCACCTCAGGTGAGATCCGACCTTCCACTGTCAGGACCCCAGGCTCGTACGCATGCGGGTGGAATGTCCACGGGAACGAGCGCGAAATCACCCGCGGCGCCTCGATCGCGGCCTGCGTGTTCATCCCGAAGTCGACGATGTTGCAGACGACCTGGATCATCGCCTGACACTGGGCGTCCTCGCCCGGGCAGCCGAACGGCATGAGAGCCCGCCCCTCCTTCATCAGGAGCGCGGGATTCGGTGTGAGGCGCGGTCGTTTCCCCGGCGCGATCGCGGACGGATGCCCAGGTGTCGTCCAGAGCTGCGCGCCGCGCGTGGATACGATCATGCCGAGCCCGCGCACGAGCGGAGCTCCGAGTCCCGGGTCGGATGGTGTCGCGGCAAAGGCGTTGCCTTCGGCATCCATCGCACACGCGAACGACGTGTCCGGCGCCCCCACGCCCTCGGCGACGCGCGGGCGATAGCCGCGAGGCCCAGCGCGCCCTTCGAAGCGCCACGGGTCCCCAGGCTCGGGGAGCCCGGGATGAGCGCGAGCATCGTCGATCAGCCCGCGGCGGATCGCCGCGTAGCTCTTCTCGAGGAGGCCCTCGATCGGGACGTCGACCTGCTCGGGGTCGCCGAAGAAGCCCTCGCGGTCAGCGGCCGCGAGCTTGAAGGCCTCGACGTAGCGATGGAAGAAGTCGAGAGTCCCCGCCCCCATCCCCGCGACGTCATAGCCTTCGAGCAGGTTCAGCGTCATCGGCACCAGCGGGCCCTGCGACCACGGACCGCAGGCATACACGTCGATGCCGCGGTATGACGAATGCACCGGCGCGTCGATGCGCACGCGTTGAGCGCGAAGATCTTCCCTGGTGATCGCGCCACCGGCCTCGCGCATGAAGCCCGCGATCTGTTCGGCGATGTCCCCCTGGTAGATCGCGTCGCGCGCGGCCATGATCGCGTTCGCGCGCCCCTCGCTCTCATGAGACCGCTCGATCGCCGAGAGTCGACGGAAGAGCGCGCCGAGTTCGCGCTGGACGAGGATCTCTCCCACCCGCGGCGGCCTCCCGTTCGGCAGGAACACCGCCGCGCTCGTCGGCCACTCCCGCAGACGGTCCGCGAGCCGCTCGATCGCCGCTGCCAAGCGCGGATAGACCGGAAAACCGTCGCAGAGCTCGATCGAAGGGGCGAGGATCTCGGCAAGGGAAAGGCGGCCGTGGCGCGCGAGCGCCGTGAGCCACGCGTCGGCGGCCGCGGGCGTCACCGAGCGAGCGACGCCGATGGGCATGTCGTCACCGTGCGTGGCGCGATAGCTATCGAGGTCCAGCGAGGCGGGCCAGTGCCCGAGCCCGTCGATCGTCTCGGGGCCGTCCATCCCCGGCCGGAAGACGATGGTCGGGGCGACCCCGCCGAAATCCGTGAGATGGCGCTCGAGAACGTTCAGCGCGATGCCGGCCGCCACGCCGGCATCGATCGCGTTGCCTCTGCGCTCGAACATGCGCGTCCCGGCGAACGTCGCAAGGTAATGGCAGGAGCTCACCATGTGGCGCGACGCGAGGAGCGCGGGCCGGCCCTGCGTGATGGCGATCGGCGGATTGGTGTTCTCGATCGGGATCTCGCGCACGAACAGACTTTACTGGGTACGCTCGATCGATGCGGATCCTCGAATGGCGCGTTCCGCCGTACGACAACGGCACGTACGTCGTGATCGACGACCGTCGCGACGCGCTCGTGATCGATCCGGCGATGGGCGAGCGGCTGGTCATCGACGCCGCTATAGAGCACGGCCTCCGTCTCGTCGAGATCCTCAATACGCACGGCCATCCCGATCACATCTACGGCAACGCCGCGGTCAAGGAGGCAACGCAGGCGCGCCTCGCGATCCACCGGCTCGATGAATATCGGCTCGGACCCAAACGGCCACCGTCCTCGGTATCGATAACGATCCCGTCATGCGATGCCGACGACCTCTTCGATGAAGGAACCCTGACCTACGTCGCCGATCTCTCGCTCACCGCGCTCCACACCCCAGGGCACACCGAAGGCTCGACGTGCTTCTACTTCGAACGGGAGGGCGTGCTGTTCTCAGGCGACGTTCTCTTCAAAGGAAACACCGGCCGATGGGATCTTCCCGGCGGAGACAGGGAGCAAATGGAGCGGAGCCTCGAGCGCGTAAGCACGCTTCCTGGCAACACGAAGGTCTTTCCGGGCCACGGCCCCTCCACGACGATCGGGGCGGAGCTGCCAAATCTCAGGCAAATGCGCGAGATGGGCGTCTTGCCCGGCCTTCGCGTGTGACGCGCGTCCGGTTGTTCGCCGACCGCGACTATCAGGCCTTCGCGCGCATCAAAGGACTCGCTGAGCAGCGCGACATCTCGATCACAGCAGCGCGCGATGAAAATGGCTATCGCGAGATCCACACGAGTACCGCGAACCAGGGGTCGTCAGGCTAAACACCGCTCTGGGATACGCGTTCGTGGCCAGCTGGGGCGGTCACGAGCTCGCTATTCGGTGACGCCGAGGATGTTGAACCCGTTATCCGCGAAGATCGTGTCGCCCGTCACGGCACGGGACCAATCCGATGCGAGAAAGACGGCGACGTTGCCGACCTCTTCCTGGGTGATGTTGCGGCGAAGCGGTGCCTTCTCGACCATGAGATCGCGCGCCTGCGAGACGCCGCGCACGGCGCTGCCGGCAAGGGTCTTGAGCGGCCCGGCGGAAATCGCATTCACTCGGACGTTGTGTGGGCCAAGATCCGCCGCGAGATATCGCGTCTCCGCCTCGAGAACGGCCTTCGCCATGGCCATCGAGTTGTAGCTCGGCACGACGCGTTCGACCGCGTTGTAGGTGAGGCTCATGACGGATCCGCCTCCGGCCTTGTCGAACAGGGGAAGCGCCGCCCGGCTGAGCGCAACGAGTGAATACGCACTGACGTCGATGGCCGTCTTCAGGCCCTCGCGGCTGATCTCGTGGAACCGGCCCTTCAGGTCCTCGATCGCGGCGAACGCGATCGAATGCACCAGGATGTCGAGCTTCCCCCACCGGCGATCGATCTCGTCAAAGAACTTGTCGATCTCCTCCTGCTTCGAGACGTCGCAGGCGCCGACCGGTATGGACTCGTGGTTCGGCAGCGTCGCGACCAGCTCGAGCACGTTGTCCTTCAGGCGGTCGTTCGGCCAGTTGAACGCCAGCTCCGCGCCCTCGCGCTGGAACGCGGTCGCGATCCCCCACGCGATGCTGCGCTTGTTGCCCACGCCCATGACGAGCGCTTTCTTGCCCTCGAGCAGACCCATCGCCGTGAATCATCCCAGATGTCGAGCCTCGGCGTCGCGTGATTTGCTGCATCACGTCTGCAGCGAATGAAGATCGGCGGCGGTCAGGCGCATGAGAAATTCGGAATCCGGTTCACCCGGAACCGTGACCTGCTTCAGTGGTCGGAATCCGGCTTTCTCGTACGCGCGGATCGCCGGTGTGTTGTTCATCGATGGCCCGATCACGCAGACGTCGAGGCGGTGAAATGGGAACGCCACTTCGCGTAGGAACTTGCGGAGCATCGGCGAGCCGTGACCTCGTCCGATCAGGTTCGCCTCGCCGATGAAGAGATCGACCCCCACCGCATCCTCGCCGAGCGAGAGAGCCGCGGCGTACTCCGGATCATCCGCGATCCGATAGTGCTGGAACATGCCGACAGGTCGTTCGTCGATCAGCGCGAGATAACGGTACGTCGGGTCATGTCCCTGGATCGCGTCGCGGTACTCCTGGATCTCCGCATCGGGATAAGGCATCTTGACGCCGTCGTTCCACCAGCGTTCCACATGGGGCTCGAGGAGCCAGCGGCGAACAAGACTCAAATCCTGTTCACGCAGCGGCGTGAACGCGTACACCACACCAAGATGATGGGGGCTAGAGTCGGCGGCGTGACCAGCACCGCCGCGGCGGATCTGGGTCGCCGGCGCGGCGAGTATGGCATCGACGCTCCCTACGTTCCGCTGTGGATGGGAGTCGGGGCGGTCTTCGCGTTCGCCGTCTTCTTCATTGGTTCTGCGCTTTCCATCCCTCTCCTCGCCGCAACTGCCCCGAACCTCGGGCTCGCGTTGGCCGCGAGCGTGGCCGACTATCTCTACGCGTCGCGGTACGGGAAGTTCGCGGCGTGGAGGGACCTCCTGCTGTCCCTCGGCCTTCGGGGCGACGAGCGCGTCCTGGACATGGGCTGCGGGCGCGGGGCCGTCCTTCTCATGGCGGCCAGGCTCTTGCCGCGTGGCCGGGCCGAGGGCATCGACCTTTGGAAGACCTCGGATCAATCGGGGAACGCGCTCGAGGTCACCAAACGCAACGCGGAGCTGGAGGGCGTCGCGGATCGAGTGGATCTGCGGACCGGCGATATGCGCGCGCTGCCCTTCAAGGACGAGTCCTTCGATGTGGTCCTCAGCAGCCTGGCGATCCACAACATCGCGGATGCTGCCGGTCGCGCCAAGGCGATCGACGAAGGGGTCCGCGTGCTCAGGCACGGCGGCCGTTTCCTCATAGCGGACATCAACGCGACGCGCGAGTACGAAACGCGGCTGCGGGAACGAGGGATGGTTGACGTCGAGCGCCGCTCGCTGGGGCCGCGCATGTGGTTTGGCGGACCGTGGGTCGCAGCCTCTCTCGTACGGGCACGCAAGCCTTCTATCTAGTTCAGCCTTCGCGGTCCTTCGTCGTCATCGATCTTGCGCCCACGCCAGTACTTGATCTCGCCGCGCCGTCCGCCTCCGGGCCGCGGGCGACCCTGGCCTTGCGTGAGAAAGTACGCGACCGCTCCGAACACAAAGCCGACCAAGGTGATGTCGTTGAACAACTCGAGCTGGTAGGCGACCGTCTCGCCCGCGGCGGCGACGAGGCAGATGAACAGGAGTCGCCAGAGGGCCTGGGTCATGATGGGCCGTTCCGCGGCAAAAACGACGCCTGTTTCGCCCATTCGCCGCACTCCGCCAGCTCGTCCTTGGTAACCCAGCCGCTTCGAACAGCCAGACGCAGCTCATCGCGAAGGGTGGTCTCGAGCATCTCGGGACCGTCGGTATTGAACGAGAACCGAACCTTGTGTCTCTTGAACACAGCGATGTACTCGCCGAGCTCGTCGGCGTCTTTGACGACTTTCGAGTCAAGGTTGGACGAGGGGCAGATCTCGAGGAGGACGCCGCGCTCGGCGAGCCGTTTGCACAGCGCAGCGTTGCGCGCCGCGTGGATCCCGTGGCCGATCCGGTCCGGTTCGAGGTACTGGAGCACCTCGTCGACGCTCTCCCAGTCCTCGTCCTCGCCTGCGTGAACGGTGACCCCGAGTCCCGCCTTGCGGGCTTTCTTAAAGAGGGTTGCGTAGTCGCGATAGTGGAAATCTGGATTCTTTCCACCGGCGATGTCGATGCCGACGACGCCACGGCGCCGGTACGCGATCGCCTTCTCGACGAGGATCGCGTTCAGGGTTTGATCGAACGTGCGATCCAGACAGAAAATGAGCCCGGCTTTCACCGGATAGTCGAGAAGGGCACGATCGAGGCCGCGGATCGACGCATTGATGATGTGGTCGAGGTCGCGCTCCCCGCCGCGATTCCGTTTCATGGGGTTATAGCGGAGCTCGAGAGTCGTAATGTTCGCCTTGCGGTAAGCGCCGCCGACAACCTCGTAGACGGACTGCTCGACCGCCAGCGGGCTCGATTGAATGAGCTCGGTCCAGTGGTAGAGCGCCAAGAAGTCTTCAAAGGATTTCTTCGACTGCTTGCGGACCGTGATCAGATCGACGAATTCCCAGTAGTCCTTGGTCGGCAAGCGAATCCCCTGGTCATGCGCAATTCCCCACATCGCCGCCGGATCGACGGCGCCGCCGAGATGGACGTGCAGCTCCGTCAATTCATCCCCAAGAGGGTGTGGCATGCTCGCGAAGGCTAGCCGACCTCGCGCTCGCGCCGTCTGGCACGCGCTCTCTAGGTGTCGACGACCCGCAACGTGAATCTAAGCGGCTCTCCGGCGAAGTCATACGTGACCTCCCAGCAGCCGGCTCGGGCGAACTCGATGGAGCTCCCGAAGTTATCGCTGTTCATAGCGCCGACGCGAGAGGGCGCGGCACCATCCTCAAGGCGCCGCCCCGTAATCGTGATCGGCCCGCTCCGGAGGGCCATCGCCCAAAGCTTGGAGTACTTGCGCTCAAAGACGCCGTCATTCGGCAGGCTGACCCAGAGCGCATCGTTTCCTATCCAGTTCGCGCCTGCGGCCCACGCCTCGCGCGACGGCGTCGCGGCTGGCCGCGGTGACATCCCAACAAATATCGCGTCCATCACCCTTTGGGGCGGAACCATCCGCGCGATCGTCGGCCGGCAGTCGACCGCGATCGGCAAACATGGACGGTGACGGCGTCGGCGAGCTAATCGGCCCACATGCCGCGAAAGCGGCAGCAACGAGTATTCCGAATCGCATTGCCAGGGATTACAGCGCTGTGGACCTTCCGGTTCCCTGGCGCAACCGCTCAGCCAGTCAGCTCTAGCTGCCTTGCTCCCTCGTGGGCGGCCTTCGGACCCGGCGGCGGCGGCGCGGCCGCGAGGGTGCGCCCTCGGGGTGATCGCGCCAGACGATGTGTCCGTCGTCGTCGGCGGAGGCGATCTGGACAAGGCGGTCCCAGAATTCGGCGCGTCGGATGTCCTGTTCGGCCTGCTCCCGGCTCACATCACGCTCGAGCATGACGTCGCAGTCATAGGGTGAGCCGACGACCTTCCACCCGTTCTCGGTGAGCTGGTCGAGCAGGTAAGCGATCTCTGTGAGGCGCTTCGGCGTCTCGGCGACGTACTGCCGGAGCCATCCGGAATACGTGCGCTTTCCGCGATCGGCTCGATCGAGCTCGTCGCGGACCGTTCCGAACACGTGGATGAGGATGTACGTCGGCGACGACGCCACGTGCGGGAGTTTAGCCGCGCTCCTCGACGAAGCGGTAGCCGCCGTCGGAGTCTTTGGCGATCACGACGAGAGCGCCGTTCTTGAAGCCTGTCTGTCCCTTCAGCGCCTGACAGATCAGGTGGTAGTGCTCGTGCTCGGGCGGCACGCATTCGCAGCGCTCGCTCTTGATCTCCGCGTCGAAGCGGCGCGCGCCGATGCGCAGCGCCACGCGCTCGCCGGGCCCTGGGAAAAGCTTCCAAGCGTCCTTGGTGATCAGGATGCGGGTCTTTCGAACGTCCTCGCCGCTAAGCCGGTGTCGATAGGTCGATCGGGAAACACTCATCTCTGCACATATTTTCGCATGAAACGCGCCCGTCTGCTCGCACCGAAACGGGCCTGTCCGCTTGACGCGCGTGCTAGGGGTCGCCCGCCACAGCGCCGTCGGGGTCGTCCAGAAAACGGGCGAGGTGCACGACCCGCGCGTTCGAGCCGGCGGCGCGCAGACCGGCCCCGATCTGCAGCATGCACCCCGGGTTCGCGCTGACGATCACATCCGGCGACACCTCGAGGATCTTCTGCACCTTATCCTGCTGCAGCTGCCGCGAGATCTCGGGATGGGTCAGGTTGTAGATGCCGGCGCTTCCGCAACACCGCTCGGCGTCGTCGATGTCGACAAGGATCACGCCTTCGATCGCCCGCAGAAGGGCCCGGGGCTGCGCGCGGATCCGCTGCCCGTGTGCGAGATGGCAGGCGTCCTGGTAGACGACGCGGATCGCCCGGCGAGTGCGGGCCGGAACCGGTTTCGCGACCTCGCTGATGTCGCGCACGCGGGCCGCAAACGCCTTGGCGCGGTCCGCCCAGAACGGATCACCGGCGAGGACGTGTCCGTAGTCCTTGAGATGCGCGCCGCAGCCGGCGGCGTTGACGACGACCTTCCCTTCGCTACCCGAAAAGGCATCGATGTTGAGGCGCGCGAGCTCGCGCGCGCGTTTGCCATCGCCGGCGTGCGCGTGCAGGGCGCCGCAGCAGGTCTGTTCCTCGGGGACGCTGACGACATGTCCGTCGCGCTCGAGCAGACGCACCGTGGCGCGCTCGGTATCACCGAAGGACTCGCGCATGATGCACCCCGCGAAAACGCTGACATCGGCGCTTTCACGGTCGACGCCGCGGAAGGGCGTGCCCTCGGCAGGAGCCGCGAGGGACGACGCCCAACCGACCCGCCCGGGCAACCGAGCCGCAAGGCGCGCGAGGCCCAGCCGCGCGCCGATGTCGGCGAGACGCGCCGCGAGAGCGAGACGCCGTGGGCGCGCGACCGTCTCGAGCGCGGTACGCGCGAACGCCCCGCCTCCGTCCCGCTCCCGCAGGACCTCGCGCGCTCCCTCCATGATCCGACCGAACGGCACGCCCGACGGGCACGCGGTCTCACACGCGCGGCAGACCAGACACGCCTCGAGATGCTCGACGGTGGTGTCGCTCGGCGCGGCGGGGCTCGCGACGACCGTGCGGATCAGCTGAATGCGTCCGCGCGGCGAGTCCGCCTCGTCGCCCAGCACCCGGTACGTGGGGCAATCGTTCAGGCAGAGGCCGCACGAGATGCACGTCGCGAGATCCTCGGAGCTGACATGGGTGGAAGGGAGAGCGATGTCCCTAGCATACGGACGATGGCGATCGGCACCGCGAGCGTCGCAGCGCGATTGCGTGAGGTCGTCTCAAACGACCGCGTCATCGACGATCCCGCGACGCTGCTTCCCTACTCATACGACGCCTCGTTTTGGTCACTGCGACAGCGACGCACTCCGAGCGCCGTCGTCGTGCCCGAGTCGACTGCCGAGGTCGTCGCGGTTGTCCGCATCGCGAATGAGACAGAAACGCCGCTCGTGCCGCGCGGAGCCGGGACCGGACAGACCGGCGGCGCAATCGCGCCCGAAGGCGGCATCGTTATCTCGTTCGCGCGTATGCGCGCGATCGTCGAGATCGACCGCCGCAATCTGCAGGCGATCGTCGAGCCGGGTCTCGTGTACTTCGATTTTCAGAGCGCCCTCGCCGATCAGGGCCTCTTCTTCCCGCCCGATCCGGGAAGCGGCCGGGCCTGCACGCTCGGCGGGATGGCCGCGAACAACGCGAGCGGACCGCACGCGGTCCGCTGGGGCACGACCTCGGCGTACGTGCTCGGCGCGGAGGTCGTACTGGCTGATGGGTCGGTCATCACCACCGGCGGCGTCCGTTCGAAGGCGCTCAAGTCCTCGAGTGGGATCGACCTCACGAAGCTGTTCGTTGGATCGGAGGGCACGCTCGGCATCTTCACCCGCCTGCGGTTGCGCGTTCAGCCACGGCCGCCCGCCCGCGCCGTGATCCTCGCGGGTTACCGCGCTCTCGAGGACACCGTCGCGTCGCTCGACGATCTCTTCGAGGCGGGGATCCTTCCGTCCACCGCGGAGCTTCTCGATAAGAGCGCGGTCGACGCGCTCCAGCTCTGGCGTCCCGAGCTCGAGCTACCCGCGGGCGAGGCCGTCCTCTTCATCGAGGTAGAGGGCACGCCCGAGCAGGTTGCCGCCAACGTGCGCTACACGGATGGCATCGTTCGCAAGCGCGCGACCGTGACGCGCTTCGCGGAGGATGAGAAGGAGATCACGCGACTGTGGGCCGGGCGCAGCGGGCTCGCCGCGGCCACGGCCCTCGCGCATCCGGGAAAGCACCGCATCTTCGCGGGCGAGGATCTCGCCGTACCCCTGTCGGAAATCCCGCAGACGGTGCGCCGGGCGCGCGAGATGGGAGCCGAGCTCGGGATCGCCGTCGTGTTCTACGGTCACTTCGGCGACGGCAACGTCCACTCGGCCATCCTCGTCGACCCCGAGGATCCCGACGAAGTCCGTCGCGCGGACGAGCTCGCCGACCGGCTGCACAAGCTCGCGATCGAGGTCGGCGGCACCGTCACCGGAGAACACGGCACAGGCGCGGTGCGCGCTCGCTACATGCGCGCCGAGCACGGCGACGCGCTCGACGTGATGAAGAGGATCAAGAGCGTCATGGATCCGAAGGGGTTGCTGAATCCGGGAAAGCTGTACGGCCCGTAGAAGCAATCGGGCTCAGGCCGAGCCTGCAACCAACGGATATGCGTGGGTCTTGCTCAGCCACTTCGCTCCGTAGAACAACACGACGATGACCGCGGCGGCGAGATAGAGGAGCGCGGTCACCGGATCTACCTGCTGGGTTCCTCCAGGTAGCGGAACCACCTGCGCGGCGATGTTGTGACCGGCATGCGCGAGCATCACGATCAGCAGGCTCCCTCGGGTGCTGTTGAGCAGCCAAGCGTAGACAACCGATGTCGCGGTCAATCTCACGAAGGTCAGCACCACACCGGCAACGCCGGTCGCCGCAAGACCACCGGGAGTCAGGACGGGCCAGAGATGCCAGAGGCTCCAGAGGACACCGACCACGATCGCCGCGACCAAGGCTCCGCGCCTCGGTTGCAATCGCGGTTGGGCCAGACCCCGCCAGCCGACCTCCTCGCCGAACGAGCCCGCGATCAGCGCGCCTGCGAGGAACACCAGGGCAGACGCCGCCGGCACCGCGAGCCACGCCGCCGGAACCTCGAGGCCCAACAGGGACCGGATGACATCTCCGACAAGAAACAGCCCGATCGGACCGAAAATGGCGATCGCATACCAGACAGGGTGAACCCGCCAACGAACGGACGGAGCGAGCAGCTGCCGGATGCTTCCCGAGCCAGGAACGAATCGCACCGCGAGCATCGCGGCGAACGCCGGTGCGTAGCCGGTGAGCAAGATGCCGACTCCAACGACAACGGGGATGTCCGACCCGAAAGACAGGGTGCTCAGGTCGACGTGGTAGATGAAAATCGGGAGGATGCTGAGCAACGTGATGATCGCGACAATCGCCGCCCACACGAGAACGATCGTTTCGTCCTTAGCTCCGCGGCGCGCCGTGCCCCCAACTGTGCTTGCCGCAGGTCCTCCTAGAAGTACCCGTAGTCCGTAAAGACGAGGCGAAGGAACGCGAGCCCGCACAGCGCGATCAGCAGGATCCGGTGGGTCAAGATCGCTCGCGGATTCTCCTTCACGACGAGCGCGACCTGACCCCAGAAGAAGAGCACGAGGCCGATCTCGGCCCACATGAACGCCGCGTGCTCGTAGCCGATCCCGGTCCAGCGGTACGGCTGCATCATCGTCCAGTTGAGCAGCGCGTTCGCCGCCTGATACAGGTGGAGGAAGACGGTGACGAGAGCGCTCGCGAGGAATGCGCCGGCGACCTCAGCCGTCCGGGGGCGGCGACGCCACGCGAGAAGCTGCCCGACGATGAAGACGTTCACCAGTGGGATCAGGACCGCGTCCCCGATGAGCGCCGAGGTGTACGAGAGTGTCGTGCGATAGGTCGAGACGATCGGGTCGTCGTGCCAGCGCAGCCACGCGCTCCCTGCCGCTTGCACCAGGAAACCGAAGAAGCAGGTCGCGAGGAACACGAGACCGAGGAGGATCCACGGTCGTTCCTCGACGCGCGCGACGGTCCGCAGCATCTGTCCCCTTCCCGTTCCTACCCTATTTCGGTAGCGGCGAGCCTATCACCCGCCTCCGTAGTATGGCCGCCCGATGCACGACCTCGTCATACGTAACGGCACGATTCACGATGGAGAAGGCGGATCTCCGTATGCCGCCGACGTCGCGATTGATGGTGATTTGATCGTCGCGGTCATGCCGGCGATCGGAGATCGCGGCCGGCGCGAGATCGATGCATCCGGTCTCGCGATCGCACCCGGCTTCATCAACGTGCTCTCGTGGGCGATCCCGTCTCTCATCGCGGACGGGCGCGCGCCGAGCGATGTGCATCAGGGCGTCACGCTCGAAGTCTTCGGCGAGGGATCCTCGATGGGTCCGCTCACCGACGCGATGCGACGCGATCAGATCGAGCGCCAGGGGGATATCCGGTACGACATTCCGTGGACGACTCTGCGAGAGGGTCTCGATCACCTTGTGCGGCTCGGCGTCTCGGTGAACGTCGCCTCGTTCGTCGGTGCCACCACTCTTCGCGTGCACGAGGTCGGTTATGACGACCATCCACCGGATGCGAGCGAGCTCGAGCGGATGCGGCGCCTCGCGCGTGAGGCCGCAGCGGACGGCGCGCTCGGCCTCGGGTCGGCACTGATCTACACGCCGGGAACGTTCGCGTCGACGGACGAGCTTGTCGCGCTCGCGGAGGCGGCGGGTGGCACCTACATCTCGCATCTGCGCAACGAAGGGGATCGCCTGATCGAGGCCGTCGACGAGCTCATCGAGATCGCCGGCCGTGCCGGCGTCCGCGCGGAGATCTATCACCTCAAACAAGCGGGGAAGGCAAACTGGGCGAAGCTTCCGGCCGTCATCGAGCGCGTCGAGAAGGCACGCGCAGGAGGACTCGACATCACCGCCGACATGTATCCGTACACCGCGGGTGCGACCGGGCTCAACGCGTGCATGCCGCCATGGGTCCAGGAGGGCGGTTTTCGCGCGTGGCTCGCTCGGCTTCGGGATCGGTCCCTCCGTGAGCGCGTCGAGCGCGAGATGCGCGCGCCGGGTACGGACTGGGAGAACCTCTATCTCGCCGCGGGCGGCGCCGAAGGCGTGCTCCTCGTTTCTTTCAAGAACGAGGCGCTCAAGCCACTCACCGGCAAGACGCTGGCGGATGTCGCGAAGGTGCGCGGTAGATCGCCTGAGGCAACCGCGATGGACCTCGTCGTCGAGGACGAGAGCCGCGTCGGCGCGTGCTACTTCATCGCCTCGGAGGACAACGTGCGGCGCCAGGTTGCCCTCGACTGGATGAGCTTCGGGTCGGATGAGGCGGCCCCCGCGCCCGAAGGGGTGTTCCTGAAATCCAACCCGCACCCCCGCGCGTATGGCACGTTCGCGCGACTTCTCGGGCGGTACGTACGCGACGAAGGCATCGTCCCGCTCGAGGAGGCGATCCGCCGCCTCACGAGCCTTCCCGCGACGAACCTCCGTCTTGATCGGCGCGGGCGGATCGCGCGAGGGTATTTCGCCGACGTTGTCGCGTTCGATCCGAACAAGATCATCGACAACGCCACCTACGCCGACCCGCATCGATATGCGAGCGGTGTCGTCGACGTCTTCGTGAACGGCGAGCAGGTCCTGCGGCGCGGCGACCACACCGGCGCTCGCCCCGGT
>VBDV01000103.1 GCA_005882765.1 Chloroflexota bacterium | reverse complement strand
TTTGAAAAAGGCGGCGAGTCCGAGAGCGGAGTACCCGTCGGGCGAGGTGCCGTTCGCCCGCGCCGGGTCGCCTCCCACGAGCTCGCGGACGCGAGCCACATCGCCGGCCGCGGCGGCCTCGAAGACATTGAGGTTCGGCCGTCGTCCAAGTATTGCCTTCGCGATGTCGTTGTGGCCGTGATAGAGCGCCGCAAGGACCGGCGACAGACCGTTCTCGTCATGAGCGTCGACGAGCCCGCCGTCGAGCTCCAGGAGTCGTTCGACCGCCGTCGCGTCGCCGCCTCTGATCGCCGCAAACAGCTCCGTTGCCATCTCGGCCTCCATGATCGAGCGTCTTCTCGGACCGCGCTCCGCCGGACGGTGACCGCTACCCTCTTTGGGAGGGGAGGTCGTGCAGCTCAGCATTTACGACACCCTTCAGCGGCGCGTCGTCCCGCTCACCACCGAGCGAGCCGGCGAGGTGCGGATGTACACGTGCGGCCCGACCGTCTACCGGCCGGCCCACCTCGGAAATCTGCGTTCCTACCTGCTTGCGGACTGGATACGCCGGACGCTCGAGTATTTCGGCAACACCGTCGTCGCGGTGAAGAACATCACCGACGTCGGTCACATGCGCCAGGACGCGGTCGAGCGAGGCGAGGACAAGGTCATCGCGGCCGCGCTCGCCGAGGGAAAGACCCCGAAGCAGATCGCCGAGTTTTATGAGGCGCGCTTCCATGAGGATGAACGACGACTCGGGATCCTCCCGGCTACGCGCTTTCCTCGCGCCACCGATCACGTGCCCGAGATGATCTCGATCATCGAGCGACTGATCGCGCGGGGCCTCGCGTACGAAGTCGAAGGCGCGGTTTATTTCGCCGTCAAGCGCTTCGCCGGTTACGGAAAGCTGTCGGGCAACGTCGGCGAAGCGCTCCGGCAGGGCGTCCGCGGGGAGATCGATCCCGACAAGCACGACCCCGTCGACTTCGCGCTCTGGAAGAAGGCCGAGGCCGGGCGGGCGCTCACGTGGGAGTCACCGTGGGGCCGCGGGTTCCCAGGATGGCACATCGAGTGTTCAGCGATGAGCACCAAGTACCTCGGCGAACGCTTCGATCTTCATACGGGTGGCGTCGACAATATCTTTCCGCACCACGAGGACGAGATCGCGCAGTCCGAGGGCGCGTACGGCCACCCGTCGGTCCGGCACTGGGTACATGGGCAGCATCTCCTCGCCGACGGCGTGAAGATGGCCAAGTCGGCGCGCAACACCGTGACGATCGACGATCTGGTGGAGCTCGACGTGGATCCGCTCGCTTTCCGCTACCTCTGCCTGCTCACGCACTACCGCACCCGCATGCAGTTTTCGCACGGGGCGCTCCGGCAAGCGGCGGAAGCGCTCGATCACCTCCGCCAGCGCGTGCGGCACTGGTCGCAGGTGCCCCAAGGCGAACTGACGCACACCGCGCTCGACGCCCGGTGGCTCGAGCCGTTCGGTCGCGCGCTGGCCGACGATCTCAACCTGCCGGCCGCGGTCGCGTGGCTTCAGCGCTGTGCCATCGACCGCGCGATCTCCGACACCGAACGTCTCGCCGTGTTCCTCGAGGCAGACAAGGTCCTCGGCCTCGATCTCGCGTCCGTCGCGTCCGAGCACGCGAAGGCACCGCGGGACGTCATCGCCTCGATCGAGGAACACCGTGTGGCCCGCGCCGCGAGGGATTTCCAACGGGCCGACGATCTCCGCGCGGCGTTCAACGGCTACCGCGTCGAGGATCAAGCCGCGGATCGAGCGGTCCTGTCACGTGGCGACCTCCGCGTTCCGGCGCGGGAGCGGAAGACGATCTCGTCGGCAAAGGAGGTTCCCGATCGGCGCGGCGAAGCGCCGACGCGCTCGTGGACTGTCGGGATCGTCACGCGCGAGTACCCGGCCGATCTCGCCCGGTGTCTCAAAGGTGTGCTCGCGTTTCTGCCCGCGGACGGCGAGGTCTTCGTTCTCGATTCCGGCTCGCGCGCGGAGGTGCAGGCGAAGATCGGCGACATCGCCGCGCCGGACGGCCGTGTCGAGGTGTACTTCGCCGACCGTGACCTGGGCGAGGGCGCGGCCCGCAACGCCCTGGTGCGTCTGGCGCGAGGCCGCATGGTCCTCATGCTCGATTGCTCAGTCGAAATCACCGGCGATCTCTTTGGCCCCTTGGCGCAGGTCCTCGCCGATGGCGGCGTGGGCCAAGCCGGTCCGTGGGGGCTTCGCACGAGCGACCTCAAGCACTTCGACGAGGTGACGAGCGGAGGGACCGAAGCGGTGCAGGGCTACTGCGCCGCCGCTCGACGTGAGGTCCTGCTCGAGATCGGCGGCTTCGACGAGCGCTACCGGTTCTACCGAAATCTCGACATCGCCGTCTCGCTCGCGATCCGCGAGCGCGGTTACCGCGTGATGGCCGTCGGCGCAGGCTGCGCACGACGGCATGCGCATCGCGTGTGGGAATCCCTCTCCGAAGACGAGCGGCTTAAGCGCAGCCGGCGCAATTTCGACCGCATGTACCGGCGCTTCCATGGGAAGCCCGTGTTAATCACCGAATCCGACGAGGTGGGTCGCTCGCCAGACTGACACCCGAACGCAATCCGCTCGACACGACCGGACTATGGCCGTCGGGTCACCCGGTCAGTAGCGTGACTGTGGCTTGGTCACCTGGTCACTCCTCCCGAAGGCTCTCGCGCACCGCAGCGCGCTCGTACGCCTCACAGGCGCCGCCGCAATCGGTGTCGTCGGCTTCGTCGTCGCATGGACAGTCGCGTATGTCGTGTTGCCCGAAGGTGCCATGCGCTTCACGCTCGGGCTGCTCCCGACGTTGGACGCTCGCAGCGACTCGGCCGGCGTTGCGGCGACTCTGTTCATCTGGAACGCCGCGTTCGGCTTCGGGGTCATCGCGCTCGCCAGCCTGTACAGCATCGGGCCGATCTCGCTGGCGTATTTCGCTCCGTGGACGTGGCTCGTGCGGTTCGGCATCGCGCTCGGCACCAATTCGTTCGCGCTTTTCGTCCCGGGCGCGCGCGTCCCGCCGCTGGACATTCGATCGATCGTCTCCCACGCCGGGATCCCCGAGCTCATCGCGTACGTCGTCCTCGCGACCGTGCTCGCGAACGCCTCGCTCTGGAGGCAGCGTCGCATTACCGACCGGCACCTCGTGCGTGTCCGGTATCTGCGCGACATCCGGCTGACGAGGCTGGAGCTCTCGCTCGTCGTGGTGGCCTTCGCGCTTCTCGCCGGCGCGGCGCTCTTGGAGACGTCCCAGATCGCGCGACTCCAAGCCCTCTAGAAAAGGACCGCCTCGCTAGACTCGACCGATGAAGAACGGCGACCGCCGCCGTGTCGTGGTGACGGGTCTTGGCATGATCACCCCCCTCGGCTCGACGGTCGAGAAGACCTGGGACGGCATCACCGCGGGGAGGAGCGGCATCGGCCCGATAACCCGCTTTGATGCGACCGGCCTCGAGACGAGGATCGCGGGCGAGGTGCGCGACTTCGATCCGCTCGACTACATGGAGCGCAAGGAGATCCGCCGCTCCGACCGTTTCGTGCATTTCGCTGTCGCGGCTGCCGGGCAGGCTCTCCGGTCGGCCCGTCTCGAGATCACGCCAGAGCTCGCGCCGCGGATCGGCGTTGCGTTCGGCTCGGGCATCGGTGGCGTGGAGACCCTCGTCGATCAGGTCCTGGTCCACGACAGAGACCCGCGGAAGGTCTCCCCGTTCCTGATCCCGATGATGATCATCGACATGGCGGCCGGCGAGATCGCGATGAAGTACCGTGCGAAAGGCCCGAACATGGGCCACGTTTCGGCATGCGCGTCGAGCGCGAATGCCGTCGGCGAAGCCGCGGAGATCATCCGCCGCGGCCAAGCCGACGTGATGCTCGCCGGTGGCGCTGAGGCCGGCCTCATCAAGATCGCGATCGGCGCGTTCAATCAGGCGCGCGCGCTCTCCACCCGCAACGATGCGCCCGAGAAGGCCTCTCGGCCGTTCGACAAGGGCCGCGACGGCTTCGTGTTCAGCGAAGGCGCGGGTTGCCTCGTCCTCGAGGATCTCGACTTCGCGCGTGCACGCGGTGCCACCATCCTTGCCGAGTTCCTCGGATACGGCATGTCCGCGGATTCCTACCACGTGACGGCGCCGCCGCCCGGTGGCGAGGGCGCGGTCAGAGCGATGCGGATGGCGATCGCCGACGCCGGCGTGAAGCCGGAGGCAATCGGGTACGTGAACGCGCACGGCACGTCGACGCAGGCGAACGACGGCGCGGAGACCGCGGCTCTCAAGACGGTGTTCGGGGATCACGCGCGCAAGCTCGCGATCTCGTCGACGAAATCGATGACCGGGCACACACTGGGCGCCGCAGGCGCGATCGAAGCCGCCCTCTGCATCCTCGGCATGCGGAACGGACTGCTCCCGCCGACGATCAATCAGGAGACTCGCGATCCGGAGTGCGACCTCGACTACGTACCCAATCGCGCGCGAAAGGCGAAGGTCGACTTGTCGCTCTCGAACTCCATGGGGTTCGGCGGGCACAACGTCGCGCTCGTGATCAGCCGCGAGGCCGCCTGATGCCTGATCCGCGGAAAGTCCGCGCCGACGCGAACGCCCTCGTGACCGAGCTGCTCGAGCGTCTCGCGCACGCCGAAGTGAGCGAGCTCGAGGTGAAGCGCGGCGGTGTACGCGTCCGCGTCGCAAGAGACGGTGCCCGCGTGGCCACGAGCGCTTCGGGCACCACCGAGGCCCCGAACGCCGCGCCCGCCGCACCGGCCGCGCCGGCGAAGGAGCTGCCGACTGTGAACGCCCCGCTCACCGGGATTTTCTACCGCGCAACCTCGCCGCAGACGGAAGCCTTCGTGCAAGTGGGCTCGAACGTGGTGTCCGGCGATGTCATCGGGCTCATCGAGGCGATGAAGCTCTTCAACGAGATCCGCTCGACAGCGTCGGGAAAAGTCCGCCGCATCTTCGCCGAGAACGGGCAGCTCGTCCGGGCGCATCAGCCGTTGCTCGAGGTCGAGCCGGCATGAGCGCCTCTCGGTGCGTCATCTGTGGCGCCCCGCTTGGTGAAGGCGGTATTCGCGTGCGGTACGAGGGCCGGATCTACGCGTTCGACTCGCTCAAGTGCAAACGGATCTTTCAGGAGAACCCGGATCGCTATCTCGACGCGACGGGCGAAGTGCTCGAGGAGCCGCGGTAGTAAGGCGGCTGCGCTAGACGGACGCGCGCGAGAGCGCTGACACGATGACGTCGCGGATGAGACCCACCGGCATCCGATCGCTCACGTAGGCCATCGCCCGCATGAGCGGCGCGGGCTCGTTCGCGCGCACCTGCACCGCATAGACGACGGTCGGGACGCGGCCAGCAAGCTCCTCCACCGCCGCCGCGTCCGCTTTGCCGTACGAGCTCAGGATGGCGAAAGGCGCATCGGCCGCGATCTCCGAAGTGTCCTCCACGCGAAACAACGAGAAGGGCAGCTCCACCGACCGCAGAAGCCGGAAGACACTGCCGTACGGATCGACCACCGGGATCGCGACGTCGAGCGCCATAGCCACGGCGAGAGATTCGCCCGCCTGGCGAACGGCGAGAACGCCCCAGCGGGGGAAACATCGTCCCCCGTTCGGGCGAGGTGGGACCGGGCCTAGTAGCCCAGCGACGCGATACTGAAGAAGCTCGTGTTTTCCGTGTCCGTCAATAGAACACGCTCGCCGCTGCCGTCCCGTCGCCAGACACGGACGGAATCTCCGTAGAAGCCGCCAGCTTTCCTGAGATACGCGACGGCATCGCCTGCCCAGGTCCACGTGGCCTCGTATGCATCGAGCGGCAGGGTGGTGTCGCGTCCCGAAGCGGTGTTGAAAATGTGCGCTCGGAACTCGTAAGGCATCCCACCGCTGCTGGCTCGTGTCGCGACATACAAGAGCTCGTCGCGGGACACCGGATTCCACCGCGGGTCCTGAGTAGTCAAAGCCGGGCACCGTTCTCCGGTGTCGAGGAAGGTCCGCTCAGAAGCCCTTGCGTCGTCGAGTCCGATAAGCGCGGTCGATGTCTGGTCGCAAGCTCCTGCCGCGATCACGATCTGCGGTGTAGCGGCGCGCCAGCTCGCAAAGGATCTGTTCGCGGCGGTCTCGGGCAGGTGCCGGACGACCCGACCGCTCCCCGCGTCAACCAGTGCTATCCCGTCCATGGTCGCGACGATCACGGTCGACCCGTCGGGCGACCACTCGACGGCCTGCCGCGCATAGCCGACCCGGGCGAGTTCCTTCACCGGTCCACCAGACGGTGATATAGCGAAGATCGCTTCCTCCGGTGGCGTGACTTGGTCGAATGGAACGTAGAAGACAAAAGCGATCTGCGAGCCGTCCTTGCTCCATGCCGGGAAATATCCCGGCACGCCGAGAGGCCGCACTTGTCCCGTGGCGATGTCGACCACCATCAGCTGTCCGGCGACTGAGACCACCATGCGCGTGCCGTCCGGCGAGAACTGCCTCCGCAGATACGGCGTGTTGTCGAAGATCGCCTCGGGGATTCCACCCAAAGAAACGTCATAGGTGAACGCGAGCCGCGGTTCGCCGGCGTCGAGCGGGATTGCCCAGATTTGTACCTCGGCCCAGATGTTGTGTGGATAGGGCACCTGTTTGCCGACGAAGATCCAGTTGCCCGTGAGCTTTCCGAGAGCGTTGGCTCGAATGCCACTGGCGGGGTCGGGAGAAGCTGATGCGAGCGGGGTGGCGCTGGAAATGGCGGACAAAGGGGGCGGGGTCGGGCGCGTCGTGCCGACGACGATCGTGGCATCCGACCTCGTGGGCGTCGCCGATCCTCCCGTGGTCGGGGCCTTTTCGGGCGTACAGCCGACGGTCGCCAGGACAAAGACTGCGAGGACGCAACCCGGCACACGACTTGACGAAGCGAACAATCGACTCACGCCGTCAATTCTCGCCCCGCGATTGGGAGTCGGACTAGGGGGCGGCTCCGACAATCGTGATCGCTACCAGAGCGATAGATAGGACCGACGCGCCGACGGCGGTCCCGATCCCGATCCACTGCGAAACGCGGCCGTTCGCGTGGTCACCCATGATCCGGCGGTCGCCGGCGAGCTTCAGGATGAAGACAAGCACAATCGGCAGGAGCAAGCCGTTCACGTTCTGCGAGACGAGGATCACCGGGATGAGGGGCACGCTCGGCGAGAGCACGATCAGCGCTCCCACGACGACGAGCAGCGTGAAGAGACCCATGAACACCGGTGCCTCGCGGAAGTTCTTGCTGATCCCGGACTCCCATCCGAACGCCTCGCAGATCGCATAGCTCGTCGAGAGCGGCATGATCGTCGCCGCGAGGAGCGACGCACCAAAGAGGCCGACGCCGAAGAGGAGCTGCGCCTGTTGGCCGGCGAGCGGCCCGAGCGCCTGCGCCGCATCGGCCGCCGAATCCACGTGGATGCCGGCGGGATGCAGGACCGCGCCGGCGACGACGACGATGAAGAATCCATTCAGCCCGGTGAGGATCGCGCCGAGCAGCACGTCGACGCGCTCGAACCGGTACT
>VBDV01000170.1 GCA_005882765.1 Chloroflexota bacterium | reverse complement strand
ACGGCGCGATCACCTCCCTGTTCTGGGCGGTCGAGCTCGACAACGCGGAGAACAAGAAATTCGTCGCCGACTTTCAGAAGTCGTACCCGCTGCTCCCTGACGTCTTCGCGGTGCAGCAGTACGACGGCATGCGCGCGCTCGATGAGGCGCTCAAGAAGCTCGGTGGAGATACTTCGGACAAGGACAAGGTGGTGAAAGCCCTCGAGGACGTGAGCTTCAAGAGCCCGCGCGGGGACTTCACGTTCGACAAGAGCACCCACAACCCGATCCAGGACATCTACATCCGAGAGGTCAAGACGCAGAACGGGCAGACGGTGAACACGATCAGCGACAAGATCGCGAAGGTGACCGACCCCGGGAAATAGCTAGCCTCTAGGAGTGAGCCCCGAGCTCGTATTTCAACAGGCGCTGAACGGTCTCTCGTTCGGCGCCTTGCTTTTCATTCTCGCCTCTGGCCTCTCGCTCGTGTTCGGGATGATGGATGTCGTCAACCTCGCGCACGGCGCGTTCTACATGCTCGGGGCGTACGTCGCGCTCTCCGTCGTCCAGTCCACTGGTTCGTTCTGGCTCGCGATGCTCGCGGCGCCGCTTGCGCTCGGCGTGCTCGGCTTCGTGCTCGAGCCGCTGCTCCTGCGGCGCCTCCGCGGGCGGCACCTCGACCAGGTCCTCCTGACGATCGGTGTCTCGCTCGTGATCGTCGACGTCATCGGACAGGTTTGGGGACGCGAAGTGCGCTCGCTCGCGGCGCCCGCCGGGCTCGACGGGTCGGTCGCGCTGATCGGCGGTGTCTATCCGGTCTATCGCCTGTTCGTGATGGCGTTCGGCGTCGCGCTCGCCGCCGCGATGGCGGTGGTGTACCGCAGGACGCGCATCGGGATGCTCATCCGCGCCGGTGTCCAGGACGCTGAAATGCTCGGGGCGCTCGGCGTCAACACGAATCGGCTCTTTGCCTCGACCTTCGCGACCGGTGCCGCGCTTGCCGGCCTCGCCGGGGTCATCGCGGCGCCGGTGTTCGGCGTGCAACCCGGCATGGACACCGATCCCGGTCTCCTCTACTCGCTCGTCGTCGTGGTCGTCGGCGGCTTGGGAACCCTCTCCGGCGCGGTGGCGGGAAGCGTGCTCGTCGGACCGGCGGACACCTTCGGCAAGGTTCTCTTTCAAGACGTCGCGCTCGCCGTCATCTTCGCGATCGTCGCGCTCGTTCTTCTGCTGAAGCCGACTGGTCTTCTCGGCCGGATCCGCATCGCGCGGTGAGGGCCATGGTGCGTTGGGCGCTCGTCGGTGTGGCCGCGGTCGTCCTCGTGACGTTCCCGTACTGGAGCGCGCCGTGGGTGTCGCGCTTCGCAACAACCCTGGTGCGCGATGCCCTCATCCTGGCGATCTTCGCGCTCTCGCTCGATCTGCTCGTGGGGCGCGCCGGCATGCCGTCGCTCGGTCATGCTGCGTTCTTCGGCGCGGGCGCGTACGCCGCGGGCATCACGGGCCAGCGACTCGGGACCGATCAGCTGCCGGTCACCCTCGGCGCGGCGGCACTCGTTGGCGCACTGCTCGCGCTCGTCATCGGCGTTCTCGTCGTCCGTTCCGAAGGGATCTTCTTTCTGATGCTGACGCTCGCGCTCGCGCAGATCGTTTTCGCGATCGCATTCCAATGGACGGCACTGACCGGCGGTTCGAACGGGCTCTCAGGTGTCGGTCGCCCTGTCCTCGCGGGCATCGACTTCAGCGCGCCCGACCTCATGTACGTGCTCGTGGCGATCGCGTTCGTACTCGCCGCTCTCGTCATCTGGGGTCTCGCGCGGTCGCCTTACGGGCGAGCGCTCAGCGGAGTTCGCGAGAACGAGCGCCGCATGCGCGCGCTGGGATACGACACCGCGCGCCTTCGCCTTTCGGCGTTCGTCATCGCCGGCACGATCGCCGGGGTCGCAGGCGCGCTCTCGGCGTACTCGACCCGTTTCGTCTCCGCGCAGGACGCCGGACTCGCGAACTCGGTCCGGGCGTTCGTCACCGTTCTCGTGGGCGGCGCGGGGACGCTCGGCGGGCCGATCGTCGGGTCCGCGCTCGTTTCGCTCATCGAGCGTGTCGTGCCGTCGCTCCTCCCGACGGACCTGCGGATATCGGAGGCGATCCTCGGACTGGTGTTCATCGGCTTCGTGCTGTTCGCGAGGCAGGGCATGGTCGGGCTCGGCCGGTCCGCCTATCAACGGGTACAACATCGATGATTGAGGTCCGCGAGCTGCGCCGCGCGTTCGGCGGCGTCGTGGCCCTGGACGGCGTGACCCTCACGCTCGCCGAGGGCGAGCGCCGCGCGGTGATCGGCCCGAACGGCGCGGGGAAGACCACGCTGATCAACACACTCGCTGGCGAGACCGCGCCGACGGGCGGCACGATCCGGCTTGCCGGGCGAGACATCACGCGACTGCGCTCATGGCAGCGGGCGCGACTCGGGCTTGCGCACGTGTATCAACGGACGGAGCTCTTCGCATCGCTTTCCGCGCGCGACAACGTTGGCCTCGCGATCGCCGCGCGCCGCGGACCATATCGCGTATTTCGTGCGGCTCCGCGCGCGGAGTACTCCGAGGGCGAGGCGGTGCTCGAAAGCGTCGGTCTCGCCGGTCGTGAGGGCGTTGCCGCGCGGGAGCTTTCGCACGGTGAGCGCCGTCAGCTGGAGCTCGCGGTCGCGCTCGCGCAACGGCCGCGCGTGCTCCTGCTCGACGAGCCGACGGCGGGCATGTCGCCGCTTGAGACCGCTCGGATCACCGAGCTCATCGCCGGTCTGGATCGCGCGCTCACGATCCTTATCGTCGAGCACGACATGGACGTCGTCTTCCGGCTGGCCGATCGCGTGACAGTCCTGCACGAGGGCCGCGTGATCGCGGACGGCAGCGCAGCAGACGTGCGCGGCGACGTGAGGGTCCACGACGTGTACCTCGGGAAGGCGGTCACGGTCGCGTGAGTGGCCCGGCCCTCGCGGTCCACGGGCTCCATGCCTACTACGGCGAGAGCCACATCCTGCAGGGTGTCGATCTCAAGGTTTTGCCGGGCGAAGCCGTTTCGCTCATCGGCCGGAACGGCGCGGGGAAGACGACGACGATCGCCGCCATCGCGGGCTTCGTGCGGCCACGAGGCGGGAGCGTCACCATCAGCGGGGCCGACCTCACGGGAGCGCCGCCGCACGAGATCGCTCGCGCGGGTGTCGCGCTCGTGCCTCAGGGCCGCCGCATCTTCGGTGACCTCAGCGTCGGCGAGAACATCGCGGTCGCGGCACGGCCGATCCCTGGGGGTTGGGACGAGAGTCGGGTGCTCGAGCTCTTCCCGGTACTCGCCCGCCGGCGCGCGGTGCATGGCGACGAGCTGTCCGGTGGCGAACAGCAGATGCTCGCGATCGCACGTGCGCTCGTGCGAAATCCGACGCTCCTGCTCCTCGACGAGCCCTCCGAAGGACTCGCGCCGAAGCTTGTCGAGCAGGTCGGTGAGATCCTCGAACGCCTGCGTGCGACGGGGCTCGCGCTTCTTCTGGTCGAGCAGAACCTCGGGCTCGCCACGCGCGTCGGGCAGCGCGTGCTCGTTATGAACAAGGGCACCATCGTCTTCGCGGGTACACCGGCGGAGCTCGCTGCGCAGCGGGACGTCGAGGCCCGCTACCTCGGCATATGAAGGAGCGGCCGCACAGCGGGTCGCCGTTCGCGGGCGCCGACACTCTGGCACGGCCGTCCGACGATGACCGTTTCATGCGCGAGGCTCTCGCCGAAGCGCGCCGGGCGGGCGAGCACGGCGACGTGCCGGTCGGCGCCGCCATTGTGCGAGACGGGACGATCGTCGCGCGCGCCGGCAACCGCCGCGAGGCCGACGCCGACCCGACCGCTCACGCGGAGGTCATCGCGATCCGCGAAGCGGCGGGCGCGCTTGGCCGCTGGCGGCTCTCGGACTGCGCGCTCTACGTGACGGTCGAGCCGTGCGCGATGTGCGCCGGTGCGGCCGTCCTCGCTCGTATCGCCCTGGTGGTCTTCGGAGCGCCCGACGAGAAAGCTGGTGCGGTGCGATCCAACGCGGAGCTCCTCGATGCAACGTGGACGAACCACCGCCCGCGCTGGCGGTTCTACCCATTGCTGCGCGACGAAGTCGAGCGGCTGCTCAGTGAGTTCTTCGCGACGCAGCGGAGCGGTCAGTCCGAAGCGGACTAGGATGACCTCGTGAGCGACGCTTCTCCAGTGCGGCATCCGAATCGGTACGGCGCGTGGATCCCTGGAGTCGCCCTCATCGGCCTCGGCCTCGTCTTCCTGATCCAGAACTATCTCGGGCGGGAGATCCACAACTGGTGGGCGCTGTTCATCCTCATACCCGTCTTCTTCACGCTCGAGCGCGGATACGCCAGCCTTCAGGCGAAGAGACCGGCGGAGGCGCTGGGTCAAGTTCTTGGGGCGCTCGTCCTCATCGCGGTGATCGTGATCTTCATCTTCGACCTGCCGTTGGGTCAGCTCTGGCCGATCTTCCTCATTATCGGCGGGCTCTCGCTCCTCGTATCGCGCTCCTGGAGGCCCTAGCCGCCGACCGTCACGTCGCGCGATCGCAGCCGCCAGTAGGCGAGAGCGAGGAACACGACCGTGTACGCGCCGAGGATTAGGGCGGCCTGCCCCTGATCGGGAAGACCGACTGCCGAGGGATCCTGAATCGTCGTCGTGCCCGCCGCTCCGCGAATCAGCGCGCCAGCGTTGCGACTGAGCCCGTAGTTCACGATGTTCGCGTAGTCTCTGTTGAAGGACACAAGGAGCTGCGCGACCAGTCCCTCAGTGAAGTACAAGACGAGCCCTGCCGCGATGCCCGCGCCGGCGGAGCGCGACCACACGGCGATGAGGGTCGCAAGAGCCATGTAAGGCAGGAGCGTGTAATACAGCCGCCGCCCCGCGTCCGCGATCGCTCCGACGTCCGGTCCGCTCGCGGCCTCGCCGGAGATCGCGGTCACGATGTAGCTCCCGAGCATCGCCGCGACGACGCCGAGGAACACGAAGACCGCCGCGTACAGCGCAAGCGACAGGACTTTCGCGCCGAGGAACGCACCCCTTCCCGCCCCGTGCGCGAGCAACGTGCGGAACGTGCCCCAGCCGAACTCCGTGCCGATGTGGCTCGCGGCGAACACGATGAGCATCAAGCTCCCGAGGCCGCTCACGATTTGGACACCGAAGCCCTGCACCCGGTCAGGACGCAGCTCGCGCAGCGTCTGGCTCATCGCCTGCTCCCCGCCCGGTGGTGAGGGGATTGCGCCGGTCCGGACGGCTTGCAGCTGCGCCTGCACCGAGAGGTAGATCAGGAGATAGATACCCACTGCGGCGAGCACGATGATCAGGAGCATCAGCAACGGCATCCATCGGCGCCGGAGCCGGTATATCTCGCTACGAAGGAGGCGGAGCAGTTGACGCCTCCGGTTCGGTGAGCTCCATGAACACGTCCTCGAGAGAGCTGGCACGCGGCACGATCGCACTCGCGTAGAGGGCGGCCGACGCGAGTGCGCGGTTGATCTCGGCCCCGCGCTTCGGATCGGCGACGACGTCGAGACCAGTCGGCGTCTCCCGGATCTCCGTGATGCCAAGGCCGCGCAGGATCTCGGCGGCCCGGGGCCTGTCGTCGACGACGATCTCGAAGTAGTTGCCGCCGCCTCGCGTGACCTCGGCGATCGTGCCGCTCGCGATGAGCTTGCCCTTCTTGATGACCAGGACGCGGTCGCACACCTGCTCGACCTCGTGCAGGAGATGGCTCGCGAGGAGCACGCCGCGGTTCTCGCCGGCGAGCTCGCGAATGAGCTCGCGGATCTCGCGCTGCCCCGCCGGATCCAGGCCGTTCGCCGGCTCGTCGAGGATCACGAGAGCCGGATCGGCGAGGAGCGTTGACGCGATGCCGAGCCGCTGCCGCATACCCAGGGAGTACGTCCGGAACTTCGACTCGCCGCGCTGCGCTAGCCCGAGCCGCGCGAGCAAGGGATCGACCCGCGCCAGCGCGCCCGCGCCGCGCAGAAGCGCGACCGCGGCGAGATTGTCGCGGCCGGAAAGGTACGGATAGAAGGAGGTGACCTCGAGCATCGCGCCCACGCCGGCGAGGGCATCCTCGCGCCGCACGCGGATGTCGCGACCCAGCACTTCGGCGGTTCCAGCGGTCGGAGTGATTAGTCCGAGGACCATTCCGATCGTCGTGCTCTTGCCGGCTCCGTTCGGACCGAGGAGGCCGACGACCTCGCCGCGTCCTACCTCGACGTCGAGGCCGTCGACGGCGGTGATCGATCCGAATCGTTTGACCAGTTGCTTGGTGCGGAGGACGACTTCGTGTTGCTGGACGATCACGGCCGGAGCATAGGACCGCAGGATCGCGGGCTGCGCTGGATTCATGACATAGCTATCCTGAGTGCCGCATGCGGGATTTGGCCGAGACAGCGCGCACGCTCGTCGCACCCGGCAAAGGCATCCTCGCCGCGGACGAGAGCACTAGCACCATCAAGAAACGATTTGATGCGATCGGTGTCGAGAACACGGAAGCTAATCGGCGCGCATATCGCGAGATGCTCTTTCGTACGCCGCGCATCGCCCAATTCATAAGTGGCGTGATCCTCTACGACGAGACGATCCGACAGAAGGCCGCGGACGGGACGCCGCTTGTGAAGATCCTTCGGGATCAGGAGATCCTTCCCGGCATCAAAGCGGACATCGGAGCGAAGCCGCTCGCCTTTTCTCCAACCGAGGTGGTGACCGAGGGGCTCGACGGATTGCGGGAGCGCCTCGCTGAATATCGCGGGCTCGGCGCCGCCTTCAGCAAGTGGCGTGCTGTCATCGCGATCGGCGACGGCATCCCGTCGCCGTACTGCATCGAGACGAACGCGCACGCGCTGGCGCGCTACGCCGCGCTCAGCCAGGAACAAGAGCTCGTACCGATGGTTGAGCCCGAAGTCCTGATGGACGGAGACCACACGATCAAGCAGTGCTACGACGTGGAGTTGGCAACTCTTCGGGAGGTGTTCGCGCAGCTCGCGACCCAGCGCGTGCAGCTTGAAGGGATGCTCCTCAAGGCAAGCATGGTGCTCTCGGGGAAGGACGCACGGAATCGCGCGTCACCCGATGAGGTCGCGCGCTACACCGTTGACTGTTTCAGGGAGTCGGTGCCGGCCGCCGTGCCAGGCATCGTCTTCCTGTCGGGCGGACAGGGCGACGAAGAGGCGACAGTGAATCTTGACGCGATCAACCGCTACGCCGCGACGGTGGCTGCCCCCTGGGAGCTGAGCTTCTCGTACGGTCGCGGCCTGCAAGCTACGCCGCAAAAGACGTGGTCGGGCAAAGCCGAGAACGTGCCTGCGGCCCAGCGCGCGTTCTTCCACCGGGCAAGGCTGACCGCCTCCGCACGCGTGGGGCAGTACTCGCCCGAAATGGAAAGGGACACCGTCCCCGTCTAGTAGTTCGTGCCCAGCGCTTCGAAGGCCAACGTTGGTATTCGCGCAGGGCTGACGCATTCGAAAGTTAGACTTCGATGCGGAGAGGTGTCCGAGTGGTTGATGGTGCCGCTCTCGAAAAGCGGTAGGCGAAAGCCTCGCGGGTTCGAATCCCGCCCTCTCCGCGGCAGACGAAATTCCGACGCGTCGATCGCCGAAACCCTCTTTACGCGACAGGGACCCCCCGGCCTCCGGCCGGCGCCCCATCGCGCGGGGGCCCTCGGCGATCTCCGCGTCGAGGGTTTCGGTCGTTGCCGCGCAGCTGGCGGATTACGCTTTTGAGATGGAGAGGTCGCCTAGTCCGGCTTAGGGCGCAGACCTGGAAAGTCTGTGAGCGAAAGCTCCGTGGGTTCGAATCCCACCCTCTCCGCAAGAAAACGTGAATCGGGGCGCAGTGAACGTGCGGTTATCCGACGACCCTGAGCGGCAGAACGCGCTGCTTCGTTCCATCACGTGGGGTCTCACAAAAATGGCAGCGTCAACAAGTTGGGGCCCAGACCTCGATTGGATCGCGTCAGATAAGGACGGTCATCTCGCAGTGTTCACGACCGCTGGGTTGGGCGCGATCCCGACTCGCGTTACAGGCGACCCCGCTGGGCTGGTCGCCGTCATGGTCGATGTCGAGAGGCTCCGAGGCTTCGACTTCGAAGCTGAAGGCTCTATTCAGGAGCCGGCTCGGATCGGCGCATTCGGATTCGATTACGCGGGCGATCGGCATCCTGGTCAGTACATCGCCGGCCGCCCGTACCACCGGATTGGGCAACCACCAGCGGAACCCCTCTCTGTCGAGTCCCTGGGACCGGACGCAGCGAATTACTTGAGAGATGTGTGCTTTCCTCGCCTCTGCTTCGGAGACTCGAGAGAGATCGTCGTTGAGGACGCTTTTGGGGAAATTCACCGACCCACCGACTGGGACCAATGGTCGCGTCCTGAGCTGCTTCACCCGGTAGCGCCCCGGCCTGAACCGCCTGGGGACGAACCTCAATCGCACACATGAAACGCGTCCTCGTCTTCGACGTCAACGAAACGCTCCTCGATCTGAGCGCGCTGGATCCGCACTTTCAGCGCGTGTTCGGGGATGCGACGGTCCGCGTGGAATGGTTTCAGACCATGCTCCAGTCGGCCTTCCTCACCACGATCACCGGTCCGTACAGACCATTCGGAGAGCACTTTCGCGCAGCGCTCGCCATCACCGCACTGCGGCGCGGGCTTCGAGTAAGCCCCGAAGACGAGCGCGCGATCCTCGCGGGGGTGCGGACGCTGCCGGCATACGCGGACGTTCGGCCGGCACTCGAACGGCTGCGCTCGGCCGGCTGCCGGCTCGCGGCGCTGACGAACTCGACGACGGAGGTCGAGGAGGCTCAGCTCGCAAACGCGGGCCTCGCCGATCTCTTCGAGAAGGCGCTATCAGCGGACACAGGGAAGCGGTTGAAGCCGGCACCGGAGGCCTATGCCAACGCGGCGCGCGAGCTCGGGGTGCGGACAGCAGAAATCCGCATGGTCGCCGCACATGTGTGGGACGTGCAGGGAGCCATGCGGGCAGGTTGCGCCGCGGCCTTTGTCGAAAGGCCTGGCGCGGTGTGGAACCCACTTCTCGACCGGCCGGACATCGTCGGGCCAGATCTTGGAGCGATCGCGGAACGCGTCATCGAGGTCGACCGCTAGAGCTAGAGGTCGCTAGATGACGTTCAGTTCCTCTTCCTTGCGCCTGCGGCCGCGCCGGCGTGGTGCCGCCGGGCCCTGGGCGAAGGTCGACGGACCGAGGACCGTCGTGACGATGTGGGTGTACTGGTGCGCCTCGAGCTCGTGGGCGTTGCGCTTGGCGGCAGCCTCGCGCAGGGCGTCCATGGAGTCCTGAGGCATGACGGTAAACACGACTTCGCAGTCGTGGTTCGCGCGGCAGGGGAGTCCAGAAGTCTTCATCACCTATAGAACGCATGAGCATCGTACGTTGTTCCGCGCAAGAAACCGGCTGCTTGGCCGCTTTTCCGGAGCTTTAGACATCCACAATAACCCAGGTGCGCGACCGCTTTTTCGCCATCCTTGCGTTGGCCCTCACAACGGTGGCGATGTCGTCCTCGTCTGCCTACGCACTCGTACCGCGCGTCGCCATCTGCGGTCGGGTCTCGTTCCTCGACGCGGCAACGCCCGGCGGCCCCATCGTGACGCTTGGCACCCAGGAGCCACGGCACCTCGCCACTGGCGCCCTCCCGCAGCTCGATCAAGACGTTTGCATCTTCGGAGTCGATGTTGGGACGCCGGCCGCGCCGGGCATCGCAGCCTTCAGCGTCGTCCCTGTCGCCTCTATCGGCTGCGCGAATGCCGTCATTGGCACGAACGCCTTTTTCGAGATGCCCGGCGAGGCGCTCTCGCCGTTGCCGAATCACGCGACGCTCGTTCTTCCGCTCAGCAAGTCCGCAGGGGATGGCTGCGTACGGATCGCGATCGACGCCGCGGGAAATCCTGTCGCGGTGGTGGTGCCTCGTGCCGCAGGCGCCGGCGCGGCCACGGCCTCACCGACGGCTCGACCGGCGGCCTCGTCCCTTCCGAGCACGAGCGCGATCGACGATGGCGCCGCCCTCGCAATCGTCATCGCGTTGCTCGGCGTCCTGTGCGCGATCGTCTCGTTCGTGCCGCGGCGTCGCGCGATACCATCGTGACGGTCGTGCTAGGCGGGGAGCCAGCGGTGCCCTGTACCCGCAATCCGCTCCAGCGGGGCTGAATCCCCTCCCGAGGTCCGGCATCGCGAATCCTGCGTGCGTGCGGCGGCGTTGACGATCGGGTCCTGTGCAGAAACGGCCCGTGAACCCCGTCAGATCCGGAAGGAAGCAGCGGTAAGCGGTCGCCGCTTCGTGCCGCAGGCAAGCCTGATCCGAGCCAATGCGCGTGTGCGTGTTCGAGACGTCGCGATCGACGGAGGGTGCACGGCCATACCCCGTTAACATCCTCGCGTGCCCGAGCGCGCCGCCCTCTACCGCCGCTACCGCCCCCAAACCTTCTCAGCAATCGTTGGGCAGGAGCACGTCACGCGCACGCTCCGGAACGCGATCGCGAGCGGTCAGGTCGCCCATGCGTACCTTCTATCGGGGGTCCGGGGCACCGGAAAGACCTCGATCGCCCGGCTGATCGCGAAGGCCGTGAACTGCCCCAACGCCAAGGACGGGGAGCCCTGCGATCGCTGCGAGACCTGCGTCGCGATCCGCGACGGCCGGTTCCTGGACCTCATCGAGATCGACGCCGCCTCGAATCGCGGGATCGACGAGATGCGCGACCTTCGGGATAAGGTCCGTTTTGCCCCGTCGATGGGGCAGTACAAGGTGTACGTGATCGACGAAGCCCACCAGCTGACGACCGAGGCATTCAACGCGCTCCTGAAGACGCTCGAGGAGCCCCCGCCGCACGCGATGTTCATCCTCGCGACGACGGAGTCGCAGAAGATCCCGGCGACCATCGTCTCGCGCACGCAACGCTTCGACCTGCGCCGCATCCCTCACAAGGGAGTCGTCGCCCAGCTCGGGCAGATCGTCGAGCAGGAGAAGCTCCAGGCCGATCCGGCGGCGCTCGATGCCATCGCGCGGCAGGCGCAAGGCTCGCTCCGAGATGCCGAGAGCATGCTGGACATGGTCATCGCGTTCGCCAATGGCCCCATCACGCTGAAGGAGGTCGACGATCTCCTCGGCGCGTCGGACTGGGAGGAGACTGCGGCCCTCTTTGATGCGCTCGCGGCGGCGGATGGCGCCAAAGGGGTCGAGCTTATCGGCCGCCTCGTCGACGATGGACGGGATCTCCGACTCTTCGTGCGCCGCGCGATCGAGCACGCGCGCGCGCTCGTGTTCACGCGCGCGACGGGCCACCCGCCCGAGACCGCAAGCGAGCAGATGGCGGCGAAGCTAAGTGCGCAGGCTCAGGGCCTCTCGCTGGATCAGCTCGCGAAGATCGCCAAGCGGCTCGTCGAGACCGAGCAGCACCTCCGCACGAGCGAGGGCACGCCGCTTCCGCTCGAGCTCGCCGTCCTGGATTTGGTGACGTCGAGCGAGAAGGTCGCGCCGCCGCCCGACGCGCGGCGCGAGTCGGATCGTCCCGCCGCGGCGCGACCCCCGGCGCCGCCGGCGACGCGTGCCGAGCCGCGACGCGACGCGACGCGCGGATCGGTCGTCGCCATCGCGGAGCGCCGCGTCGTCACCGAGGCGGCGGTCACGGTTGGCGCGGCTTCGCCGGTCGTGAAGTTGGAGACGGTCCGCAAAGCCTGGGGCGAGCTCGTCGAACGCGCGAAGGAGCGAAGCGTCGGCAAAGCCGCGCAGCTCGCGAAGGCCGAGCCGCTCGCGATCGATGGCGCGACCATAGTCGTTGGATTCGGCGAGGAGTTCGCGCGGCTGCTCTGGCAGGAGAAGCGCCGACCCGAGCTCGAGCAGGACCTCTCCGAGATCCTGAAGACGGCGATCCGCGTGAGATGCGTACGCCAGCCGGGCGTGCCGGAGGCTGTACCCGACGATCCGATGCTGCGCGCGGCCATCGACACGCTCGGTCGACCTGACCGCATCATGGAGATCGAATGAAGAACTTTGGGGACATCCAGAAGCTTGCGCAGAAGATGCAAGCCGATATGGCGAAGGCGCAGGAGGATCTCGCCGCGATGACGGTCGAAGGTTCCGCCGGCGGTGGTGCGGTCGTGGTGGTCATGACCGGCACGCAGGAGTGCAAAGAGGTCCGGATCAAGAAGGAGGCGGTCGACTCCGAAGACGTCGATATGCTCGAAGACCTCGTGCGAGCCGCGACAACCGACGCGCTCACGAAATCGAAGCAGCTCGCGGCCGAGAAGCTCGGCGGACTCACCGGCGGCCTCAAGCTCCCGGGGATGTGATTTGCCAACGGCCCTCGCGCGTCCGCTCGCGCGCCTCATAGACGAGCTCTCCAAGCTGCCGGGCGTTGGCCCCAAGACCGCGCAGCGGCTCGCCTATCACATCCTGCGTACGTCGAGCAGCGACGCCGAGGCGCTCGCGGCCGCGGTGCGCTCGGTGAAGACCGACCTCCGCTACTGCTCGACCTGCTTCAACATTGCCGAGACCGATCCGTGCGCGATCTGCGCGTCGGACGAGCGTGACAAGCGGATCGTCTGCGTGGTCGAGGAGCCGCTGGACGTGCTCGCGATCGAGCGCACCGGGCAGTACAGCGGTGTGTATCACGTGCTACACGGCGCGATCTCGCCGGTGAACGGCGTACGTCCCGACGACTTAAAGATCCCGCAGCTCGCGCAGCGCCTGAAGCAGGGCGGGATCGAGGAGATGATCCTCGCCACGAACCCGAATCTCGAAGGCGACGCGACGGCGATGTACATCGCGCAACTCACATCAGGAAATGGCGTGCGCGTGACCCGGCTTGCTCGCGGCCTCCCGATGGGGGGAGACCTGGAGTGGGCGGATGAGGTGACGGTGAGTCGCGCATTGGAGGGCCGTCGAGGGCTCTGACGCGCACAAGCCCGCCAAAGGGGCGCCGGCGCGGTGGGGTGGGCGATCTAATCGCTACGGCTGCCTCGGCCCCTGCGCTCCGAGGATTGCGCCAGCCACGGTCAACACGGCGAGTACCGCCACTAACGCCAGAGCGAACCCGGCGACGGTGAGGACTAGTCCGGTGAGGATCGCTGAGGTTCGCCCCTTCACCTTGCTCATGGCGCCGCGATATTGCCCCACTGGCCGGCGCAGAACAGCGTTGACGCCCCGACCTTCGAGTTGGTACGATTACCGCTCACATCACGCCCGTGGCCAGTTCCGCATGGGAGGCAAAGGGCACGATCTTTAACAGCTGAAGAGTGGCAGGAACGCACAGCGCGGACTCGTCGATTTTTTGGATCGAACTCGAAGCTTGAAGTGACCGCTCCGTAAGGACGGTCCTTTGTTTTGTCGGAGAGTTTGATCCTGGCTCAGGACAAACGCTGGCGGCGTGCATAAAACATGCAAGTCGAACGGACTTCAGTCCGCAAGGACTGAAGTGAGTGGCGAACGGCTGAGTAACACGTAGGTGACCTGCCCCGAAGTTTGGGATAACAACTCGAAAGAGTTGCTAATACCGGATGTGACCACCGATTCATTTCGGTGCTTAAAGTCGCAAGACGCTTTGGGAGGGGCCTGCGGCGGATTAGCTAGTTGGTGTGGTAACGGCATACCAAGGCTTCGATCCGTAGCTGGTCTGAGAGGATGGCCAGCCAGACTGGGACTGAGACACGGCCCAGACTCCTACGGGAGGCAGCAGTTAGGAATTTTGCGCAATGGAGGAAACTCTGACGCAGCCACGCCGCGTGAGGGATGAAGGCCTTCGGGTCGTAAAC
>VBDV01000079.1 GCA_005882765.1 Chloroflexota bacterium | reverse complement strand
CATCGCGGCTCTCGCCCCACCGATCGACGGAGCGGCGTCGATCTTCTTCTCCTGGCACATGGTCCAGCACATGCTTCTCACGGTCGTTGCGGCGCCGCTCCTCCTGCTGGGCGCGCCAGTTCGTCCGCTGCTTCGTGGGCTGCCGAGCGTGGTGCGCACTGGGGTCGTTCGTCCGCTCGCGCGTGCGCAGATGGTGCGTGCGCTGGTCCACGCGGTGCGTCACCCGCTCGTCGCGGCCGCGCTATATGTCGGTGGGCTCTACGCGTGGCACCTTCCGGATCTGTACGACGCAGCTCTTCTCGATGCGCGCATCCACCTCATCGAGCACGCGTGGTTTTTCCTCACCGCGCTCATCTTCTGGAGCGTGGTTATCGACCCAGTGCCATTCCGCGGGACGCTCGGCTACGGCGCGCGGCTGCCGTATCTGCTCGTTCTTGGTGCGGCCCAGAACACCGTGCTCGGGGGGATCCTCTCATTCTCATCTCGTCTGCTGTACACGGCGTACGAGCGGGTCCCGGTGTTTGACCTCGACCGGGTGAGCGATCAGCGCATCGGCGGCGCGATCATGTGGGTCGTCGGAGACTTCGTGTTCCTTGCGGCCGCTTCCGTCGCGTTCTTCCTCTGGCTTGCGGAGGAAGAGGAAATGCAGAAGCGTCGCGAGCGTATAGCCTCTAGATGATGATTCCCCGATTCGTCACAGCCGTCGCGGCGCTTGTCCTTCTCGTTGTGGCCTGCGCCGGCCCTGCGGCCGAGGCGCCGTCAGGATCGCAGGTCGTCGCGGAGCTGGCCGATTACAAGATCACCGTGAATGTGCCGAGCGTGAAGGCTGGCTCGATCAAGATCGGCGTTCGCAACCTCGGCACCATGGAGCACAGCTTTCAGGTGATAAAGACCGACCTCGCGCCGGACAAGCTTCCGACCGACGGTGCGTCAGCGAAGGCGAAGGAGGACGGCAAGGTCGGAGAGATCGCAAGCATCCCCGCTGGAAAATCCGCGGCCGTGACGCTCGATCTCGCACCGGGGAAATACGTGTTCATCTGCAATGTCGCGGGCCACTACCAGCTCGGCATGCACACCGGCTTCACGGTAGACGCCCCTTAGCTCCTCTTCCGCGCGCGCCACATCTCCTCTGAGGGCCACTTCCGCGCCCACTCCACCGACATGTACTCGCCGTAGAACGGATGGTTGACGGCCTCGGCCGACGCGAAGATCTCGACCATGTCGACGATCTCGAACCCAGATGTGATCAGCAGCCGGATGAGATCGCCGTGACCCAGATGGAACTCGGTCTCTTTGGTGTCGGGCCAATCCATGCGATTCATGCCGAGCTGCGGACGCTGCAATTTCTCCTGGACCTTCCCCGTGTCGGGCGCGCATAGGATCGAGAGCGTCGAGTTGCGAAGGAAGACCAGTTCGCCATCCGGTCGAAGCAGCCGCGCGGCCTCGGGGATCCACTTGTAGGGATCGCACCAGATCGAGGCGCCGTATTCCGAGATGGCGAGATCGAACGAACCCTCGGGAAGGCCGGTCGCTTCCGCGTTCGCCTCGATGAGCTCGAGGCCGAGCCCGGACTTTGCGTTCATCCGTCGCGCGGTCTCGAGCTGCGCCGGCGTGATATCGACGCCGACGACTCGACGCGCGCCGGCCCGTTTCAGCCAGGCCGAGACGTACGCGGTGCCGCAGCCGAGCTCGATGACATCCTTGCCGCGCACGTCGGGAAGGACCTTGACCTCAGACTCCGGCGTGTTCCAGACACCCCAGGAGATCTCCTGCTCGTTCCATGCATGCTCGGCCCGGCCGTCGGTGTAGGCGGCGTTGTTCTTCGTCCAGTGGTCGCGGTTGGCCTTGACGTAATCCGGGAGGTCTGAGCCGCTCACGCCGGTAGTGCTACTTCAGGGTGAGCAGCCACTGGACGATCGCGTCGATCTGATCGTCGGGGAGGACTCCTTCGAACTTCGGCATCACGATCCCCGGCTTGATCGACGGCGCGTTCCGCACCCACTTCGTGAGGTTTTCCTGGTTGACCGGCGACAGCACGCCCGCGATGTTCGGCTTACTCGCGATGTGGGTCAGATCGGGGCCGACTTTCCCCGCCGCGGTCGTTCCCTTCACGGTGTGGCATCCGGAGCACGGGCCTGTGAGGAACGCATTCCGCCCGACGGCGGTCTTCGGGTCGTTCAAGCGATTCGCATCGGCCACTGCCGTCATGGCCCACGTCGCGTACTCGCTTTGGGGATGCGCGACGACCGTGATGAGCATGTCGGCATGTCCGTCCCCGCAGAACTCGAAGCACTGGCCCTTGAAGGTCCCGGGCTGGTCCGCCTGGATCCACACAAATGTGGTGTGCCCAGGCACTGCGTCCTTCTTGCCCCCGAGGTTCGGCACCCAGAACGAGTGGATGACGTCTTTGGCGGTGAGCTCGAGCTTGATCTTTTGACCGACCGGGATATCGAGCTGCTCGCCAGCCTGAAGGGTCGTCCCATCTTGAAGCTTGAACGTCGGCGAGTCCGGATAGGTGAAGTTCCAAGACCATTGGCGGCCCTCGACCTTCACGGTCATGGCCACGTTGCTGTTGACGTCGTTGATGAAGTTCAGCCGGTTCCACGAGAGGGCCGTGAACGAGATGACCATGAGCGTCGGCACGACGGTCCAGACGAGCTCGAGAGTGTTCGAGCCGTGGATCTGCTGCGCTACGCGGCCGGGCCGGTCGCGGAACTTGATGCCCGAATAGGTGAGGGCGCCGACCACGATCGCGAGCACGACGACCGCGCACGCGAACAGGATCCAGTAGACGAAGGCGATCGATTCGGCCTGGGGCCCGCGCGGGTCGAGCGGCCAGGGACCCATCGGCATCGCGAAGAAGACTAGGGCGAGATTTCGACACGCGCCAATCGCGGCGCTAGTCTGCGTGCGATGTCAGCGCATCACGGCGACGAGCACCCGATCCACACGCCGCAGCCGAGTTTCTCGCCGCCACTCCTCGCATTCGGTGTGATGCTCATCGCGTTCGGCGTGCTGCTCGGCCCGGTCTTTCTGGTCGTCGGCGGCGTGATCTTCGTGATCGGGATCGCGACGTGGCTCATCGACGACGCCCGCGCGTACGCGAATGCGCCCGAGCCCACCGACGGAGCACACCACTAACCGATGAGGTCCACGCTCGAGGACCGGACGGTCGTGCGTGGCCGCCGGCCGGACCCCGCCGACCGCCTCCCGCCGAACGAGACCGGCCTCGAGGCGCAGCCATCGCGATTCTCCGCAGGCATGTGGGCGGTCATCCTGTTCGTCTCGAGCGAGGCCTTCTTCTTCGGCGCGCTCTTCACCACGTACTTCTTCCTCCGCGCTCGTATCCCCGAGTGGGAGCCGGTGTTCGGCGAAAAACCGACATGGCAGGTCGATCCCATATTCGGTATCGGGCTCCCCACTCTCAACACCATCGAGCTTCTCCTGTCGAGCGTGACCATGCAGATCGCCGTGAACGCCATCAAACGCGGCGACCGCCGAAGCCTCCGCAACTGGCTGATTCCGACGATCATCCTCGGCGTCATGTTCCTCGTCGGGCAGGGGTTTGAGTACACGAGGCTCGGGTTCCTACCGCGGGACGGGATCTTCGCCGGTGTGTTCTTTACGCTCACCGGATTCCACGGCGCGCATGTCACCGGCGGAGTCATCTTCAACACGATCGTGTTCTACCGGACGCTCCGCGGTCAGTTCACCGCGCGACGTCATCTGGCGGTCGAGGCCGCGTCGATCTATTGGCACTTCGTCGACGTGGTCTGGATCGGCCTCTTCACGACGATTTACATCGTCGGATAAGAGTTAGGTCTTCAGCAACGCGCGCAAGTCGTTGGTCAGATCTGTCGCGAGATCTTCCGAGTGCAGCAGTACGCGCTCGCGACCGCTCTTATCGATGAGATACACCGCATCGTTATGCGTCACCGTGGTGCTACCGGCCTGGACGCCGATCCCGTAGGACGCCCACACCGGAGAGAGCTGCGCG
>VBDV01000078.1 GCA_005882765.1 Chloroflexota bacterium | reverse complement strand
ACGAGCTCGCCCGGAAGGATGTGCTCGGCGAGGTGACGGGCGTAAAGACCGTCGACGCTCCCCGCTTCGACCTGCCGCAGATGCGTGAGCGCGTCGACCTCGTGCGCCTCGAGCCCCTTTTCGCGGCTCTGCGCGACCATCCGCGGATCGAGGTCCACCCCATAGCCGCCGATGCCCTTGTCCCTCAGCAGCTGCAGGAAGATGCCGCGACCCGATCCCAGGTCAAGCACGCGCTTGCGCCCTTTGTAGAGGTCGACGAACGCTTCCGACTGCCTGCGTATGACCGGCTCGTCGCCGCCGAAACGCGCCTGGAAGTACACGGAATGCAGGTTCGCGGCGACCTCGCGCTCCCGCCACTCCTTCCATTCACGCTCGAGCCGCTCGAGCCGCGAGCCAAAGCGCGGCGCCATTTGGCCCTCGTAGTCGTAGGCGGCAGCCAGCAGCCGGTTGATGCGCTCCTGGCGCTCCAGGATCGCCCCCATCCACCAGCGGACGAGCGAGATGACGACCTTCCGCGCGTAGGTGATGACCGGGCCGACGATCGGTTTGCGGCTGCGCGGGTCGTACTCGACCTCCTCGTCGAGGGCCTCCGCGAGCGACGCGAGTGGGTCCTGGAGGTCGTCGGAGAAGATCCGCCGTCCGCCCGGGAGCGGAACGCGCATGAGCGCCTCGACGTCGGGCCCATAGATGCCCTTTTCGCGCTTGATCCGGATGCGCTCG
>VBDV01000077.1 GCA_005882765.1 Chloroflexota bacterium | reverse complement strand
GCTCGAGCTTACGTGCGGATCGTCGTCGTGGCGGTCGTTCCCGAGCGGCTCGCGCGGATCGTGTATTCGCCTTTCGGCGCGGTGCCGCCGAAGCTTCCCTGATGCATCCCGTACTTATCCGTGCGGACCTCGTACTCGAGGTGATAACCGGTGCCGTCGATCGCGACGGTCACGACGCTGTCAGGCATGAAACCCGCAAGCGTCCACAGCACGCCGTCGGGCCGCGGCGTCTGCACGATCCGCGCTTGCGATTCGGCCGCGAGGCGTGACGGAAATGCGCGCGTGAAGTCGGCGACTGTCTCGCCCGCCTCGGCAAGGTACGCGGCCCCAAACGTGGTGCCGCCACCGATCGCATCCAGCATCCGGATGAGCCCATCGTGCGTGACGCGCTGCTCCAGCAGACGCACCGCTTCCGCGGCGACTGAGTACGCCTGGCCGTCGAGGGCGGCGTTGCGCTGCGCCCAGTCCGTTTGCTGATCGAGGTCGGCGAGAGATGTCTTCCCCTCGCTCAGGATGCCGAGCGCGACCGCGGACCCGCGCGCCGAGACCGTCGCGCCGCCGTTCCGCTCGATCTGCGTGGCGAGGCCCTCGTCGAACCACGCAGGAAGAGACGCGTTCACTCCGACGATCTCGTGGACGAGCGCATGGGTCAGCTCATGCCGCACGATCGCGAAGTCCTTGTCGTTCGGCACGTTCTGGAGATTGATGACGATCGCGCCCTGGCGCGGCAGCGTGATACCGCCGTTCGCCGCGGCAAGGAGTCCAGCGTCCGGGCCCCGGACGCCGAAGACCGTCTGCAGCCCGAACGCGAAGCTCGTGCGGCTCGCGAATGCGTACACGGCGGGCCGGCTCGCGAACGAATGACCGAGATCCTCTTCGACGGTCGCCATGTCGCGCTCGATCGCGGCAGCGAGCGCGTCGCGAACGGCGGGAGCGATCGATTCCTCGACATAGAGATCAGCGCGATCGCCTCGCACACACTCGAGATCAAGACCTGAGCGACTCTCAACACTCGGAAGATCGATCGAGCACGCGGTCTGAAGCACGCCCTTCGCGAGTGTCGGCGTCTGCTGGCCGCTGCCGCTTGCCGCGGCCTTTCCGAGCCCTGCGAAGGTCGTCAGGGTGAGCGAACCAGTGAGGGCGACACCTGCCGCCCATTTCCGCCAGGGCCCGAGCCGGTCGGGGACAAGCGGCCGGCTGACGAAATAGCCCTGGGCGAGATCGCATCCGAGCGACAGGGCGAGGTCACGCGCGGCGCGGTCCTCGATGCCGACCGCGACGGACGACAGGCGATAGTCGCGGGCGAGCTCGACGAGCGATCGCATCTCGGCCAGAGCTCGCGGATCCTCGGTCGCGCGCCGCACGACGGCTCGCGAGATCTTCAGCTCGTCGAGCTGCGCGGCGAACGTCCGTCCGGGCGCGTCGGCGATGCCGACGCCGTCAAGCGCGATCCGCGCGCCCGCCGCGGCCAGACGCATTGCTGCCGGCCGCGCCGCGGGGGTCGCGAACGCCTGCGGACTGAGCTCGAAGGTGACCACACCGGATCCGAACGGAGCAAGTGCTTCCATTAGCGCGTCAATGCGCGCCAGCTCGGGCGCGGAGACGTTGATGCCAATGCCGAGTCCAGAGCCGAGCCCGCGCCACTCGGTCCATTGCGCCGCCGCGGCGCGGACCACCCACACGCCGATCTGCTCGATCAGTTCCGATGCGAACGGGAGGAAGTCGCCCGGCTCGAGCAACCCGAGGCGCGGATGTCGCCAGCGCAGGAGCGCTTCGACGCGCCGGCAGTCGCCGCTGCGCAGGTCGACGATCGGCTGATAGCGAAGGGCCAGCTCTCCGCGCAGCAGCGCGACCGCGAGCTCGCCGTCCCGGATCGAAAGATCCGCCGGCTTGGACGAGCGCTTGGCGCCCTTGAGATCAGAGCGAGCGATCTGCCCGACGACGCCGCGAGAGACCGGACGTTTCACGCGATCGCCGCGAGCTGCGACCGGGTGACGCGCGCGGTCAAGCCACCATCAAGGAGGTCAATGAAGGTGTGGACGAGCCCAGCGTCCCACTGAGACCCAGCACCCTGACGCAACCGGCGTAGAGCTTCATCCTGTCCGAGCCCCGCGCGATACGGTCGATCGCTCACCATCGCGTCCCAGGCGTCCGAGATCGCCGCGATGCGCGCACCAAGGGGTATGTCCCGTCCTACGAGGTGATCGGGGTATCCCGCCCCGTCGATCCGCTCGTGGTGATGCCGGATGATGGGGAGGTAGTGCGCGATGCTGCGAAGCGACAGGCAGATCCGCTCGCCCTCGATCGAATGCGTTCGCATCACGGAGAATTCCTCGGGGCTGAGCGGTCCGGGCTTCAGCAGGATCGCGTCGGGGATGGCGATCTTCCCTAGGTCATGGAGCACCCCGCCCTGATAGAGGAGGTCGCAGTCTTCGGCTCCGAGGCCCTGGGCTCCGCCGATCGCCTCCGCGTAGCGGCCAACACGCTCGGCGTGATGGATCGTGTGCCGGTCGCGTGCCTCGACCGCACGAGCAAGGGCGAACAGCACTCCCTCCGTCGCATCGAGCCGCTGATTCAGCGCGCGCTGCCGGAGCAACACCTTGGTGCGGATGAGCAGCTCCTTCGAGTCGAAGGGCTTGCTCAGGTAGTCGTCCGCTCCGGCAGCGAGGCCGCGGAGCTTCGTTTCCCGATCGCTCGATGCCGTGAGGATGACGATCGGGATGAGCCGATGGATGGGGTGGGCCTTGAGCTGTTCGCACACCGCTATGCCGTCGAGCCGCGGCATGTCGATGTCGAGAAGGATGAGATCCGGCTCCTCAGCCGCGACCGCATCGAGCGCCTCGACGCCATCTTTTGCCTCGCGCACGTCGTAGCCGAGATCCGCGAGGCGACCCTCGAGAAGCTCGCGGTTCGCCTGCTTGTCGTCTACGACCAGGACTTTCGGCCGGCGGGTGTCGACGAGCTGTTCTGTCACTGGCTGGTCAAAGCCCGTTGGCCTGGTGAGACGTCCGCCCGAGCCGCCGCACGGCATCGCGCAGGTCCTGCGCGGAGATCGGCTTCGAGAGGAACTCGTCAAAGCCCGCGGACTTCGCTCGTGCGATCTCCTCGGGGAGGACAGACGCGCTGAGGGCGACGATCGGCATGCGCAGGCCGCGGGCGCGAAGGCCTCGACAGACCGCGAGGCCGTCCTTCCTCGGGAGCTGTATGTCGAGGAGGACGAGGTCGAACTGATCGGAGGCGCGCTCTTCGCCGGCCGCGCCGTCCCTCTCGGTCACGATCTCGTGGCCGTCAGTCTCGAGCGCCGCCTCGAAGAGCTCGACATTCATCGCATCGTCCTCAACGAGGAGAATGCGCAAGCTGTTTCCTTCCCTTGGTCTGCGCCGAGTCGACCGTTC
>VBDV01000076.1 GCA_005882765.1 Chloroflexota bacterium | reverse complement strand
CTTCATCGTCGTGGTCTTTCCGGCGCCGTTCGGCCCGAGAAGGCCGAAGATCTCGCCCGGCTCCACGACGAGGTCGATCCCGTCGACGGCCCGGAAGCGTTCGCGTTTGTCGTGCTCGCGGCGAAGTCGCTGCCAGATCGTCCGTCTGCCGCGCTCGAAGACCTTCACCAGGTCCTTCGTCTCGACCGCCGGCGCGGCAGTCACTCTACGAAAATCTCTACCCGGTCCTCGTCGTCGGCGATGTCAACGATCTTGCCCGGGAAGTCGACGCTCCGGAGGAGCTCGTCGAGATCGATGCCGAATTTCCCAAGATGCCCCCGCACGAGACCGCTGGATGCGAGGTTCAGCTTTCCGATCCTCGCGATCGCGAGCGGGATCGCGACATTCACTTTCTGTGCGCCGTCCTCCGTGACCCGAATTCGCAAGATCCGTCCACGCGTGCCGGGCGAGCCCGGCGGGTTGGGTGGAGTCGGCGGACCGGGCGGAGTCGGCGCGAATGGCGCCCGGCGTGGGCGCGGCCCACCCTCCTCGACATCGCCGAGCGCGCGCAGCAGCCGGTAGGCCTGCTCGACGTCGATCTTCCCCTCAGCGAGCAGCTGGAGGACCTGCTTGCCTTCTTCGCTGGGCACCTACAGGTCCCTTCGCGACTCGTCGAGCTTCGCCGCCACCTCATCCACGCTCACCTCGCCCTTTGCGAGGCGCTCGAGGAGATCGCGGACCTTCGCCGTCTTCGGCGGCGCCATCGGCGCGGTCCGCTCGGGATCGCGATCGTCTTCGCTCTCAGACTCGACGTCGGCCTCGGACGAATCCTGGGCCGCGGCCGGTTCCTCACGCACCGACGACGAGGCCGGCTTGATCGTCAGATCGCCGCTGACGGTCTTCACCGACAGGTGACTGCGCCCGTCGCCGATGATGATCGTCCGATCCTTGCGGCCCTCGCGAATGATGCGGGCCGGCTCGTCGCACTCGAGGTCGCCGCTCGCGGTGTGGTAATCGCACACGCACGACGAGCTCAGGAGGCCCACTTCGACGTCGCCACTGATCGTCTTGAGCCGGCATTCGCGGCCACCGGCTTCGGGGTCGAGATCGACCGAGATGTCGCCGCTCACCGTGTGCAGCTCGCAGGCGCGGACCCGCCCGCGGATGTCGACGTCGCCACTCACCGAGCTGCCTTCGACCGCCCCCACGTAGTCGGTGCATTGCACGTCGCCGCTCACGCTCTTGAGCCGCATCGGCCCCTGCACGTCGGCGATGTTCACGTCGCCGGAGACGCTCTCCACGCGGGCCGGACCGCGCGTGCCGTTCAGGTCGAGGTCCCCGCTCACCGTCTGCGCGTTGATCGCGGTCTCACGTGGGACGGTGATCTCGAAATCGACCCGGAAGCGCTTGCCCCGAAACAAGTCGAGCCAGGTGCGCTCCTGCTCGTAGAGGTGTGGCTCGACGAAGATGTCATTGCCCTTCTGCTCGATGCGGACCTCGACGTTTTCGAGCAGCCTCTTCGCTCGGTCGGCGCTTCCACCCTTCACGCGCTTGTGCGCAACGACCCGCACCTGGCTGGACTCACCGACCCGGATGGCTATTTCGCCGGAGACGTTTTGCACCCGCACGCGCGGCATGCCGTCGACTGTGAACGTCTTCTCGATCGTCTGATCGTGGGTCTCCGTGTCGTTGTCGCTATCCATCCCGACGAACGCCGCGCTGACCGAGCGCGCGATCTCATCGGCATCCACATCGACATTGATATCGAAGCCCCGGCCCCCAAAGCCGAATTCGTGCCTCGCTTCGTGACGCGCGCGCCGTTCCTCCCGCCGTTGCTCGTGCTCGCGCTCGCGATCGGCCCGGTTCTTCTCCCGCTCACGCTCGCGCTGGGCGCGATCACGCTCGCGCTGCTCGGCGTCGCGGACATGTTGCTCGGCGTCGCGGCGCCGCTGCTCGTCCATCGGGTCGAAGCTCATGTCACGGGCTCCTTCTCGAGGAGCTGTGCGGCGTCGTCGGGCGCGATCCGCCCATCCGCGAGCTCGCGAAGGATCTCCTTGCGGCGCTCCGCCTCGCGGTCCGGCTCAGCCTGCGATGGAAAGCCGAGGGCGCGGATCGTGGCGTCGAGCCGAGAGCGCACCGTCGGGTAGCTGATCCCGAGCTCGCGCTCCACATCTTTGAAGTTGCCGCGCGCTTTGATGAACGTTTCGAGGAACTCGAGTTGTTCAACAGTGAGGTGATGGAACCGACCGAGAGCGAACGAGCCTTCAATGCGGGTTCCGCACGACGCACATTCCAGGCGTGCGACGCTCAGCGTTTCCGCGCAGATGGGGCACCGCGCGATCACCGGATTCGCCATGAAGCGAAGATGCTCGCCCACCTCATCGAAAGTCAAGCCAAACTCAGCGATATGTAGCCGAGGATGCGAAAGCTTGAGGTCGGTCTAGCTCTCTATCGCCTGCTTGATGCGCTCCGCGAGTGCCGTCCCGACGCCGGTGACCGAGGCGAGGTCCGAAACTGGCGCCTCGCGCATCCCCCTGACGCTCCCGAATCGTCGAAGCAATGCCCGCTTCTTGGCCGGTCCGACGCCCTCAACGTCGTCGAGGACGCTCCGCACGGCACGCTTGGCGCGAACGTTCTGGTGGTAGGTCACCGCGAACCGGTGCGCCTCGTCGCGGACGCGCTGCACGAGATAGAGCCCTTGCGACGTCCGCGGCAGGACGATCGAATCGGGCCGGGTGGGCACGAAGAGCTCCTCGCGCTCCTTCGCAAGCGCCGCGATCGGGATCTGCAGAAGACCCGCGTCCGAGAGGGCAGCCTGGCCCGCGGAAAGCTGCCCCTTCCCGCCGTCGAGGATCACGAGATCGGGTAGTGGCCATCCCTCGCCGTCGGTTGCCGAGCGCTGGAACCGGCGACGAAGCGTCTCGCGCATGTTGGCGAAGTCGTCGTTCCGGTCGACGATCTTCGCTCGGAACCGTCGGTACGCGTGCTTCGCGGGACGCCCGTCTTCGAACACGACCATCGAGCTGACGACGCTCGTCCCCTGCACGTGGCTCACGTCGTAGCACTCGATGCGCTTGGGCGGTCCCTCGAGGCCGAGCGCCTCGGCGAGCTCGCGGAGGGCCGTATCGGTCTTTCCACGATCGGCCAGCCAGCGCACGCGCTCCTGCTCGAGTGCGTCACGGGCGTTCCGTTCGGCGAGCTCGGCGAGGTGACGCTTCTTGCCCCGTTGCGGCACGAGGACGCGGACCGGACCACCGCGACGCTCGGTGGCGAACGCTTCGAATGATTCCACTTCCGGTATCGGGACGGGAACGACGATCTCGGGCGGCACGCCGGCAGCGACGGCGTAGTGCTGCCGGAGGAAGGACGCGAGGACGTCGGGTGCGAGCGCGCCCTCCGATCCTTCGAGGGAGAAATGGTCGCGGCTCACCACGGTCCCGTCGCGGACGCGGAACACCTGGACGACCGCGTCGCCCTCTTCGACCGCGGCGGCGTGCACGTCGAAGTCGTCGCCCTTGTAGGCGTGCACCTCCTGTCGGTCGAGGGTGCGCTCGATGGCCACGAGCCGGTCGCGCAGGGTGGCAGCACGTTCGAACGCAAGCGCATCGGACGCCTGCTGCATCTCTTTCTTCGTATCGCGCGCGAGCGCGTCATACCGACCTTCGAGGAAGAGCACGCTCTTATCGATCGTGCCGCGGTACTCGTTCCGCGTTGTGTTCCCCACGCACGGCGCGGTGCACCGCTTGAGGTGGAACAGGAGGCAGGGGCGACCGCCCGGCAGCGCCGACGGGGGTACGGTGCGTCCGCGCCCGTCTTCGCCCGCGACGATGTTCAGCTTGCAGGTACGGTACGGAAAGAGTTTCTGCAAGAGATCGAGCGACTGGTCCACGGACTTGGCATTCGCGAACGGTCCGAAGTAGCGGGCGCTGCGGTCGCCGAGCGTGCGCGTCCGCAGGATCCGCGGGAAGTCTTCTCCGAGCGTGACCTTCACGTACGGGTAGGACTTGTCGTCCTTGAGGCGAATGTTGTAGCGGGGGTGGTGCTGCTTGATGAGGTTCGATTCGAGGAGAAATGCCTCCGAGATGCTGTCGGTGAGCACGTATTCGAGGCGCTCGGCGCGCTCGACCATTCGTATGTGCCGAACCTCGAGGGTCGGCCCGAAGTACGCTCGCACCCGATCGCGGAGCACGTCGGCCTTCCCGACATAGAGGACCCGGCCCTTGGCGTCCTTGAAGAGGTACACCCCTGGCTTCGCCGGAAATGAGGCGACCTGGGCCTCGAGCGACTCCCTCCGCGACGTCTTGTCCACCTATCGAGTATCGCTACGCGGTTCGCGGGTATGCTTCCA
>VBDV01000169.1 GCA_005882765.1 Chloroflexota bacterium | reverse complement strand
TTCTTCACCTCCTCGAGCTTCTCCTTGAGCTCGTCGAAGGTCTTCGAGAGATCGTGCCGCTGCGCGCGGCGCTGCTTCGCGGTGCGCAGCCGCTCGAGGAGGTCCTTCAGCCCCTCCATGCGGCCAGGTATTCCCCAGCGGGAGAGTCGCGCCATCGCATCCTCGAGATCGCCGCCTGAAAGCAGCTCGTCCGCCATCGCGCCGAGAAGCTCTTCAGCCTCGAGGGCGTCGAGGCGCTGCGTGCCGTCCCACCGCGAGTAGCGGACATCGCTGAACGGCTGCGCCAGCCCGGGCGGGTCGTTGCGCGGATCGCTCGGAGCGGGGTCCTGCATCAGGCTCTGAAGGTGGAGCGGGTCTCGCCACGCTCCTTATTCAGCTTGCGGTTGAGATGAAGCCCCTCGAGGACGAACTCGACGGCGGCCGCGATCGCGGCGGGATTCCCGGTCGCGCCGAGCTTGGCGACCGCGCCCTTCATCCCCGGTATTTGGAGGGCCTGTTTCACGTACTCCTGGCTCGAGAGCGTCGGCGAGACGTGCATCGTCGCGCCGCGCTGAAATGCGGCGAGGAGCGAGTCGAACTCGACGAGCGAGAACGTCCGGTTGAAGACGTTGAGGACCGCGCGCTGCACGAGCCGGTCGATGACGCGCTCCTCGGAGACCTCGCCGACTGACTCGAGCTCGATCTTGCCCGCCGTCGACGCGACGACCGCGGGAAGGTCGCTGATGCGTGGCACGACGCTCGTCTCGCCCGTGCGGAGCGCCCGCTTGAGCGCGGCCGAGACGAGGTTCTCGTAGTTCGCGACGGTCACACGGACCGAAACGCCCGACCGCTGCGAGATCTCGGGTGAGCGCCGGGCGAGCTGCGAGATCTCCGCGAGGAGCTCCTTCATGTAGGCCGGCACGATCGTGGTGATGCCTTCGTCGACGAAGACCTGTCGCTCCTGCTCCATGATCCCGACCTCAGTGGCGATCTCCTTCGGATAGTGGGTGCGGATCTGCGAGCCGAAGCGGTCCTTGAGCGGAGTGATGATCCGACCGCGGTTCGTGTAGTCCTCGGGGTTCGCCGACGCGACGACGAAGAGATCGAGCGGGAGCCGGACCTTGTACCCGCGGATCTGGACGTCGCGCTCCTCCATCACGTTCAGCAGACCGACCTGCACGCGCTCGGCGAGGTCGGGGAGCTCGTTCAACGTGAAGATCCCTCGGTGGGTTCGCGGCACGAGGCCGTAGTGGATGGTCATCTCGTCCGAGAGGTAACGGCCCTCAGCGACCTTGATGGGGTCGACTTCGCCGATGAGATCGGCGATCGAGATGTCGGGTGTGGCGAGCTTCTCGCTGTACCGCAGGTCCGGCGTGAGCCATACGAGCTCGACCGAATCGCCGTCGTTGGCGACCCGGTACTTGCACGCCGCGCAGATCGGGGCGAACGGATCGTCATTGATCTCGCAGCCCGCGATCGCGGGCACCGTTTCGTCGAGCAGCTCGATGAGCCGGCGCGCGATGCGCGTTTTCGCCTGGCCGCGCTCCCCGAGAAAGATGATGTCCTGGCCGGAGAGGATCGCGTTCTCGATCTGCGGGATGACCGTCGTCTCGTATCCGACGATGCCTTTGAACATCTCGCGCTTCGCGGCGAGCGCCGCGATCAAGTTGCCGCGGAGCTCTTCCTTCACGGTCCTCGGCCGGTAGCCGGTCTCGCGAAGCGCGCCGATGGTCGTGGCTTGTGTCATAGGGTCGGATCTCCTCGCATATCGATCAGTGTCGCCTCTCCACGGTACTCGGCCAGAGCCGCGCGGACATCGGGAATTTCGCGGCGTCGCGTCTGAAGAAGGTCGCAGAGGAACTCGGTGCGCCGCTCCAGCTCCGCCGCGACGACATCGATGTCCTCGTGCCGGCGCTTCGCGACGAGCTCGACCTCGGCGTCCTCGTCGTGCTCGTGCTCGTCCGTCGCCTCGCGATGCTCGACGAGCGGCAAGAGCCTTAGGCCCGTCCCATCGCGTGGGGTGAGGCGATGCAGAGACACGACTCGCCGCGCGTACTGACCGCCGATCGTCGCGTACACCCGCATCACCATGAGCAGATCGACGCGGGCGAGGTCGCCCGGCGCGACCCCGAGCTCGCCGGTCAGCTGCGCGATGGCTTCGTCGGCACTATCGGCGTGGAGGGTCGAGCCGAGCGCGTAGCCCTTCCGAAGCGTTTCGAAGACCTGCACGGCCTTCGGGCCCCAGAGGTAGACGGGCAGGTGCGACGAGAGCTCGTTCCCGAGGAGAATCGTCCGCTCGGGGGCCGTCTGCTTGAGGTAATCGAATGTCTCGACCCACCCGCGCAGAAATATGCGCCGGACGTCGTTGGGAAGGAAGTCGAGTAATGCCGTAAGTGTCGTGGTCTTTCCCGAATGCGGCTGCTCCGCCGCGATGAGGATCGATCCGTGCGCCTCGAGCACCATTCCGCAGAGCGCCGCGGTGCGCGCATCCATGTTCCGCGCTTCGAGGAGCTCGGTCACCGACATCGGAACGGGCGGTTCCCAGTTCCAGCCCCACCAACCCACCGGCATGTCGTAGTCGCGCGGGGACAATGGACGCTCGACGAGGCTTTGACGGCGGTATTGCACGGCCTTCGACTCCTTCGCCGAGCGTAGCACGCTATCCTGCGCACTCCGGTGGCTGAGGACGAGCGGAACATCGATGATCCCGCGCGGCTCGCCGACGAAGCGCGCGAGATCGTGCAGAAGGCGGCGACGGAGCTGCGCGCGCAACGCATTCCCATCGAGACGGAGCCCCCAACGGTCTTCAAAGCGGATTGAGCTTCGCCGAAGTTCGTTTCTGTACGGCGGCGGAGCTCGGCTCTGCGCTCCGCAAGCGACGCATCTCCGCGGTCGAGCTCGCTCGCGCGTCGCTCGACCTCCTCGGAAAGCTCGGACCGACGTACAACGCGGTCGCCGCACTCATGCCTGAGCGCGCGCTCGACGAAGCGAAACGGGCCGACGCCGCGATCGCGAAAAAGCAGGGCGGATTGCTCACCGGTATCCCCTACGGCGCGAAGGACCTGCTCGCGGCTCGCGGCGCGCCGACGACCTGGGGCGCGCCGCCATACCGCGACCAGATCATCGGCGAGGACGCGACCGTCGTTGCCAAGCTCAAGAAGAGCGGCGCCGTCCTCGCCGCGAAGCTCGCGATGGTCGAGCTCGCCGGCGGCGGTGGATACCGCTACCCGAGTGCATCGCTCCAAGGACCCGGCCGCAATCCATGGAACATCGAGCACTGGTCCGGCGGGTCGTCGAGTGGCTCGGGCGCCGCCGTCGGAGCCGGGCTCGTGCCATTCGCGATCGGCTCCGAGACGTCGGGCTCGATCGGCACCCCATCCGCGTACTGCGGCGTCACCGGGCTCCGTCCAACGTACGGACTCGTGTCACGGAGAGGCGCGATGGCGCTTTCGTGGACACTCGACAAGCTCGGGCCGATGGCGCGCACAGCCGACGACTGCGCGGCGGTGCTCGAGGCGATGGCCGGAGCAGACGCCGCCGACCGCACGACCAGCGGGAGGCGATTCAAACCGATGTCGCCGCGCGCTGCGGTCACCGCCGCGAAGCGAGCGCGGATCGCGTTCGCCGACGAGGACATCGCCGACCATGCGTCGACCGAGGCGAGGCACGCGCTCGAGAAGGGCGTGGCCGAGTTCAAACGGATCGCCCCGAACTTCCTCCGCGCGACGCTACCGGCGATGCCGTACGGGCCGATGGTCCAGACGGTCTACGGCTCGGAAGGCGCGGAGATCTTCGCCGAGCTCATCGAGGGCAAGCGATTCGAGCAGCTCATCGACGCGCGGCAGAAAGCCGGGCTGCGTGCGGCGCTCGAGACGAAGGCGCGCGACTACCTGCACGCGATGCGGATGCGCACACGCCTGCAGGACGCGCTCGATTCGATGTTCCGCGACGTGGACGTGATCCTCTCCGTGGGCCGCGCGATCACCGCGACGCCGATCACGCAGCCCCTCGATAGCCCGCCGACGACCGCGAGCGCGAGCCCACCTCCGAACCGGCGCACTGGAAACATCGGGCTGATCGCCGCTGGCAATCTCGCCGGTGTCCCGGCGATCTTCTTCCCCTGCGGCTTCGGGACCGATGGGCTGCCGGTGGGGCTGCAGCTCGTCGGACCGCCCTACAGCGAGCCGCTCCTCGTCGCTCTCGCGGCGGCCTATCAGCGCGAGACCGATCACCACACGAAGCGGCCGCGCGACTAGAAGCGACGCGGGTCCTGTCACGGGTCGGGACCTGAGCAGCGCCGGTGTCTTCTTCGCTCGGCCCCTCGTGGGATCGCGATGGACGGCCGTCGAGGGGCCGCTCGCTCAGAAGACCCCGACGCTGCTCAGCACGTAATTCCGTGGCACTCCCTTCGCTTGCGAGTCCCTACGCCGTCAGAATCCCGTCGATGGTCTGCTCGACATCGAGCGCGGTCGAATCGATCACGATCCAACCGCGCTCCGCGGTGTTCTCCGCCAACAGAAGCGGATGCAAGCCGCGGCAAGCGGCTTCGAGAATGCTCGGGTCGAACGGCTTTCGTCCCGGTTCGGAGTTACGAGCGAGCGCGCTGTCGAGGCTCGGACTAAGCAACACCTTCCGGAGGTCGGCATTCCCGAGGTAGTTCGTGTACTGCGCGAGATCAGATTCGCGGATCACGTCGTCGACGATCACGTTGAATCCCGCGTCGGCGTAGTCAGCGGCTATGCGGGCCGCGCCACGTCTCGCCAGCACAAACTGCCGAGTCGTCTCGGCGGTCCACTCCACCGGACTCGCGAATCCCGACCGCACCCAATCCCGAATGTCGTCGACGGGAATATGCACGGCCTGCTCAAACCTGCGGCAGAGCGCGTCCGACACGGTGCTCTTTCCGGCGCCCGGCGCGCCGCTGATGAGCCAGATCGCGGGGTCGGGCCATGACTGGGCGACGGATCACCACACGAAGCGGCCGCGCGACCAAGACGGCCGCACGGCTATGGGGTCGGAGTCCGAATCGCCGTGCATGGCACGCGCCTTTCCTGCGTGTCGGTCTGAACACGGCAGATGTCGAGGCTGTAAGGCATGACAAGTTCGTATGTGACGCCGTGATGGCGATAGACCATCCGCAGCGCCTCGATCCTGCCGGCGGAGCTATCGCGAGGACGCCGAACGCCCACCAGCACCGACGGATCGTTGGTGCAGGTTCGTCCGTTCGCCGCCGACAAGACCGCTCCATTCACCTCTCTGGTGGGCACTTCAGGTGGCGGGAAGCTGGCGGCGGGACGGTCGCCATACGAAAGGCAGGTCCCGTCGGGTTGTAGGACAGAGTTGTTGAGCACCAGACCCAGCACCTCCAGCCCGCGCGTGCCGACCGGTTCGATCGACTCGATCCGAATATCTCCCACGGCGGAGTCCCCATACCACGGCAGATTCATTCCCCAGATGAACAACTCGTCGTCACCGAGGGAGTAGGAGACGTTGAAACTCCCAGTTGTCTTGAGTGGGCCATCTTGGCGCGGTCCTCGCAGTGCGTTCGCCGCGACGACCCCAATCACGGCGACGGCCAGTAGGGCCGCCGCAGCGACGAGTGGACGGGGCACGGTGGTCGCTTGGTTCACTCGCGAACTTCTCAAGACCGGAGCTTCGCGGTGATCGATCCGAGCGCGGCGATTTGCTCTCGCTCCGACCCATATGGCTGGAACATGATGTTCGCGTGCGCGATACCCAGCACGGCATATTCGCGAAGCCGGCTGAGCGCTCGCTCTGGCGTTTCCCTTAAGAGTCCTGGCCGTTGTTCGAGGATCTTCGCCGGAGTCGTGCCTTGCTGTTTGGCGAATTCGTTGAGCAAGGCTTCGCTCCGCGCCGACGTTGATCCGACGGTGGACATGAGGAATGAGCTTCGGAGGAGTGTCGAAGGGTCGCGCTGAGCGCCTCTGCAGATCTCGTCCATCTGGTGCATCGCTGTCTTGAGCGTCTCCGTTTGCGCCGAGGTGCCGAGGTTGAAGTTGAAGGCGCTCGCGTAGCGAGCGGCGGCGCGCATGATCCGCGGCTTTGATCCGCCTATCCAGATCGGCAGCGGCTTCTGCGTCGGCTTCGGCGAGCAGAGCGCATCGTCGATGCGGTAGTGCTTCCCGTGAAAGGTCGCGCGCTTCTCCCGCCACATCCTCGTGCAGATCTCGAGTGTCTCGATCAACTGAGTTACCCGCGTGGGCCCGTCGGGGAAGGGATAGCCATACGCCCGGTACTCGAAGTCCTTCCAGCCGGCACCCACACCGAACTCGAGCCGCCCGCCGCTTATGACGTCGACATCCGCCGCGATCTTGGCGAGAAGGGCCGGGTTGCGGTACGACTGGCACGTCACCATGGCGCCGATCCGGATCCCTTCGGTCTTGACCGCGAGTGCGGCTAAGAGACTCCATGCCTCGAGGCAGTCGGTCGTCACCGCGTCGGCATCGTTGAACAAGTGATCCGAGACCCACAGTCGGGTGAATCCGGCGGCGCGGGCGTCGTTCGCAATGGCGACGACGTCATCGAACGCGAAGCCGAACTGCGGCTCGATCTGAACCCCGAGATCCATCCGCCGGACTCTAGCGACGTGTCGCGCTCAGCGCTCGGGCGGTGTCTCTTCCTCGGCGGTCAGCCGAAACATCATGTGCCGACCCGTCACCGTCAACGTCGCGAGCATGAATGCCGCGAAGATCGCGATGCCGACGTTTGGGACCGGCCCGAGTCCGACGATGAACGCATTGAAGGCAGCGACGAGCGCGAACCAGACGAGGAACGCGAACAGCGTTTCGCGGAGCTGGAACGTGATCGGACGCCGCGGGATCCGGCGCTTGGGTCTTCGCTCAGGTGGAAGTAGCTCCTCTGCCTCGCGACGGCGGCGCCGATCGGCGCGCATGACGCGCGCGACGTAGCCCACGCACGCCACGAGCACGAGGAACTCGCCGAGCACGTTGACGTAACGTCCGAGCGCGATCGACACCGGGATGAGCAGAAGCGCGAGCACCGCAACGACCGTCGCGGCTGTCGCAAGAAAGATCGTCAGCGGACGGGTCCCGCTCATCGGGTTTCGAGGGCGCGGTCGAGAACCTCGACGAGGTGCAAGACCGGAATGCCTTCGCGCCCGCGCGAGCGTAGCCCGGCGGCGAGCTGCAGCATGCATCCCGGATTCCCAGTGACGACGGCGTCCGGACGCGTCGCGAGGATCGCGTCGATCTTCGGCTCGAGGAGGCGATCGGCGTAGTCAGGCTGGGCGAGGTTGTAGAAGCCGGCGCTCCCGCAACACACGTCGGCGTTGGCCATCTCCACGAGCTCGAGACCGCGGACTCGCGAGAGGAGTGCCCGCGGCTCGGCTCGGATCCCCTGCGCGTGCGCGAGATGGCAGGGGTCCTGGTAAGTGACGCGCATCGCGAGCTCGCCGAACGTCTCGTCGCCGGCGATCGTCTCCAAGAATTCGCTCACGTCGCGAACTCGCGACGCCAGGGCCGTAGCTCGCGCGGCCCAGTTCGGCCGGTCCTCGAGGAGATGCGCGTAGCTTTTGAGGTGAGCCCCGCAGCCCGCGGCGTTGACGAGAATGACGTCGGCTCGCTCGAACGCGGCGACGTTTCGTTTCGCGAGCCGGATCGCCTCCTCCTTATTGCCGGCGTGCGCGTGCAGTGCGCCGCAGCAGGCTTGGTCCGGAGTCTCGACGACCTCGACCCCGAAGTGCGCGAGCACGCGCGCGGTCGCGGTGTGCACGTCGCCGTAGGACGCGCGCATCACACACCCGAGCAGCAGCGCGACGGAGGAACGCGGCGACTCGACCTGGACGGGCCGGTACTGCGGACGGCCCACCGGTGGCGCGAGCGCGTCGAGCCGCCGCAGGCGCGGCGACAGGAATCGACGCGCGAGCCGGCGCAGGCCGGTCCGTTCTGAGATCGACAGCACGGCGTTCATCGCGCCGAGGACCCACGGCCGCGAAACGGACCAGAGCAGCAGCTGGCCGAGCGGCGAGATGCCGCGCGCTTGCGCGACGGCGGCGCGCGTTTCCTCGATCAGGCGGCCGTACGGCACGCCCGACGGGCAGACCGCCTCGCACGCGCGGCACGCCAGGCAGCGATCGAGGTGCAGCACGGTGGCGTCGCTCCGGCTCAGGTCGATCCGCCGGTCCGCGATCGCACCCATGAGATGCAGGCGCCCGCGCGGCGATTCCGTCTCGAGCTGCGTGATCTTGTACGTGGGACATGCTTCGAGACAGAGCCCACAGTGGATGCACCGCTCGAGCCCGGTCGTGTCGAACGCGGTGGTCATGCGGGCATCCGCCCCGGCGCGAGCACGCCGCGCGGATCGAAGCGCTCCTTGAGCGCCTTCGCGACGCCGAGCGGAACGCGTGGCGAACCCCACGCTCCGCCCGCATCGCGCTTGTAGGCGGCACTCGCGCGCTCCAGTACGGCGACGCCCCCCGCCGCCTCGAGCGAGGCGCGGACTGCGCGGAATGTCGTGCGATCGATGGAGCGCAAGAGATAGGCGGTGGAGCTCGCCGGGTAGATCACCGCACCATAGCCGGCGAATTCGATCTCCGGGCGAGCAGCCGCCGGCCACGCCAGACGAGCCGTCCAGTTCGACTCGAGCGGAAGAGCCGCGATCCGGCCCCACACCTCATTCGCGACGTCGCGGCACAGCACGCGGTCGCGGACCTCACGTCCGAGCCGCCGCACCGCGGCCGCCGGTCCGGCGAGGCGGACGACGAGCGCCGCATCTGCGCGCGCGCCCACCGCCCCGACCGCCTCGCCGGTGACGACCGCGAGTGCGTCGAGCGGAAGGCTGCTCGCATGCAGCTCGTTCGCCACGCGAAATGCTGCGGGAACGTCGACCTCGGCGACGAGCGACACCGTGCGCTCAGGGACGGCGGTGAGCTTCAAGGTGAGCTCGACGATCGCGGCGAGCGTGCCGAAGGTGCCGCTCCAGAACCGGGTGAGGTCGTAGCCCGTGACGTTCTTCACGACCCTTCCGCCCGAGCGCACCGACGTTGCATCGCCGAGGACTACGCGGGCGCCGATCACCCAGTCACGCGGGTGGAAGTACCGCATGCGCGACGGGCCTCCCGCCGCGCTCGCGAGTGTGCCGCCGACGGTCGCGCGCTCGGGCAGGCCCGGCTCGACGGGCCAGCGCTGGCCGCGCGCGGCGAGCGCCTCGGCGAGCTCGGCGAGCGTCGTCCCCGCACGGACGGTTGCAACGAGGTCGCCAGGTTCGTATTCGACGACTCCACGCAGCGCGGAGACGTCCAGCGCCGCGTCGTAACGCGTGGGCGGATCGCCCACGCTCAAACGGGTCGCGCCGCCGCTGACCACGATAGCTTCGCCGCGTTCGTTCGCCCCGCGGATAGCTTCGACCACCTCGGTCTCGCTCGTTGCGCGGATGACGCGGGCCGGGGCCAGGCCGTCGATGTCGTGCGCGTTCAACCCCAGCGCTACACCCACATGCCCTCGGCGAGCGCTCTCTTCGTGCGCTCGGTCGGAATGTCCGCGCAAGCGTCGCCGCCCGGAAAGACCTTTCCGGGATTCATGGTGCCGTCGGGATCGAAGGCCTCGCGCCCGCGCCGCTGAGCGTCGAGATCTTCCGGACCGAACACCCAGAACATGAAATGGTTCTTCTCGAGGCCGATCCCGTGCTCGCCCGAAAGCGCGCCGCCCGCGTCGATCGCGACCTTGAGGATCTCCGCGCTCGCTTCCATCACGCGGTCGATCGGCTGGCTGCGCGCATCGAACAGCAGGACCGGATGCAGGTTCCCGTCGCCGATGTGGAACATGTTCGCGATGACATATCCGTATCGCTCGGCGATCGCGTTCACCTCGCGAAGAACGTCGGGCATCTTCGTCCGCGGGACCACCGCATCGTGGAGATAGTTGTTCGGGCGTATGCGCGCGAGGGCTGCATAGCCGAGCTTGCGCGCCTTCCAGAGGAGCTCGCGCTCGGCCGCGGTCTCCGCCGATCGCACGTTGGTCGCGCCGTTCTTTCGCAGGATCCGCTCGATGCTGGTGGCCCAGTCAGCGGTCTCCTCGCGAAGACCCTCGACCTCGACGAGGAGAAGCGATCCCGCGTCGGCCGGCAGGTGCACCTCGAACGCCGCGTTCAGGGCGCCGATGGTCACCCGGTCGAGCATCTCCATGGCGGCCGGCACCACGCCGCTCGCGATGATCGCGCTCGCCGCACGGGCGCCGTGCTCGATGTCCGCGAATACCGCGACGAACGTGCGCACGTCCTCGGGGAGGGGAAGGAGCCGCAGCCAGACCTTCGTGATGATCCCCACGGTCCCTTCGCTGCCGACGATGAACGGAACGCAGTCGTATCCAGGGAGATCGGCGACCTCGCCGCCGAACCGAACGCACTCGCCGGTCGGGAGAACCAGCTCCACGCCGAGCACGTGATTGGTCATAGAGCCGTAACGCAGCGCGTGCGGGCCGCCCGCGTTCGTCGCGACATTGCCGCCGATGGTCGAGATGCGCTGGCTCGCGGGGTCCGGGGCGAAGAACAGACCGACATCGCGCGCCGCCGCGGTTACCGCGAGATTCGGGACCCCGGGTTCGACCACCGCGATCCGCGCGACGCGATCGATCGAGATGATGCGGCGGAGCCGTGCCGTCGAGACCACGATCGCGTCGGCGCACGCGATCGTCCCACCGGAGAGACCCGTGCCGGCGCCGCGCGGGACGATGCTCGCGCCTTCGGCATGCGCCGCGCGCACCACATCGGCGACTTCCTCGGTCGTACCCGGGAGAACGACCGCGGACGGCGGGCGACGATCGAACCCCGCGTCGTATTCCCAGACGAGGAGATCCTCGGCGCGCCAGAAGACGTTCTCGTCCCCGCAGATCTCGACGAGGCGCCGCACCAGCGCGCTCGGCGAAGCTCGGTCCACCTTCGGATTCTGTCATGCGTGGGTGCGGGTCAGGATGCGGGGTGGACTGGGTCTCCTCCCGCTTGCCACGATGCGATTTGGCTTCGCGAACGGAATTGGAGCTTCCCCAAGATGTGCTCGACGTGCCCCTCGGCTGTGCGCTCGCTGATGACAAGCTTCTCGGCGATCTCCTTATTGGAGAGGCCCGCCGCGACCAGCGCGGCGACCTCGCGCTCTCGTGTGGTCAGCTGCGCTCGTGGTTCACGTGTCCGCGGCGTCGCCCTCTCGGGCGTCTCGACTGGGAAGTCGAGACCGAGGGCAGTCGCCCAGCGTTTGAGCTGACCGAGGTACCACGTCGCCTTCGCCCTCCGCCAGTAGGGAAGGATCCTGCCGAGCTCCGCTTGGGCAGCATCGCGGTCGCCGATGTTCCGCCCGAGAAGGAGCTCGGCTCGCCTGCGACGTGTCACGGTTTCTGCCATTGGCAAAAACGAGTCGTTGAAGAGGGCGGCGCTCTCCCCAAGGAGCTTGATCGAAGTGTCGAGGTCCTCTGAGCTCGCTGCGCGCTCGGCTTGAGCGAAGGCCCGCCGGGCGCGGGCTGCGATACGGCGGGGACTGGTGTCTCCGGCCAGGGCAATCTCGATCCAGCGGCTGCGCGCCTCAGCGTTCTCGAGTTCGATCGAGGCCTGGATGGCACAGGCGACGGCCTCATCTGTCTCCGGATAGAAGCTCCTCGAGACGAAAGTCGCGACGCGATCGAGGTCGTTTAGGGTCGCTGCCATGTCACCGGCTATCAGCGTCGCCCGAGCCATGAAGCCGGCTCCGGAAAGCCATTGACTCGGGCTTGCATCGCGAAGCCCGAGGCGCGCCGCCTCGACGAGGGGTCGCGACAGCTCTGGACCCTCGCGACCGGCGAGGATGAACGCCTCGGCGAGCTGAATGAACCACCTAAAAACAGACTCGCCGTAGGTTTCCTGTATGACCCTGAGCCCTGCGTCCCAGTCGCCAGCCTCGACCATGTAAGCGACCTCGTCGAAGATGACCGTCTCAGTGCGGATCCCGTGTCGGCGCGCCCAGGCGAACTCTTCTTCGGCCGCAAGGCGGACTTCAGCGCCTGAGGATCCGGTTGCATAGAGCGCGCTGAGGCGATTGTGTAGGCCTCTCAATGCGGGCTCGGGCAGGCCATGCGCGAATGCGAGGTCTATCGCCTCGCGCTGTAGTGCGAGACCCTCCATGTGCCCGAGCCCGGCCTCGGCGCCGCCGACAGTAATAAGGGCGTCCGCGACGATCGTGATCGCTCCTTGCGCTCGCGCTATCTCCACGGCGCGTCGGCCCAACTCAACCGCTGCGGTTCTTTCGAAATCCAAGAAGGCGAATCTGGCCACCTGAGCGTAGGCGGCCGCGAGCTCCTGTGTCGGACCCAGCGGCTCGATGATCCGCACCGCATCGTCGGCTGTTGCCCTCGCGCCGCGTGAGTCACCAAGGAACCAGCGATAGCTGGCGATCCTGGTGAGCGCCAAACCGGCGCCGCGGACATCGCCTGCCTCTTGGAACCAGCGTCGTGCTTCTTCGGCTGCACGGAGCGCGCGTTGAGGTGTGCCGGCTAGAGAGGCGGCACCCACAAGTCGCAGCTGAAGGTCGCCGAGCGTGGGCTCCCTGTCGTCGGCGAGAGCGATCGCGCGCTCTAGGTGAAGTGCGGCGCGGGAGAAGGCAAACAGTCGATACGCTTCGCGTGCAGCGAGGTCGTGGTAGCGGAAGGCCCGATCTCGGTCACCGGCTTCATCGAAGTGGTACGCGAGCTCCTCGGCATGTCCAGCCGATGTCTCGGGACCCTGCCCCTCAATCGCTTCACCGACCGCAGCATGTATGCGGCGTCGTTCCGGCTGAAGCAGCTCGAAGAGAACGCTCTCGCGAGTGAGCGCATGACGGAAGGCGTAGCTCGGTGCTCTCGTGTCACTCGTGATCTCGAGCATCAGCTGCGCGTCGATCGCGGCTCGGAGCGCGCCGACGACCTCTGCCTCAGCCGCCCCGGTTACCCGCAGGAGAATGCCGAAGTCGAAGCGCGACCCGATTACCGCCGCGCGAAGCAGGACGGCCTGCGCCTCCGGTGACAGCATTCTGAAGCGGTCGAGTACCGCGTCGCGCAGGGTATCCGGGATGACGATCTCGGCGACTTCCTTCGTCCGTCGCCAGGAGCCGTCGCGGTATTCGACGTCGCCACGTTCGACGAGCGCGCGGAGAACCTCCTCCATGAAGAGCGGATTGCCTTCGCACGTGTTGAAGATCGCTTGGCGGAACTCCGTGGTGGGCGGCCGACCAAGGCGCATGGCTTCGCGCAAGAACGCCGCGACGTCGTCCTCACTCAGCCGAGGCAGAATGACGTCCTCAACTACGCGAGTCCTGCTCAGCTCCGTGAGCATGGGCCGAAGCGGATGCCGCCGGTGCAGCTCATCAGTGCGGTACGTCCCCACGAGCAGCAGCGGTACGTCCCGGAGCTTGCGCGCGAGATGTGGGAAGAGCTCGAGTGAAGCTTCGTCCGCCCAGTGCAAGTCCTCGATGACGACCACGGTAGGGCGGTCTCGCGCCAGGTCGCCGAGCAGAGTGGTGAAGGCGGAGTAGAGCCGGTATCGATCCGTCTCGGCCGTTGCGTTGTCTGCCGTCGGCAACGACGCGACGCGATTCGCGGCTCGCGCGATGTCGATGAACGGACCGAGTGGGCGACGCGCATCGATCTCGGTGCACTCGCCCCAGAAAACTCGTGCGCCTTTCGCGCGTGCTTGTTGGGCGAAGTGACGGAGCACGGCCGTCTTGCCTACGCCGGCCTCGCCGGACACGAGCGCGGTCCGGCCCCGGCCGCCGACGCAGTCGCGCACCAGCTCAGCAAGCCGACCCATTTCGGTCTCGCGGCCGATCAGGACGGGGCAAAGGATCCGCCGATCCGCCATCGGACGAGCGTCTTCCGTCACGCTGCCCTCCCCGCGCTGGATTCTGTCACGCGGTGTTCCGCCATCAGCGTCGCGCTCCCGGCGCCAGGTGGGACTTCGCGGGAGCGCGACGCCAAACCCGTTAGTAGGGGCGCGGGGCACGCTGGACAACGGCGTCGTTCGCTTCGGGCGTTGCCGTGTTGTGGGACCAGTACGGATTGCCAGAATCGCCGAGCACCGATCGACGCGCGCCCGCCTCGACGACGGCCATGTTGTGTGACCACGACGGGTTAGCCGGATCGCGGAGAACGGACTGA
>VBDV01000168.1 GCA_005882765.1 Chloroflexota bacterium | reverse complement strand
GCTCGAGCCACGAGCTGTAGTTGCCCTGGTACGGGATGCCGGCCCCCTTGTCGAGCTCGAGGATCCAGCCGGCCACGTTGTCGAGGAAGTAGCGGTCATGGGTGACCGCCACCACGCAGCCGGGGTACTCGGCAAGGTGACGCTCGAGCCATCCGACCGAATCGGCGTCCAGATGGTTCGTCGGCTCGTCGAGTAACAGGAGATCCGGCTTCGACAGAAGGAGCCGGCAGAGCGCCACACGGCGCCGCTCGCCACCGGAAAGGGTCGCGACGTCCTGGTCGCCGGGCGGGCAGCGAAGCGCGTCCATCGCGACGTCCACGGTCGCGTCGAGCTCCCACAGGCCCTTCGCCTCGATCTCGTCCTGGGTCCGCTGGAGCTCGTCGGTCACGCGTTCCATCTCAGGCGGCGGGAGGTCCTCGCCGAGCTTCATCGAGAGCTGGTTGTAGCGATCGAGGACAACGCGCTGCGCCGCGACGCCGTCTTCCACGTTGCCGCGGACGTCCTTGGCCGGGTCGAGCGCCGGCTCCTGCGCAAGCAGGCCCGCCCGAAATCCCTCGGTGATCCTTGCGTCGCCGACAAACTCGCGGTCGACCCCGGCCATGATGCGAAGGAGGGTGCTCTTCCCCGCCCCGTTCGGCCCAAGCACGCCGATCTTCGCGTCGGGATAGAACGCGAGGGTGATCCCGCGCAGGATCTCCCGCTGCGTGGCGGGCACGATCTTCTTGAGTTGATACATCGTGTAGATGAATTGAGGGGGCACGGAAAAACCGTAGCAGGTACGCTTTTGCGTCGTGGGCGGGGACAAACGCAATTTCCGGCTATCGAAGGACGCTTTTCCGAGCCGCTACCGGCTTGTTTTCGAGCTCGACTTCGACAGTTGGACGTCGACCGGCAATGAGGGGATCGAGATCCGCACGGCGCGTCCGACCCGCGAGATCGTCCTTCACGCGATCGACCTGGACATCAACAGCGCATCGATCGACAAGACGGCGCTCGAAGGTGTCACCTTCGACAGCGAGTCCGAGACCGCGACGCTTCGCTTCGCCGGCGAGATCCCGGCGGGCGAGCACACTCTCGAGATCGCCTGGAAGGGCGGGATCCGCGACTCGCTCCGCGGCCTGTACCGCTCGCTCCGCGGCGAGGAGCGCTACGCCGCGACGCAATTCGAGGCGGCCGACGCGCGGCGCGCCTTTCCCTGCTTCGACGAGCCTGAGTTCAAGGCGCGGTTCTCCCTCGAGCTGATCCATCCGGCCGGGAACGCCGCGATCGCGAACATGCCCATTGAATCCCAGGAAAGCATCGACGAGCGCCGCACGCGCACGCGGTTCCGCGAGACGCCGAAGATCTCGTCGTATCTGGTCGCGTTCACCGTGGGGCCGTACGAATTCACGCCCACGATCACGACCACATCGGGCATTCCGGTTCGCGTATGCCTTCCTCCGGGTCTTGCCGAGCAGGGCATCTACGCCCGTGATGCCCACGTCCGCTCGGTGGAATGGCTCCAGGCGTACACGGCGATCCCCTATCCGTACATCAAGGTCGACGCGATCGGCATTCCCGACTTCGAAGCGGGCGCGATGGAGAACCCTGGGGCGATCACCTACCGCACGCGCCTCCTCGCCGCGGATGAGCGCAACGCCTCGATCCAAACCCTGAAGGGCGTGTTCAGCACGGCCGCGCACGAGCTCACGCACATGTGGTGGGGCGACCTCGTCACGATGCGTTGGTGGACCGACCTCTGGCTGAACGAATCGTTCGCGTCGTTCGTCGGCGAGAAAGCGACGGCGGCGCTCAATCCCGAGTGGCGCTACTGGCGCGACTTCGTCGCCGACAACACGAGCGCGTTCAACCTCGACGCGCTCGCGTCCACCCACCCGATCTCGGTCGAGGCGAAGAGCGCTGAGGAAGCGTCGCAGCGCTTCGACGCCATCTCCTACGCGAAGGGCGCGGCGGTCCTCCGCATGGTCGAGGGATATCTCGGCGAGGAGACCTTCCGCGAAGGCGTGCGCATCTACCTGCGGCGGCACGCCGAGGCCAACGCGTCGGCAGACGATTTCTGGCGCGCGCTCGACGAAGCATCCGGCCAGGACGTGACGGCGATCGCGAACGCCTGGATCAAGGAGCCGGGACACCCGCTCGTGCACATCGCCGCGAAGCAGACGGGCGGCGGGCTCGAGCTCGAGCTGACCCAGGAGCGGTATTTCTCCGACGCGAAGGCGAAGCCAACCGGTCAGGTCTGGCCCGTGCCCGTCGTGCTGAAGTACGGGACGGATTCCGGGATCCGCGAGCAACGGTTCGTGCTGCGCCGCGAGCGCGAGACGCTACGCCTCGAGGGCGCGCGATGGTTCTTCCCGAACGGCGGCGGACGCGGCTTCTACCGTTTTCGCTTCGCCTCCGCCTTCGAAGGCGACCTGCTCGACCATGGGATCGCGCACCTCTCGGCCGAGGAACGACTCGCGCTGCTCGACGATCTCTGGTCGCTCGTCCGTCACGGCAAGGCGACGCTCGCTACGTTCCTGCGCCGCGTCGAAAAGCTCCGGGGTGAGCAAGATCGGGCGGTCCTCGCGTCGATCGCCGATGCGCTCACGTGGCTCGCGAACTACGCGGTGCGCGACGCGACGGAGCGCCCCTTCGCCCGCCTGATCGAGGATCTCTTCCGGCCGATCCTGGACGGCGGGGGCTGGCGGCCGGCCGAGGGCGAAGACTCGGACGTTCGCGAGAAGCGCACGCGGGCCATCGGGATGCTCGGCCTTCACGCACGGGCCGACGACGTCCGCGCGGAGGCGCAGCGGCTCGTGCGCGCGCATCTTGCTGACGAGGAGCGTCTGCATCCCGACGTCGCGGGGACGGTGGTCGCGGTCGCCGCGACGATCGGCGACGATCGGCTCTGGGAGCGTTACGTCGCGCGCATGCAGCAGGCGCAGGCGACCGACGCCCAGGAGGAGACGCGGTTTCGGCAGGGCCTCGTGTTCTTCGAAGACCCGCAGCTGGCGCGCCGGACCGCCGACGCGATCTTCTCGCCGCTCATTCGCGTGCAGGATCGCGGGATCATGCTCATCCCGATGCTCCAGTACCGGCGGACGCGTCCCGTCGCGTGGATAGTCCTGAAGCAGCACTGGGACACCGACGTCGCGAACCCTGACGTCGCGCCGCTCCTCAAGCAGGCGATGGTCAACGCCGTCAGCCAGCTCGCGCAGCGGGGCCTCGCCGACGAGGCCGCCGCATTCCTCGAGAAAAAGAAGACGCCGGATGTCGCCGAGACGGTCGCGCAGAGCCTCGAGCGCCTGCGTGTGAACGCCGCAGCCGCGGAGCGACTCGCGGACGAGCTCGAGAACGAACTGCGGGTGCCGACGGGCTGACACCCCGCTATCTGAGCGACGAGCGATTCACTCGCGAGGAGCGAATCCATCAGCCCTGAGCACGCGGCGAGTCGTGGAGGCGAACGCCAACAGGACGAGCTGCTTGAGTGGGCGGCGGCTCAGCCCCCGATGAAGCTCATCTCGATCTTGTGAAGGCCGGCCGTCTGCTCAGAGCGCAGGTCGGAGTAGCGATCCGTTCGCTCGGTCCAGACCGCGGCGATCGCGCTTGAGATCTCTTCGTCCGACGCCCCGTTCCGGAGGAGCGCTCGGAGATCGTGGCCCTGTGTGGCGAAGAGGCAGGTGTAGAGAGCGCCGTCCGCTGACAACCGCGCCCGCGTGCAATCGGCGCAGAACGGCTGCGTGACCGACGAGATGACGCCGATCTCGCCGCCCCCGTCCTTGTAGCGGTAGCGGGCCGCGACCTCGCCGCGGTACCCGGACTGGACCGGCTCGAGCGGCATCTCGCGATCGATCATCGCGATGATCTCGCGGGCGGGGACGACGTCGTCGAGACGCCAGCCGTTCGTCGAACCGACGTCCATGAACTCGATGAACCGAAGGGTCATCCCTGTCCCCTTGAAATAGCGCGCCATCGGCACGATGCTCGTCTCGTTCACGCCGCGCTTGGTGACCATGTTGATCTTGATCGGCGCGAGGCCGGCGGCGTGTGCGGCTTCGATGCCGGCAAGGACCTTCGCCACCGGGAAGTCCGCGTCGTTCATCCGTTTGAAGGTCGCATCGTCGAGCGAGTCGAGGCTGACGGTCACGCGCCGCAGGCCGGCCTCGGCCAGCGGCTGCGCTTTCTGCGAAAGCAGCGAGCCGTTCGTCGTCAGCGTCAGGTCGAGCTCGCCGATCTTGGCGAGCTTCTCGACGAGCACCTCGAGGTTTCGCCGAACGAGGGGCTCGCCGCCGGTGAGCCGGATCTTCTGGACACCAAGCGAAACGAAGATTTGCGCGAGGCGCTCGATCTCCTCGAAAGTCAGGATCTCGGCGCGAGGGAGGAACTGGAAGTCCTTGCCGAAGACCTCCTTCGGCATGCAGTAGACGCAGCGGAAGTTGCAGCGGTCGGTCACGCTGATCCGCAGGTCGTGAAGCGGCCGGCCGAGCGTGTCGAGCGGATATGTCCCCACGTGAAAAGTATGAGGCTCCGGAGCTAGCCGGTCAGGCGGCTCCTCACGGCGTCCTTGATGGCCGCGCCGTCTCCGAATCCCCCGTCGCGCTTCATCGAGTGGATGAGCTGGCCGTCCACTGAGACTTCAAAGGTGCCGCCTTCCCACGGGATCAGCTCGATGCACGAGAGACGCGCTCCGAACTCGAGCATGAGCGCCTTCGCGAGGTCGAGAGTCTGGGGCTCGTAACCGCATTCGGCGCAGTAGGTGATCTTGACCTTGTGCGCCGGGGTCATGCCGCGACGCGAGTCGCGATCTCCCGGAGCTCTCGGACGACCTCGGCGTTCGCGAACTTCGTGGTGTCCTCGCGCATCTTCGCGAGCTCGCCCTGCAGGCGCACACGAACCTCTTCCGGCAGGGCATCGACCGGTGCGTCCGGTGAACCGAACTCCGGGTGCGCGGCGAAGATCTCCTTCCGCCGCTTCGCGCGGATCTCGGTGACGGATGCAGGGCGCTCGATCCAGTGACCGAGCTCGCGGAAGTCTTCGTCGAAGAAAACGAACACCGGGATCGACTTGAACTGCCCCTTGTTCAGATAGCGCTGCATGATGTCGTCGTTCTGGTCGCGGAGGAAGACCCGCACGTCGAGCTTTCCGCTCTCCTGCGCGAGGCGCCCCAGCACTGGAAGGTTCGCGATCACGTCGCCGCACCAATCCTCGGCGAGGACGACGACCTTCACCGGGCGCGGCAACGCGCGGAACGCGGCGACATTCTCTTTGGCGAGGTCCACACGCTTCTCGTTCTCCTCAAGGCGCTCGCGGTTCCGCGTCATCTGCGCCTTGAAGGCCTCGTAGGTCAATCCCTGGTCGAAGCGGGCGCGATCGATCGTCATGAACACGGCCTCCTGAGGTGCTCGCATCATGGCACCAGAGAGAGGAACGCGCCGAGTGGCGTGAAGATTCCGGCTAGCGGCTCTTTCTCGCCATCGCTCCCTTGCGTCCCGCGGCAGCCATGTCGCGCTTCGCTCGCGCTCGTTCGCTCGGCGGCTTGGCTTCCTTGGTCTCGCCCTTGGCGGTCCGCGTCTGGTTCACCGTCGCTGCGGCGATCCGCTCCGCGGTGCCCTCCGACCGCCCGCGTTGCTTCAAATTCGCCTTGATGTGGTCGTATTGGCGCTCGCGCTTGTCTGTCCAGGCGCTCTGTGGCATTGGGTCACCTCCCGCCTCGCTCTCGTGCAAGCAGCGTGCGCGTCAGGCGCGGAACCGCGCGGGGTCGAGCGTCAGCAGATCCGAGATCCGATCGATCTCGATGTCCGGCGCGGGGCCGGCCTGCGGTTCCGCCGCGTAATGGCCCTGATGAACGTGGATCGTGGTGGCCCGGGCCCCGAGGCCGGCCTTGGTTCGGGCGAGGAGCGACGCCTTGTCGTCGACGTGCACGTAGTGATTAGCCGGAAAGCGGCGCTCGACCTCGGCGAGGTGATCTTCCTTGTGCTCGTAGACCAGGACGTTCCCGCGTGTGGCGAGAAGCAACCCGGCAAGCGCGATCTTGGCGGGTTGATAGACGCGATCGCCGTCCGAGAGGATGGCCGCGTCGCCGAACGACCAGAGCCGCGCGATCACGTCCATCGCGCGCGGGTAGAGATAGCGTTCGAACGGCACGGTCAGTACCGCGCGATCGACGTCCTCTGCACGAGGCTCGTCCGGGAACGTGCGGCGAAAGCGCCGAAGGGTCTCGGGAAAATCGACGACGCCCGCCTCCGCGCGAACCTCTTCGTAGAGCGCCCAAAAGCGCGATGCTTGGTCGGCCGCCACGAGGCCCGCGATGGCGCGCTCGATGTCGTTCTTGACACGGTCGTTGTCGATGAGCGTGTTGTCCACGTCCAGAAGGAAGACGAGCTCAGTAGAGCGATGCTCAGCCGCGGTTGGCCACCTTGCGCACCCTAAGAGTCTGGCCCGAAGCGGTTACTCCGCGCTCGAGGTGAGCCGACTCGATCGACCGACGATCTCGCGGTAGACCCTCTCAGTCTCGGCCGACGGCGATGCCGCAGCGCTTGCTAGCGCGGATCGACATTCGTCCATGACACGCCCGGCCTGGGCGGGATTCCCGCCTGCGGCGAGCGCGTGCATGAGCAACCGATACCCCGACTCGCGCAGAGGATCCGCCGCAATGAGTCTGCGTCCGACTCGCTCGGCCTCGTCCGCACGGTGGCGATCGATCTCCGCCTGACCGATCGCCTCGAGCGCCTGCAGCTCGACGTCCCGGAGCGTGCGGCGTTCCGCCTCGATCCATGCTCCGTCCTCGCCAGGCAGGAGGCCGCGGGCGGCGATCTCGTTCGCGATCACGGCCTCGGCCCATGCATTGACAGAGTCTCCTTGGCGGCGGAGCGCCTCAACGTGGTGAATCGCGGTCCACGCGCGCTCCCGATCGACGAAGACGTCAGCGGGCAGTGCGAGGGAGTAGGTGCCGCCGGATGCTCGGAGCTCGACCTCCGGCGCGACCGTTCGGATCGCGGTGCGCAGGCGGCTCGCGAGCGCGTTCAGGCTAGCGTCGGCGGCGTCTGGCGTGTCCTCACCCCAGAGCGCCTCGCCGATCTCGCCGCGGCCAATCGGGCGCCTGCGATTCAGCACGAGATAGACCCAGAGGCGCCGGCCCAGCCGACCAGGAAGGGATTCGTCCTCGAGGGCGCCCGCGTCGGTCTCCACGCCGAGGCGTCCGCAGATGCTGATCCGCACACCACAAGGAAATCACAAGGAGCCCGTCGCAGGATCCGAGGGCGCGACGGGAGGAATGCGATGACATACACCGTGACGATCAGGGGCCGGCTCCGCGAAGTGCCGGCGGCGGCCAAGAAATATCACGACGACGTAACGCGCGCGACAAAAGACATGGCGAAACAGGCCGGCGACCTGACTCATGCGATCTATCTGGACCCACAGGATCCGAAGGCTTTCTTTGGCGTCGATACCTGGTCCTCCCTCGAGGGGATTCAAAAGTTCGCGGGCTCGCCCCAAATCCGCGAGTTTTTCGGGAAGCTCTTTGACGGCGAGCCTGACGTTCACGTCTGGATCGGATCAGACTGGAACCAGTGGTAAGAGGCCGACGTGGCTGAACTCCGAAGCCTTCGGTGCCCGTGCGGATTCGAGGTGCGCAGCCGGGATGAGAACGAGATTGTGCGGATGGCGCAGCTACACGCGAAGACCATCCACGGTCAAGACATCACGGTGGAGCAGGCGAGGGCGCTGATCCAGCTCGTCGCGTAAATCGCTTCTCAAAGAGATAGACCTCGCCCGACCAGGGCCGTCCGTAGCCGGCGGATCGAGCGGCGCGGGCTTGGCCGGGGTTCGAAACGTAGAGAGACACCTCGTCGAGCCCGCGACGTTGGGCCTCGGCTCGGAGACCGCGGAGCAATCGCGTGAGCGGCGCCACATGCCCACCGATCGCAGTGATCATCAACGATGCGTTGTAGCGATCGCCGAGGACCGCGGCCGCACCAACTTCTTTGCCAGAGACGAAGACGCGAGATCGCGCGATCGCCGACCGGATGTCGCGCAGCGTGATCTCGCGCCATTCCCATCCGTGGCCCAGCTGCACCAGCGGTCCCACGCGCCGGAGAACGCCGCGCTCCTGTGTCGGCGTGGCACGGGTCGGCGCCGCACCGGGCATGGCCGGCGCCTCGCGCCGCGACAGCGCGCCGACCCGGGTGAACCCGAAGTGCCTCGCCGCCCGATGTATCGGCGTGTTGTCCGACGCGGTCGAGAACCGGAGCACGCGGAATCCGCGGTCACGCGCGTAGGCGACGCGGTGGGCGATGAGCGCCGTCGCGATCCCCTTTCGGCGCCACCGCGGGGCGACGCGACCGCCTTCGAGCCACGCCTCGGTCGGCGACACCACCGTGAGCTTCCCCATCCCCACGACGCGGCCGCCCGATTCCGCGACGAAGAACGGCCCGGTGCGGTGCGTCACCCAGCGGTCGAAGACGTCAGGGATGCGGTCCTGCCCACCCCAGATCGTGCGGACCGCGGCGAGCACATCGCGCTTGTCCGAGCGCCGCGCGCGGCGGATCACCAGATCCATTGAGGGAATGGTGCCGTAGGAGCGGTTAGCGGGCCTCCGCCGGTGTCACCGTCGTCCGGTGCAGCTCGCCGAAACGGACATAGCCGACCTCGACCGAGTGGCCGATCCGGTCGGCCACGAGGCTGCGCTGCAGGTCTGAGAGCGTCGCGACCGCGGAGCCGTCGAGGCTCACGATGAGGTCGCGCACCTGTAGCCCCGCCCGTTGCGCCGGTCCGCCGGCGACGACTTCGAGGACCCGAATGCCGGATGCATTGCTGATCCCGAGCTCGTTCGCGAGCTGCCTGCCGATCGGCGTCGCCGCGCCGCCGATTCCGAGGTATGCCCGCCGTACGCGTCCATCGCGGATGAGCATGCCGGCGACCATGCGCGCGGTCGCGGCGGGAATTGCGAAGCAGATCCCCTGCGCCGTGGGAATGATCGCGGTGTTGATGCCGACGACTTTGGCGTGCGTGTCGACCAGCGGCCCACCCGAATTTCCGGGGTTGAGCGCCGCATCGGTCTGGATGACGTTCTCGATGAGCCGGCCATCCCGCGCGGACAAAGATCGTCCGAGGGCGCTCACGACGCCCGTCGTCACGGTCGAGTGGAAGCCAAGCGGGTCGCCGATGGCAATGACCAGCTGTCCCACTCGGAGGGAGTCGGTGTCTGCGAGCTCGGCCGCCGGAAGCCCGGTGCCGAGGATGCGAATGACGGCGAGGTCCGTCGCGCTGTCGGTGCCGACGACCGCAGCCGTGAGCTCGGCACCACTGTCCAACGTGACCGCGACCTGCTGCGCGCCGTCAACCACGTGCGCGTTCGTGAGTGCGTAGCCATCCGGTGCGACGATCACGCCGCTCCCACCGCTTCGCCCGCGGCGAACGTTGACGACGCTCGGCGAGACCCGCTCGACGACTTTGATGACGGCCTGCGAGTACGCGTCGAGCAGCGCGCTCGCGGGATCGGGCTCGGCCCTGAGCGCTTCGCGAACTTCGGTCGCCATTAGTTGAGCGGCCCCTGCGAACGCACGTCTCCCACCTTGGAGAGCGCTTCCTTCAGCTCGCTGATCCACGACGACTCGTTCTTCGCGACGAGGCGCACGCACCACGCGAGCGCGTGCGAACGGCTACGCGCGACGCCGGAGCGCACGAGCGTGTCGAGCAGCTCGCGCTCGGGAAGGCGCAGCCGGGTCATGACCGGGACCGCCATGTGCGTGAAGAGAGCGGTCTGGTCGCCGACCTTCGCTCCCCAGGCCAGGTTCTTCCCGAACCGCTGGCGCGCTTCGTCGGCGATCTTGATGCGCTCCTCGCGCGTGCCCTCGCGGAACCGCTGGATCGCGCCTTCGCGCGCCGCCTTTACCGCGTCCTGCCCGCCCGACGCCGGGACGTCCGGCAGCGTGCCGATGACCCAGATCTCGTCCTCGTCCATGCGAATCTCAGGCGCACCGGCGAACCACTCCTTGGGGAGCCGCCCGGTGAGCCAGCCTTTGACTTCTTCTGTAGTTGCCACGTCAGCCTCCTGCTTTCGCTATCAGAAAATATGTAATATGGTTTGCAGGAGCCGTCAAGGCCAGATCTTCTCTAATTTGGCACATTGCTGAAGGGCGCAGGGGGGCCGAGTGTCCCGCTCGAGTTTTTGGCGGGAAGGTGAGCGCCTGATTCCTAGTTCGGGCGCTCTGGTTGGGAAACGTGCCGCCAGCGATAGCCCTTGCCCGGGATCGTCTCGATGAACTTGGAAGAGGGCCAGGTGTCCCCGAGCTTCGTGCGCAGGTCGCGGATATGGCTGTCGACGGCGTTGCTCTCGATGTCGACCACGCCGTCCCAGATGCTCGTGATGATGTCCTCCCGTTCGACGACGCTCCCGGCGTTCGCCGCGAGCAGGTACAGGAGGGTCGATTCCGTCACCGTCAGGGAAATGGGCTCCTGGTCGTCGATGTGCAACCGCTCCTCGATGAGGTCGATCTCCACGGAATCGAGGCGAAGCCTGGGCGCGAGCGGCACCTCGATACCCTGTGTCCGCCGCATCACCGCATAAAGGCGCGCGACGATCTCGCTTAGCAGGAACGGAATCCGCAGGATGTCGTCAGCACCCTGCTCAAAGGCTCGCAGCTTCAGGGCGGTGTCTCGCCTGCGGGTGAACACAAGGGTGGGCACCGTTTTATCGGCGCCGGTCTGGCTCAGCTCCAGGAAAGTGGGGTGGAGGTCGAGGTCGATGAGGATGATGTGAGGGGTCCACTCGCGGAGAAGCCGGGAGAACTCGGCACGATCGGTGGTGACGCGGTCCTCGTAGCGGCCGTGTCGCAAGACGAGCTCCAACACCTTCGCGAGTGGGTCGTCCATGACGACCACGACGCGCGGCCTCGTAATAGGTGGGCTCGCGTTCGCCATGAAGTTTTCTCCCTGTCGCGTCCACGCGATGGGGCATTCATGGCGGTGGCTCGATCAGTCAGGGCCACAATGAATGGGGTCCGTGGAAGGACTCCGGCATTACGGACCGTAACAGGCCTGGCAAGGCCCAACCCAGCGAGCGAGCGCCGGGGCCTGATCGGGGGCGATCCGCGCTGGATCGAACCAGTCAGGCTAAGCCGCGGATGACCCTGGCGACCGCCTTCAGGTCGGCCACGAAAAGCTTCATTTCCCGCTCCCGAGACGCCTCGTCCGGGGCCCGCAGTATCGACGAGGGATGCACCGTCGCCATCACGTGCGGCGCGAGCGGCGACGGGATCAGCTTCCCACGCTGCTGGGTCACTTTGAAAGACGGAGCGATGAGCGCCTGAGCCGCGGTCGCGCCAAGACAAACCACGACCTGCGGCTTCAAGATCCCGATCTCCGCGTCCAGCCACAGCCGGCAGGCGGCGATCTCGCTCCGATTCGGCTTTTCGTGTAGGCGCCGCTTTCCGGCGGGACGCCATTTGAAGTGCTTTACCGCGTTCGTGACGTAGACCGTGTCACGGTCGATTCCCGCGGCGTCGAGGGCTTCGTCCAGGACGCGCCCCGCCGGGCCGACGAACGGCTTGCCGGCGATGTCCTCTTTGTCGCCCGGCTGCTCGCCGACGAAGACGACCTTGGCGGTCCGGCGGCCCTCGCCGAAGACCGTTTGCGTCGCGCTCTTCCACAGGTCGCAGGCTTGGCAATGCGCCGCTGCGTCACGCCACGCGCCGAGGCTTTTCGTCTCCGGGAGCTCCGGATAGCGGTGTCCGGGCTCGGGCGCTGGGGCGGCGGGTTCCGACTCTGGCACCTCCGTTTGACGGAGCAAGCCACGCGCCCGATGGTCCCGCGATGCGGGTCGGGCTCATCGTCCTCGCGGTCGTCGCCCTGGTCGGGATCGGCACGGCCGAAGCGCTCATCAGCAACGAACAGCTGGCCCAGCTCCCGGGCCGGGCCCGGCCTGCGTTGAGCGCCGGCGGCACCGCGCTGACTCTCGTCGGGATCGCGCTCTCGGCGGCGGTCTATGCCGTCCTCGGAGTCGTCCTCGCACGCGCTGGCTCTCGCGAAACGACGGCTTTTCTGATCGGGATGATCGTGGGCGCTGGAGCCGGACTCATTGGCGGAGCGATCCGCGCGTATCTCATCCGGGACTATCTGGGTGGGGTGCTGGCGGGGTTCGGCCTCGCGGATCTCCTGATCGTGACTCTCGTGGTCTTCGTCGCTCTGTCGGTGTTGGTGAGCGTCGCCGCGGGGGCGAGTCTTACTTGGCTGAGCTTCCGAGCTGCTCGTCGTCAGACGAGGCCGCGACCTCCGAGCTGATGCGCTCGAGCACGCCCTCCCGGGCCAAGGCGACGAATCCGGCGACGAGCTCGGGGTCAAAGCGCTCCCCCGCTCCGGCTTCGATGGCTTTGAGTCCAGCTTCGGCCGACCACGCCTCTTTGTATGGACGCTTCGAAGTGAGCGCGTCGAACACGTCGGCGATCGAGACGATCCGTGCGGCGAGCGAGATCTCCTCGCCCTTCTTCCCGTCGGGGTAGCCTTTGCCGTCCCAGCGCTCGTGGTGCTCGCGCGCGATCGCGCGCGCGGTCTCGAAGAATCGCGCCGTGCCAAGCATCTTCTCGCCGTCGATGCAGTGCTGCTTGATGACGCTGAACTCGGCGTCCGACAGGTGATGCTCGCTCTGAAGGATGTGGTCGGGCGTATGGATCTTGCCGACGTCGTGCATGACGCTCGAGTACCCGAACTCCTCGACGAGTGCGCTCTGAAGACCGAGCCTCTCGGCGATCGCCTCGACGTACCGGCGGACACGCTGCAGGTGCGTACCGGTGGTGCGGTCCTTGATCGTCGCCGCGAGCAACAGGTGGCTGATGCCCTGCAGGCCCGTGCGACGTAGCTCCTCGCTCGCGATCCGCTCCTGCTCCAGCGCGCGCTCCAGCTCCTGCCGGCGCTCGCGCTCGCTGCGGAGCATCCCAGCGAGATCCTCGGCGTAGCGCGTCGCCTGCTTCTCCATGAGCGTCATCTGCTTGAGCTGGTTCTCGAACTGGGCGCGGACGCCCTGCTCGCGCTCGTAGACCTTCGCGAAGTCGAGCGCCATGCGCATGGCCTGCGAGTTCGCCATATCGGCAACACGCACGGCCTGATGGAGGAGCTGGCGGAACACGTCGCCGCCCGGAACCTGCGGAAGATCCGGATCGCGTGGCGAGACGTCGACAGTCTCGACCATGTCCTTGGTGTCGTCGTTGCTCATCGGTTCGGCAGCCTCAGCTATGCGCCAGGATCCCGCGGATCGTGTCGATGAGCTCCAGCGGGCCGAACGGCTTTGTCAGGTATTGCGTCGCGCCGGCCGCGAAGCCGATCGCGCGGTCGCTGTCGCTCTCGTGCGCGGTCAGCATCACGACCGGGATATCTTTGGTGACTTCATCGGCCTTGATCTGGCGGCACACGTCGAAGCCATTGGGGCCCGGGCCCATGTCGACGTCCAGCAGGACGAGGTCGGGCTTCTCAGACCGGACGAGCTCGAGCGCCTCATTGCCATTCTTCGCCTCGACGATCGTCCAGCCCTGCGTGGACAGGGTGATGCGGACCATCTGACGGATGGGTACGAGGTCGTCGGCCACGAGCAGCTTTGCCATT
>VBDV01000167.1 GCA_005882765.1 Chloroflexota bacterium | reverse complement strand
TCGCTGCGTCGCGATGGGCGGCGGGTGGCTCGATCTATGAAAGTCCTGATCATCGGGAGCGGCCCGATCCTCATCGGCCAGGCCGCGGAGTTCGACTACGCGGGCACCCAGGCCTGCCGCGCGCTGCGGGAGGAGGGCATCGAGACCGTCCTCGTGAACTCGAATCCCGCGACGATCATGACCGACCCCGGCGTGGCCGACATCACGTACCTCGAGCCGCTCACCGTCGACGTGCTTGAGCGGATCATCGAGAAGGAACGCCCGAGCGGCCTGCTCGCGACGCTTGGCGGGCAGACCGGCCTCAACCTCGCGGTGCAGCTCGCCGAATCTGGTGTCCTCGAACGCTATGGCGTGCGTCTCCTGGGCACGCCCCTTTCGGCGATCCAGCATGCCGAGGACCGCGAGGCGTTCAAGCAGCTCCTTCTTTCGATCGGCGAGCCCGTTCCGGAATCGATCACCGCACATTCGGACGAGGAGGCGCTCGCCTTCGCGGCGCGCATCGGCTACCCCCTCGTTGTCCGGCCCGCCTTCACCCTTGGCGGTACGGGCGGCGGCGTGGCGAACGACGCCGCCGAGCTCAGCTCGCGCGTCACGAGTGGCGTCGCGGCATCCCCGATCGGCCAGGTGCTCGTGGAGCGATCGCTCCTCGGATGGAAGGAGATCGAGTACGAGGTGATGCGCGACGCCGCCGACACGTGCATCACCGTCTGCAACATGGAGAACATCGACCCGATGGGCGTGCACACCGGTGACTCCATTGTCGTCGCGCCATCACAGACGCTGACCGACAAGGAGTATCAGATGCTCCGCTCGGCGGCCCTGCGGATCATCCGCGCCCTCGGGATCGAAGGCGGCTGCAACGTGCAGTTCGCGCTCGACCCTGACCGCTCGCCAACCGCCGATCCCGAGGCGCTGGCGCCGTACTTCGTGATCGAGGTGAACCCGCGCGTGTCCCGGAGCTCCGCACTCGCATCCAAGGCGACGGGGTATCCGATCGCGCGTGTCGCGGCGAAGATCGCGATCGGCAAGCGCCTTCACGAGATCCCGAATCAGGTGACGAAGAAGACGACGGCCGCGTTCGAGCCGGCGCTCGACTACGTCGTGGTGAAGATTCCCAGATGGCCTTTTGACAAGTTTGCAGCCGCGGACCGAACGCTCGGCACCCAGATGAAAGCGACCGGCGAGGTCATGGCGATCGACCGATCGTTCGAAGCGGCCCTCTTGAAGGCGCTGCGCTCGCTCGAAGTCAAGGGCCAGGGTCTGCTCTGGGAAGCCCCCGCGTGGGTGGACGTCACCGGTCCCGCGCGGTTCGTGGACGAGTTCCTCTCGGCTCAGCCGACCGACGACCGGCTCTGGCGGTTGTTCGCGGCGTTGCGCCGCGGAGCCCCGATCGATCTCATCCACGAGCGCACGCGTATCGATCGCTGGTTCCTGCGCAAGATCTCGCGCATCGTCCGGTTCGCCGAGGACGATCTGCAAGGGCGAACGCCGACGCCGGCGCTCCTCCGTGCCGCGAAACGGATGGGCTTCGCCGACGCGGACATCGCGACGCTCACGGGAATGCTGCCCGAGGACGTGCGGCGCCTGCGCGCGCAGTGGGGGATCCGTCCCGTCTACAAGATGGTCGATACATGCGCGGCGGAGTTCGAGGCGGTGACGCCGTACTTCTACTCCACGTACGAACAGGAAAACGAGGCCACTCCTCTCGAGGGACCAAAGGCCGTCATCCTCGGCAGCGGGCCGATTCGCATTGGCCAGGGCATCGAGTTCGACTGCTGCTGCGTGCAATCCGCCGGTGCGCTCCGCGACAGAGGTGTCGCTCCGATCATGGTGAACAGCAATCCAGAGACCGTCTCGACCGACTTCGACGCGTCGGCGCGCCTGTACTTCGATCCGCTCGACGAGGAATCGATCGCCGCCGTGCTCGAGAACGAAGGCGCTCCCATACCGGTGCTCGCGCAGTTCGGCGGGCAGACCGCCCTGAATCTCGCGGACCGCCTCGCCGCGATCGGCGGCGAAATCGCCGGCACGTCCGCGGACGCGATCGCGCTCGCTGAGGATCGTCGGCGCTTCCACGACTTCGCCGACGCCCTCGAAATCCCGCAGCCGCCGGGTGGCACCGCGTCGTCGCCGGCCGAGGCGCTCGCGGTCGCGGGGGAGATCGGCTACCCCGTGCTCGTCCGACCGAGCTACGTGCTCGGCGGCCGCGGCATGGAGATCGCCTACGGACCTGACGACCTCGAGCGCTATTTCCATTCGGCCCTCGAAGCCGGTACGGGACGCGTGCTCGTCGACAAGTATCTCCGCGGCAAGGAGGTCGAGGTCGACGCTGTATCCGACGGGAGCGAGACGCTCGTCGCCGGGATCATGGAGCACATCGAGCGGGCCGGCGTCCACTCCGGCGACAGCTACGCCGTCTATCCCGCGCAGAATCTGCTTCCCGCCGAGCGCGACGAGATCGTTGCCCTGACACGGCGCATCGCGGAGGCGCTGCCCGTGAAAGGTCTTCTCAACATCCAGTTCATCGTGGAGAACGGACGCGTGTGGATGCTCGAGGTGAATCCACGCGCGAGCCGGACCGTGCCGTTCCTTACGAAGGTCACCGGCGTCCCGCTGGTGAAGCTCGCGGTGGCGATCGCGCTCGGTTCGTCGCTCGCCGCCGAGGGCTACGCGCGCGCGGACGGGATCTGGCCGACCGGTGAGTTCGTCGCGCTCAAGGCGCCGGTCTTTTCGATGGCGAAGCTGCTCGACGTCGACACCTACCTCGGTCCGGAGATGAAGAGCACGGGCGAGGTCATGGGGATCGACCGCTCCTTCGCGCCGGCTCTGTGGAAGTCGCTCGTCGCCGCCGGTCTCGCGCCCGCGCGCAGCGGAAAAATACTCGTGACGGTCGCGGACAAGGACAAGCCCGAGGTCGTTCCGATCATCGAGGGGTTCCACTGGCTCGGATACGACCTTGTGGCGACCTCCGGCACCGCTGGGCTCATCCGCTCGCTGGGTATCGACGTGACCGAGATCAAAAAACTCGCCGAGGGAAGCCAGGACATTCTGAAGCTGATCCGCTCCGGGGAGTGCGCGGCCGTCATAAACACGCCCACGCTCGGCAAGACCGTCGACCGCGATGGATTTCTCATCCGCCGCGCCGCCGTGGAGGCGCGCGTGCCGTGCCTGACGTCGCTGGACACCGCGCTTGCGGTCGTCACGGCTCTCCGCGCCAGCGCCGTGACCACGAACGTCGCGACGCTTGCCGAGTATCGCGCGCTGGAGCCGGTGGTAACGACCGCCGCGGACTAGGTGGTGAAGAAGCGGAAGACCGAACCGTGGATGAGCGCCGCCGACTACGGTCGAACGCTTTCGGGTCTCAGCCTGAACCTCATCGTCCGCGACATCGCGCGGAGTGGCCCTTTCTATACCGGCGTGCTTCAGCTGCGGCCCCTCTACTCGGACGAAGACTTCGCTGCCTTCGAGCGCGAGGGCGTGCGGCTTCAGCTGCATGCGGACCACACCTACGCACGCATGCCCTGGGCGGCTCGGCTCCGCGAGGGGTCCAGTCGCGGTCTTGGGGCCGAGATCCGGATCCTCGGGCTGGATCCGGATGCGGCCGAAAAACGAGCCCGGGACGGTGGATTCACCGTGCTCGTCCCGGTCCGCGACTGGCCGCATGGCTGGCGTGACTGCGTCCTCGAGGATCCGGACGGCTATACCTTCGCGGTCGGAGTTCCGTTGTGATCCTCGAGGACGGACGGGTCATCGCGACGGCCGAGATCGGACAGCTCGGTACGGTCTTGCGCGTCGCCGCGCCAGGCGTCGCGGGACAAGCGCGTGCCGGTCAATTCGTGCACGTCCGCCCTGGTCCGTCCTTCGATCCGCTGCTGCGCCGACCCTATTCGTTCAACCGCATTGACCGCGCCGCCGGCGAGATCGAGCTCATTGTCAAGGCGCTCGGCGCCGGTGGCGACTGGATCGCCGCGCGACGTGAGGGTGACCGGCTCGATCTTCTGGGACCGCTCGGCTCTTCGTTCGTGATCCAACGCGCGACGCGGAACCTGCTCCTCGTCGCGGGCGGCACGGGCATCGCGCCGATGCGCGTGCTGGCAGAGCAGGAGTCCGGACGGCGCAACGTCACGCTGCTCATGGGCGGTCGCTCCGTCGCTCATCTCTGGCCCAGCGATCGCCTCCCGGCAACGGTCGAGTACGTGACCACCACCGAAGACGGATCGTTCGGTATTGAGGGGCGGGTGACCGACGCGATCCGCCCGCTTCTGGAGTGGGCCGATCAGGTGTGCGCGTGCGGCCCGTGGCCGATGCTCGCCGCGCTCGGGCGCCTCCGCGACGAGGCCGATCGCGCCCCGGGGACGTATCCCGGCCGGGTCGCGCTCCTCGAGACGCAGATCGCTGTCGAGCAGCACATGGGGTGTGCGATGGGCGTTTGCCGCGCCTGCGTGATCGTGACTGCAGAAGGAAACGCTCGCGTTTGCCGCGAAGGCCCGGTCTTCGCTCTTGGCGACGTCAGATTCGCCGACGGCGAGCCCGCAACGGTCGGGGTCACCGACTGATGCCTTGGCGCCGATTCCGGAAGAAAGTCGAGCGGCCGATCGACGTCAGCAAATCCATTGAAGAGTCACTTGAAGATGCCGCCGACGGCGAATCCGAGGAGGATGCGGCAGAGCTCGCCGAACTCGACGACGCCACGATTGCCGAAGCCGCCACGGGGGAACCTGACGACGACCGCGCGCCGACCGAGCTCGGCGAGAAGCTCCGCGGCGCGCTCGACGCGGACGCGCCGCATCGCGGGGGTCCTCCTCGCTCGGCCCCTCGTGGGATCGCGGTGGACCGCCGTCTAGGGGCCGCTCGCTCGGAAGACCCCCACGCTGCGTCGCCCTCGTATCCGGAGGCTGGCGTCGATCTCACGGTCGAGGCGGCGCGCGGTCTTCGTCTGAAGAATCCCGTCATGACGGCTTCGGGGACGTTCGGGCAAGGCGTCGAGTACGCCGAGCTCTTCGATGTCTCGCGTCTCGGTGCCATCGTCAACAAGGGGACTACTCCAGCGGCTCGACCGGGCAACCCTCAATACAGAATCGCGGAGACGCCCTCCGGGATCCTCAACTCGATAGGTCTCGAGAACCCAGGCGCGGCCGAGGTCGCTCGGAAATACGGCAAAGCGTGGGCGGAGCTCGGGGTCGCGGTCATCGTGAACGTCGCCGGGTACAGCGTCGACGACTACGTGTTCGTAGTGCACGAAATGACCGGAACGCCAGGTGTTGTCGCGTATGAGATCAACGTGTCGTGCCCGAACGTCAAGGGCGGCATGCTGTTCGGCTGCGATCCGGACCTAGCCGCGGAGGTAACCCGCGCTGTGAAGGCGGAGACGGATCTGCCCGTGATCGTCAAGTTGACCCCGAACGCTCCGGACGTCGTTGCTGTCGCGCGCGCGTGCGAAGAAGCTGGCGCCGATGCGCTCACCGCCATCAACACCGTGCTCGGCATGCGGATCGACACGCGCCGGCGCCGCCCGATCCTCGGAACCGGGAGCGGCGGGCTGTCGGGCCCCGCTATCAGGCCGATCGCCGTGCACATCACTTATCAGGTGGCGCAGGCCGTCAGCATTCCGATCATCGGCGCGGGCGGCGTCACGAATGCGCAGGACGCGCTCGAGTTTTTGATGGCCGGGGCGTCATCGGTGCAAGTCGGCACCGCCACGTTCGCCGACCCTCTCGCGCCGCTCAAGGTCATAGAGGGGCTCGCCGCATACGTCAAAGAGCACAGCCTCGCTTCCATCCGTGACGTGATCGGAGTCGCACTGCCCGCGCCCGAGGATTAGCCGAGCGGTAGCGCCGCTCCACCTGTTCCGAGATCTCGCGCGCAGGCGTGCCGCTTCTCAGGTTGCCCTGAGCGTGCACGCGTTCGGCAGGTGATCCACGCCCTCACACCGACCTGGGCGGGAGCACGCTCCTAATCATCTTGTTGCTCGGTGCCTCGACGAACTGGGCCGGATCCGGCGACATGCGCTTTCGTTCTTCTGACGCGTAGTACTCCTCGTCCGCGGCGGCAAAGCCTTTTGGTCCGTCGTAGCCGATGATCCAAATGAACTCGTCCGCGCCTTCGACGCGCCATGCGCCTGCGAACGTGAATCCGAATTTTTGTCGAAGTGGATAGACGCCGCGCACCCAGGCATCCAGAAAGTTATCCATGCAGCCCGCGCGGATACGATAGTGACGAAGCTGGTATTCCACGCCGCCTCCCCGCCGCGGAGGTTAGCTAGTCGAAGCGGAGAAAGCCTACAAAGCGAGGATGGCGCAGCGGCCAGTCCGGATCATCGGAAACGCGGACGGCGTCACGGATAGCCGTGAGGTCCGCCAAAGTCGTCGAGCCGTCGCTGTGCTCAACTTGGATCTGACTGTGCCCCTCGAAATCGTCGCGGCAGTGGATCAGGTCGCCGTTCTTTGCGCGGTACGTACCTGGTGAAAGCTCCCCGTTCATGACCTTGCCCCCTCCCCAGTGGGCTAAGTCCGGCGGACTCCGGTCGTCTTCAAGACTTTCGGACTTCCGTTCGTCGCGCTCGCCGCCACCGGATGCCCGTCCGTGGCCGTGGCTCCATTTGGGACCGTCCAGCGAACAAGCGATTCGAGCGGAACTCCACCGGTCGCCGACCACCGGTGCGCGTCGCTTGAGTCCGCACCGTCGCAGTACGCCCAGGAACCCTCATGGATCGTTAGCCCGCCGTTCCCATGGCGCGAATGCATCGCCCGGTGCTCGGGCGCCTGACATTCCCAGTGGATGATGTCTCGTGTCGACAGATCAGTCCTCCCCCAACGCGCGCTCGCCAGACACGTATTTGTTACCGCTGCCGCTTAGTGCACCACCGGTCTCGCGACTCGTCATTACCGCGCGTCACGTTCGCGTCAAATTGCGCCGACGCTTTACTAGTCGGCCGCGCTACTCATACCCAGCTGCGCCTTGAAGCGGTACCCCGCTCCGGGCACCGTCTCGATGAATCGGGGCGCGCGCCACTCGTCTCCGAGCTTCACCCGCAGCTCGCGGATGTGGCGATCGACGACATTGCTCTCGATTTCGAACTCACCGCCCCAGATGGTCGCGAGAAGGTCCTCACGGGTCAGCGCTTTTCCGGCGTTGGCGGCAAGGAGATACAGGAGGGTCTGCTGGATTGGGGTGAGGTTGAGCACGCGACCGCCGACGCTGACGCGCTGTTCGATGAGGTCGACCTCGAGGCCGTCGAGGTGGATCTTGGGCACGATCGTGACGGCGATCCCGTGGGCTCTTCGCATGAGGGCGAACGGGCGGGCGACGATCTCATCGAGCGTGAAGGGGACCTCGAGGATGTCGTCGGCCCCGCGCTCGTAGGCGCTCAGCTTCACGCCGGTGTCGCGCCTACGGGTGAATCCGAGGATAGGGGTATGGCCCTGAGCCAGGCCGCGCCCGACCAGATCGATGAATGGCTCGTACAGGTCAAGGTCGATGAAGACCAGATGCGGGGACCACTCGTTCAGGAGCGCTCGACACTCCGTTTGGTCCGTGCTGCGTCTGGTCTCGTAGCGTCCGTGCTGAAGCGTTAGCGCGACGAGGCTCCCCAGGATCTCGTTCATCACGATCAGCGCGCGGGGCGCTTCGCTTGTCGAATTGGCGCTCCCGCGGGAGCGCCCGCTGAGAGCTGCCACGACCTCGGGTCTACGCTCGGAATAACGCCCTGTCATGACGCGAACTCATGGAGTGCCGAGAAATCGATAACCCTTCCCAGGGATGGTTCGTATGAATCGGGGTCGCTGCCAGTCGTCTTTGAGCTTCAAACGCAGGTTCCGCACGTGGCGATCGACGATGTTGCTTCCTGCGGCGTAATCCTCTCCCCACAAAGCGTCCAGGATCTCGTCCCGTCCCAGCGTCTGGCCGGGATTGGACGCGAGCAGGTACAGGAGTGCCTGCTCCATCGCGGTCAATACCGGCCGGCGCGTTCCGATCTTGACCTGTTGATTTAGGAGATCGACCTCCAATCCCGCGACTTTGATGACGGGGATGAACGCGACATCGTCTCCGTAGCTCCTGCGCATCAAGGCAAGCGTGCGCGCCACCAGCTCCTCGGGCGCGAGCGGGACGATGATGATGTCATCCACTCCCCGGTCGAATGCCGCGAGCTTGGTCCTGAGGTCGCCACGCCGGCTCAAAGCAATCGTCGGAATCCTCTGGTTCGCGATCCGCTGCCCAATGAGCTCGAGTGAATCGGAGTCGTGGGCGTCGAGGTCCACCAGCAGTAAGTGCGGCCGCCAGCTGTCGAACTCGGCGCGCGCAACCTGAGGAGTTTTGGCGATCCGAGTCAGGTATTTGCCGTGATTCAGGGTGAGGGCAACGAGGTTCGCGAGCGGCTGGTCGGCGACGATCAACACCCGGGCAGGTCCGAGGAGCCGGTTCTTCCTGACCTTGGCAGCATACGCGCGGGATGAAGTCGCGTAATCAGGTCAGCGCTTCATCACCAGGCCAATTTTTCCGAAGGTCGCCCGAGGCTCCGCGAACACCCGAATGCCCTCGGCGCCATCGCGGACATGATCGGGCGTGTGGTTCTCAGCGACGAACTCGATCTCTCCGAGCTGGGAATGCGCGGCGAACAAACGCGCGCCGATCTCGTGGACCAGATGCTGGATCGAGCGACTGCTGAACTCGTGAAAGATCCGCTCGATCTCGTCGCGGACGGCGCGTGGACCGAGAAAACCAGAACCTTCCGCGACCCCATCCTTCAGATCGCTGTATCGCCAGTACACGTCCATCCGGATCGTGAGCGGGCGATCGGCGAGCTCCGGGAGGGTCGTGTAATCGTCGCGCGCGAACGTCGCGAACGAGCTGCCGGTGGTCTTAACGAGGGCGATGCCCTCCCAGCCGCTACGGGCGGCTGTGATATGTGGCTTTCCGTCGACGACGTCGACGGCGACCTCTGCCACCGCCCGGTCCGCACGCGCCGAGCGAAACAGAACGTCGCTCGGGCCGCGCTCACCGGCCGCGGCGTCGAGCGGCACCTCCCTCGCGGAGACGCGGAGGGCCTCCATTACCGGATAGGTCTCGATGAACCGTCGGCCGAGGAACGCGCAGAGCCCTAACAACGTATTGCCGGGGTATTCCGCCGCCATCGCATAGACGAAGTTCTTCATCGTGTCGGTCGCGACTACCTCTCGGTTGTCGCCCTCGGTGTACGCCGCCAGGAAACGCTTTCCAAAAACGTCGACGTCGACCGACGCCGCGAAGGGCGCGACGTTCCGGCCACCGAAACGGTAGAACAGAACGTGCGCCTTGCCGTAGCTGATCTCGGTCGAGGTCACGTCGCTGCCCGCTCCAATCGATCGCGACTGATCGCGAGGAATTCGTCGATCCCGGTCGCCAGCTCTTCAGTGCGCGTGCGCTGTAGCCGATCGCGAAATACCGGAACGATCCCCGACTTCGAGCGTCCGGCGAGGAACACGACAAAGCGGAATCCGAACTTGGCCTCGTACACGTCGTTCATTGCCGCTAGCTCGTTTTCGGTGGCGAGCTCGCCGGCGCCGCCTTGCTCCCGGCGGGAGAGTGCGGAGAGCGATGCCGGGTCCCCTCCAATACGTGGGTGCGCGTTCAGCACGGCGATGCGGTCAACCTCGCTCATCTCTGCGATCACCGCCCGAGCCGATGCGATGATCGACGCGGGGTCACTTCCTCGCACGCGCTCGGCGAGCGACGGCGCGCGTTCGAAGATCGCGTGGAGGTCCTCGCGCGCGATCGTCATCACGATCCCCGGTAGCTCGTGACCGAGAACGGGGTCGCCAGGAGCGGGACGTGGTACTTGGAGTCGGTGCCGATCTCGACGTCGAGCGCCACTCGCCGGAAGAAGCGCCCGTCGAGCTCGAAGACAAGCCGGTAGCGCCCGGGAGCGAGCGACGCCGCCAGCTCCGCGATGCGCCCATCGGCGTCGGTGACGCCTCGGGCAACGACGGCGCCGTCCTGTTCGAGCGAGACCGACACACCCGATGCAGGGCGGCCGCTCGCCGTATCCAGGACATGCGTGGAGAGGGTCGCCATGAGCGGCCGGTATCGTACGCCCGCGATGACGATGCTTCGCATCACGGCCGGACCTTTCACCTTCAGAGCCCGGCTCGAGGAGAAGGACGCGCCGAAGACGTGTGCGGCCGTCCGAAAGCTCCTCCCGCTGCGAAGCAAGCTCGTCCATTGCAGGTGGAGCGGCGAATCGACGTGGGTCCCGATGGGGGAGAAGCGACTCGGGGTCGATTTCGAGAATCACACGAGTCACCCGGCACCCGGCCAGGTGCTCGTCTATCCCGGCGGCATCTCGGAGATGGAGATCCTGTTCCCGTATGGCGCGACGATGTTCTCGAGCAAGGTGGGGCAGCTCGCGGGCAACCACTTCGCGACCGTCGTCGAAGGAAACGCGCAGCTCCTGGAGATCGGCCGGCTCACACTCTGGGAAGGCGCGCAGGACTTCAGCATCACCGAAGAGTGAGCGACCGGGCCGACCTCGCGATACGCGGCGCGATCGTTATCTCCGATGGCGCGTACCCACGCGACGTCCTCATCCGTGAAGGCCGCATCAGCGCCCTCGTAGAAGCGGGCGCTGCCAGCGCCGCGCGTGAGATCGACGCTCGCGGCCTCCTCGCCTTGCCGGGGATGGTCGACGCCCATGTCCACTTCAACGAGCCCGGCCGAACAGATTGGGAGGGGTGGTCGAGCGGGAGTCGCGCCGCCGCAGCCGGAGGGACGACGACCGTCCTCGACATGCCGCTCAATTCCGTCCCGCCGGTCCTTGACGGCGCCTCATTCGACATGAAGAAGGCGGCGGCCGAGAACGCGTCGATCGTCGACTTCGGGCTTTGGGGCGGCCTCGTCGACGCCGATCCCGCGAGCTTGGGCGAGCTCGCCGAGCGAGGGGCCGTCGGCGTCAAGGCGTTTCTCTGCGACAGCGGCGTCGCCGAGTTTCCGGCCCTGCACGAGCAGGATCTCGTCCCGGCCCTCCGCGCCGCCGCAAACGCGGGCCTGGTCGTGGCGCTCCATTGCGAGGACGAAACCCTGGTCCGCGAGGCGACCGCGCGAGTCCGCGGCGGCGGGCGGCACGATGCGGCTGCCTGGGTCCAATCTCGCCCACCCCTTGTCGAGGTGCGGGCCGTGGCGGCGGCGTGCGCGGCCGCGCGAGAAGCCGGCGCTCGCATCCACATCGTGCATGTGTCGGCGATCGAAGCGCTCGGCGCGGTCGGCGCGGCCCGCGAGATGGGAACCGACGTCACGGTCGAAACGTGTCCCCACTACCTGACCTTCGACGACGACGATCTGGCCCGGCATGGCGCCGCGCTCAAGTGCGCGCCGCCGATCCGCGACGCACGCAACCGCGACGGCCTGTGGCGCGCGATGCTCCAGGGAAAGATCGACTTCGTGGCGTCCGATCACTCGCCGTGCTCGCGGGAACTCAAGGCGCCCGGGGACATATTCGGGGCGTGGGGCGGCGTCGCCGGCGCGCAGTCGCTTCTCTCCGCCGTGTTCTCCGGCGTCGCGACGCACGCGGGTGGCGCGCTCGATATGCGCAAACTTGCGGGCTTCGTGGTGTGGCGTCTCGCCGCGCGGCCCGCGAAGCGCTTCGGGCTCTGGCCGCGGAAAGGAACGATTAGCCAAGGCTCGGATGCGGACATCGTCCTGTTCGACCCCGATCGTGAATGGACGCTGGACGGAGCGGCATCGCAGACGCGCGGGATCGACCCGTACGTGGGCCGATCCTTCCGTGGAAAGGTCGTTCGGACGCTCGTCCGCGGTCGCACGATCTATAACGAGCGTGAGACCGTAACCAATCCCGCGCGCGGGCGATTCATCCGAGGAGGGGAAGTGGCCGAGGGATGAGCGCGATCACGACCCGCGAGCTCGTCGAGATCGACGAGCGCCGACTCCTGCGGCGTCTCGACGACCTTGCGCAACGCGGTGCGCTCCCACAAGGCGGCATCTACCGGCCCCTGTACTCACCGCAGTGGACCTCCGCGATGGAGCTCGTCGCCACCTGGATGAAAGACGCCGGCCTTCTCGTCAGGCGTGACCCGGTCGGGAACATGTGGGGACGGATCGAAGGTTCACGCGGCGGACGGGTCATTGCGACCGGCTCGCATATCGACACGGTGCGTGGCGGCGGCGCGCTCGACGGGGCGCTCGGCGTCGTCGCGGGCATCGAGGCCGTGAGCAGCCTCTGGCAGCGGTTCGGCCGATCCACCCGAATACTCGAATGCGTCGCGATCTGCGAGGAAGAGGGCAGCCGCTTCAATACGAACTTCTGGGGCGCGCGCGCGATCGCCGATCGGCTCGAGCCTGGCGAGGCCGACCGCGTGCGGGACGCGGATGGCGTGAGCTTGGGCGACGCGATGCGCGGAGTCGGCCTGGACCCGGCGGCAGCCGCGACTGCCGTCCGCCGAGATCTCGATGTCTTCGTCGAGCTGCACGTCGAGCAGGGTCCGATCCTCGAGGACCACGGACCGCGCCTCGGTGTCGTCACGACGATCGCGGGAACCGCCCACCTCGAGATCACGGTGCGGGGCCAGCCCGATCACGCCGGTGCGATGGCGATGGATCGCCGCCGAGATGCGTTCCTCGGTGCGTCTGCCATGGCGCTCGGGATCGCCGAGGCGGCTGTGCGAATGGGCCACCCGGCGGTCGCGACGGTTGGCACGATCGTGGTCGAACCGTCACAGGTGAACGTCGTGCCCGGTCTGGCGAAGTTCACCGTCGACACTCGACACCCCGATCCGGCACGCCGTGGTGAGCTGATCACCCAGATCGGGGATTTGTCCAAGAAGATCGCGAGCGAACGTAACCTCGGTGTCGAGATCAAGACGCTCCGCGATCGCCCACCGGTGAATCTTTCGCCGCGAGTCGGCGACGTTCTCCGGCGCGCGGCGGTCACCGCCGGTATCGAGCCACGCGAGATGACGAGTGGCGCGGGTCACGACGCGCAGGTCCTCACCGCCGCAGCGAACGCCGGGATGCTCTTCGTCCCGAGCATCGGCGGTCGGTCGCATTGCCCGGAAGAAGCGACTGCGGCTGAGGACGTCGTCCTTGGCACGCGTGTGCTTGCGACTGCGCTCCGCGAGCTCGCGTATCAGACATGAGCGTTCTGCTCCGCGGCGGCACCCTGCTCCCGTTGCGCGATTCTCCGCGCCCCCTGGTCGGCGACCTCCTCGTGAGCGGGACGCGGATCGGTGGGGTGGGGCAGGTGACGCCGACCCCGGACACAGAGACGGTCGATATCTCGGGGTGTGTCGTGATGCCCGGCCTGGTGCAGACACACGTGCATCTGGTGCAGACGCTCTTCCGCGGTCTTGCCGAGGACATGCCCCTTCTTGGATGGCTTCGGACGCGGGTCTGGCCGCTCGAAGCGGCGCACGACGAGGCTTCGGTACGCGCGAGCGTCCGCCTCGGTCTGCTCGACCTGCTGACGACGGGGACGACCACGATCCTCGACATGGGAACGACGCACTTCGGCGACATCGTCGCGGAGGAGCTCGTTCGAAGCGGCATTCGCGCGCGCTTCGGCCAAGCGATGATGGACACCGGCGAGGGCGTTCCCGCGAATCTCGTCGAGACGACGCGCGCCTCACTCGATGCGGGCGGCGCGCTCACCAAACGCTGGCACAAGGCGTCGAGCGGACGCATCGGCTACGTGTACATGCCGCGCTTCGCTCTCTCTTGCACCCGCGAGCTCCTCGAAGCGGTGACGCAGCTCGCCAAGCTCAGCGACCTGCTCGTGCATACCCACTCGAACGAGAGCGTCGACGAGCGCACCGCGGTGACGATGGCGACGGGCCGCACGCCCGTGCAGTACCTGCTCGACACGGGTATCGCGTCTGAGCGGACGATCATCGCCCACGGTGTCCATCTCGATGACTCGGAGATCGAAATCCTCAAGACGACGAAGACCTCGGTTGCGCACTGCCCTTCGTCGAATCTCAAGCTCGGCTCGGGCATCGCGCAGGTCGCGCGGCTCCGTAGTGCGCGCATCACGGTCGGTCTCGGCGCGGACGGCGCGGCCTGCAACAACCGGCTCGACGGATTCGAGGAGATCCGCCTGGCGACGCTTCTCGCGCGGGTGGTCAGCGGGATCGGAACCTTGAGCGGCTACGACGCAATGGGGCTCGCGACTCGCGAGGGCGCGAAGATGCTGCGCATCGACACCGAAGTCGGCACACTCGACCAGGGCAAGCGCGCGGACCTCGTCGTCCTCGACCTGGAGAAGCTCGACGGACCCGGCGGTGATCCGGTCTCTCGAATCCTTTTCGGGGGAGGGTCCCGAGCAGTGCGGCACGTCCTGGTGGATGGAGAGTTCCTTGTACGTGACGGACGGCCGACGAAAATGGATGCGACCGAAGTCCGCGCGAAGGCGGCCGAGCAGCTCGGACCTCTCATGAAGCGCGCGGGGCTCGCGTAAGGATGCGCTAGGCCGATGGGGCGATGACGAGCTGTACGATCCCGTGTTGTCCGCAGGCGAAGACGAATTTGGTGCTCAGCGCCCGCACCAGCCCATCGGGAAACGTACCGCGAGACCCGGCAAACCTCGGTGACGCGAACAACTGCCCGGTTCCCTCGGCGTATTGCATTCTTGGCGAGGGGTCCGGATCGATGCGGTCGTAGGCCAACACCTCGCCGTCGGCACTCCGGGCCTGGAGCATCGCGCCGATCATCTCCCGACCGCTCTCCTTGAACCCGTCGGAGGTGACTGGTTCGCCGCGGCGTATCCACAACGTGCGCGCATCGACCGTGAAGAGGGACGTCAAGCGAGCGAGATCTCGAGTATTGAATCGGCCAACGAAGTCCGATGCGGCTTGCAGGCTTTCGCGTTGGCATGCCGCCACCGTGGCGGCCGCTGTTGATGCGACATCCGAGGGTGTCGACGACGGTGCGGCCGGGCCAGGAGAGCAGCCGAACACGAGAAGTAAGCCGAGAAGCAGGGCACGCATCGGCTAACGCAATGTCATCTCAAATCGGTCCGCTGTCTAGTTCACGCTGACGTCAACGTAGGCTCCCACGTTCTCGAGCCACTCGACCCCCTCGATTACCGGCCTCAGATAGAGGCGATACATGCCAGGAGCATCCGGTGCCTTGAGCTGGACGCGAAACCAGGCCTGCTGACCCGGGCCGACCCAGGTCGTGGTCTGCTCAGCCGGTCGGTTGGGTGCGATCCACGTGGTTGTGGCGAACAGACTGGGTGCGTCCTGCGGGCTCCACGTCCCGAGACGCACGGCGGTCGCCCTCCTCTGATCCCAGCCGGTCGTTCCGGCGTTCGTGAAGGCGATGACCCACTCGGCGGTCTGGCCGGGGGCGACGGTCGGGAAGGGCGCTTCGCCGTAGAACGTGGCGTGGTAGTCCGGCGCGGCGTAGACCGCGTCGACCACCGATCCGAAGGTCACGACCCAGACGCACGGAAACGCGCCGCCGCACGCGACGCCAAGACCCGCGGCCCGATACCTGCCGTCATTGAGCTCGGCCCAGTGCGGCGGCGAGTTGAGCCAGAGGCGCATCGCGCCGTCAACCCCCAACGTACCCCACGCGATGATCTCGCTCGTGAACGTCTGGCTCACGGGATATCCCGCATCGCTCATGCGTTGCCTCGCCGTGCGCCCGTCGGTCGAGCGATGTGGGATCGCAGGTGGGCCGTGCTGCGCGATGTCGTCGGCCATGAATTGCGCGGCGGCCTGGAGGGTCGGACTCGCCACGACGGTCGCCAGTCCGCGCGAGGCGCGGTATGCGTTCACCGCCGCGAGCAGCGAGTCGTGCAGCGGCTCCGCGCTGGCCGGAATCGACTGGACGGCAAACGCCGCGAGCACCGCGGCCAAGCAGAGGCCGCGCGATAGCAATCTCATGAGGGTTCCCTTCCTCGTTGCGCCCCGACCTGGGTCGACCGACTTTGCCACACGGGCCCTGAGAACTCAGGAGATGAGGCCCTCGCTCGACGGCTACTTGGTCGAGGCGGCCCTCGTCTTCGCGCGAACCTGCGCCACGACCTTCGCTATGCGTACGGCACGCGTCTCTGCGCGCTTCGCCGACGTCACCCAATCCACGAATTCCTTGCGGTGCCAGAACCAAAGCGATCGAATGTTTGCGCGTCGACGAGGGAGCCGGCGCGCGCAGGGGGCCCCGAGGCCCTACCGCGAAGCGGCCGGCGAAGGCGAAAGCCGAGGCCGGTCCGTGGCCGAGGGGAGGGCCCGTACCGGCCGCCGTACGCGGCGATCGTCGAGCGTTATTCCACGCCGTTCAGCGTTACCCGAACAGGCACGCGCTTTCCTGCGCTGACCTTCGCCACGACCGACTCGGGAATCTCGATCAAGAGGAGCGCCCGCGGATTCGGCTGGGCGATCGTGCTGAAAGAGACCGTACTCACGGGCGGACGGGCGCTGAAGATTTCAGGGAATCGGCGGCGAATGCCGGCACCGGGCGCGTGAACCCCTTAAGAGCAAGCTCGCCGACCGCGGTCGTCTCGGCATCGGGCTCCACGGCCACGTGGACACGCTGGCTGAGCAGAATCTGCCCCGCCTGCGCCTCGGCCGAGAGACGCTGCGCCAGGATCACGACGTTTCCGATCGCGCCGTAGTCGTAACGTCCCTCGAAGCCGATCCGGCCGAGCGTCGCGTACCCCGTCGCGATGCCAACACCGAATCCGAGCTCGTAGCCGCGCTTCCGCCATCCCCGCGCCATTTCAGTGAAGCGCTCCCGCATCGCGAGCGTCATGCGCAACGCCTGCAGCTCGTGACGTTCGACAGGCAGCGGATCGTTGAAGAAGACCATCATCCCGTCGCCCGCGAAGTGTTCGAGCGTCCCCTGATGCTCGACGATGAGCTCGCCCATTGCCCGGTGGTATTCGCGCAGGATTCCGAGAACCTCCTCCGGCTCGGCGGATTCGGCGAAGGGCGTGAAGTTCCGGAGGTCGCAGAACACCACAGTGATCGGGCGGCGATGGCCCTCGAGCAGCTTTGCGCCGTCCTCGCTGGTGACGAGCTCCGCGACCTGAGGCGAGAGGAAACGCGAAAGCTCCTGACGCTGACGTCGGACAGTCTCAAAGAGCTCGACGTTCGCGATCGCGATCGCCGCTTGGTCAGCGAACGTCTCGAGGAGTTCGATCTCCTTCGCGGTGAAGGGCTGGACTTCCATGCGACGGATCGCGATGCCACCGATCCCGACGCCGTTTCGAATGAGCGGCACCGAGAGGGTGGTGCGGTATCCCCATCGTCGCTGCAACTGGACGCTGATCGGGTACTCAGCCGGATCGAGCTCGGCGGCGTTCCGCAGGTGAATCGCCCGGCGATCGAGGATGCAGCGACCGATAAGCGATCCACGGCTCAGCGGGAGCGTCTCGCCTTCGTTGAGTCCAGGGATCGGCCCGAAGTGAGCCCACTGCCGGAGGACATCTCCTTCGACTCGATAGACGTGCGCGTCGCTCGCACCACATACCCGAGCCGCGCTCTCGGCGATCGCGTCAAGGACCGGTTGAACCTCGGTTGGCGAGGCGGCGATCACCCGCAGGATTTCGCTCGTTGCGGTTTGCCGCTCCAGGGCCTCTTTGGTCTCGTTGAACAAGCGCACGTTCTCTATCGCGATCGAGGCCTGGTCGGCGAAGGTTTCGAGGAGACTGATCTGCTCGGGCGTGAATGCGTTTGGTTCAGCTCGTCTCAGGATGAGAACGCCGACGATATCGTTCTCGCGTTTCAGAGGGACTCCGATGATCGATCGGACGTTGAAGGTACCGGCGCCCGCGTCGTACTCGGGATCCGCACGCGCATCCACGATCGCGGCCGTTTTCCGATCCATCAGGACACGGCCCGTCAGGCTGCGCCGGTCGGCGTCGATCGGCCGACTGCCCCAGTTCCGCTCCATGCTGTCTGGATCGATATCGCCGACGTTCGCGACCAGCCGCCAGCCGTCGGCTTTCAGCTGCGCGATCGATCCGTTGTCCGCGGCGCACAGCCGGACCGCGTTCATCGCCACGCTCTCGAGGACTCGCTCCAAATCGAACACCGACCGGCTCATGTCCCTCAAGACTTCGGAGATCGCCGTCTGGCGGTCGAGGGCGTCTGTTGTGCCCTTGAGCAGGCGAGCGTTCTCGACGGCGACGACGGCCTGATCCGCGAATGCGCGCACGAGCGCGATCTCCCGATCGGCGAATGGGCGTACCTCGTTCCGAGTCAGCACGAACACGCCGGCGACCGTCTCGCCACGAAAGAGGGGTACGCCGAGCATCGTTCGATAGCCGCCGAGGACTTGGAGGTCCCTCGCCGTGTATTCGCGGTCGGCGAGGACGTCGGGAATGTGGACGACCGTCCGCTCCAGCGCCGTACGTCCGATGAGCGTCTCACGCCCTGGCGTGCGCGTCGTTTCGTAGGCCACACGCTCGTATTCGGCGTTGCGCGGTCCCCAGAACGCCGCCGTGCGATACACGTCGCCGTCGAGGACGTGGATCGAGGCACGCTCGGCGCCGCACAGGCTGGCGGCGCGATCGAGGACGGCATCGAGTACGACGGAAAGCTCGCCTGGAGCACGCCGCATCAGGCCGAGGACTTCCGCGAGCGCGGTCTCGCGGGCACGCGACTCCGCGAGCTGCTGTTCGAGGTCGGCTGATCCGCCCAAGGCTGGTCTCCCCTCCCGGGGCAATGCTAGTGACCGCGTTACCAACCCGGAAGTGATAATCCCGGCGTGAGCGTTCACATCGCCCGAAACCTCGACGATGCCCTCGAGGATCTTTCCGGACGCGCCGACGCGACGATCCTCGCCGGCGGGACCGACCTCCTGGTGGAGATCAACTTCGGACGGCAGCGGCCGAGCCACATCATCCCGATCGATCGCGTCGAGGAGCTGAAAGATCTCTCGCGGAACGGCCACGTGCGCATGGGCGCGCTCATCACGTACACGCGGATGCTCGAGAACGACGTTGGCTCGCCGGCGCTCGTCGAGGCGGCGCGCACGATTGGCTCGCCGCAGATCCGCAACGTGGCGACCATCGGCGGAAATCTCGGAACATGCTCACCGGCCGGCGACACGTTGCCGGTGTTGGCGGCCCTCGAGGCGACCGTCGTCCTCAAATCAAAAAGGGGCGAGCGCCGCGTGGCCTTCGCCGATTTCATGACCGGCCCGAAGAAGTCCGTTCGTCGTCCCGATGAGGTCATCGTCGCGGCCGAATGGGACGACGCCGGGGTGGCGCAAACGTATATGTTCGCGGCAACACGAAACGCGATGGCCATCTCGATCTCCGGGCTCGCGCTCGTGATCGACCGCGCGCGCCGTCGCGTCGGCGTCGGCCTTGGTTCGTGCGGACCGACGATCATCCGCGCGAGCGAAGCCGAGCGCTTCGCGACCGGTCTTCTCGACGAGGCCGGCTGGGAGAAGCCGCATCGCCCAAGCGACGCCGCGGCGAAAAAGTTCGGCGAGCTTGCGGCGGCGGCCGCGAAACCAATCGATGATGTCCGCGGCACCGTCGCCTATCGGAGGCACGTGCTCGCGGTTATGGGGACGCGCGCCCTGGCGCGGGTCGCGGCGATCCCGTGAGGATCAAGCTCACGGTAAACGGCGAGGAGCGCGAGGCGGAAGCCGCTGACCATGAGAGTCTGCTGACCGTTCTTCGGGAGAGCCTCGGCCTGCCGGGGAGCAAGAACGCCTGCGAGCAGGGCGAATGCGGATCGTGCTCGGTCCTCATGGACGGAGACCTCGTCTGCGCGTGCCTTGTCCTCGGCGCGGCGGCCGCCGGACGGAGCGTGGAGACCGTCGAATCGTTCTCCGACGGCGAGACGCTTCATCCGGTGCAGCGCGCCTTCGTCGACGCCGGTGCGGTGCAATGCGGCTTCTGCACGCCGGGGCTCGTGGTCGCGACCTACGCGCTCCTCAAACGGAACCCCGAGCCCAGCGATAAGGAGGTGCGCGAAGCGCTCTCAGGCAACATCTGCCGATGCACCGGCTACGGGAAAATACTCGAGGCCGTCGAGCGCGCCTCGGCCGCGATGTACCGGCGATGAGCACAGCCCTGCCGCGCACGAAAGTCCGCGGAGGCGTCGGCGAGTCCGTCGAGCGCCCCGATGGCGTCCCGAAAGTAAAGGGCGAATTCCAGTACGGCAGCGACCTGCGTCGCGAGGGCATGCTGTTTGGGGCCACACTCCGCAGCCCGCATCCCCACGCGAGGATCCTTTCGATCGACGTGGCGGCAGCCAAGAAGATGAGCGGAGTGAAATCCGTCATCACGTCCGCGGAGCTTCCAACCCGCGACCTGTTCGGTCTGATGAAGCTCGACCAGCCGGTGCTCGCGACGGGCCGCGTGCGCTACGTCGGAGAGCCGGTCGCGATCGTCGCCGCCGAGACGGCGGAGGAGGCGCGGCTCGCAACGCGCGCGATCGCGGTGCGATACGAGCTGCTCGCTCCGATCACCGACCCGGTCGCCTCCCTGCAGCCTGATGCCGCGAGCCTTCACCAGAAGGGCAACGTGATCGAGGACGTTCTCGTCGAGCACGGCGATCCCGACGCGACCGCCGAAGTCGTCGTCGCCGGCGAGTACGAGCTCGGCATGCAGGATCAGGCCGCTCTCGGACCAGAGGCTGGACTTGCCATTCCGCGACAAGACGGCGGCGTCGAGCTGCATATCGCTACGCAGTGGCTGCATGAGGACTTGCGCCAGATCGCGCCGTGCCTCGGGCTGCCTGAATCGAAGGTGCATCTCGTGCTCGCCGGCGTCGGCGGCGCGTTCGGCGCGCGTGAGGACGTGACGCTCCAGATCCACACGTGCCTGCTCGCGCTCGCGACCCGACGCCCGGTGCGAATGACGTATGGGCGCGAAGAGTCGTTCTACGGACACGTCCACCGTCATCCGGCCAAGCTCTGGTATATGCACGGCGCGAAAAAGAACGGCGACCTTGTGTTCGTCCGGGCGACGGTCGTCCTCGACGGCGGAGCGTACGCATCGTCGAGCCCAGCGGTCGTCGCGAACGCGGCGTGTTTCGGTGCCGGACCCTACCGGGTGCCAAACGCGCGGATCCATGCGGTGGGCGCATACACCAACAACCCACCGACCGGGGCGATGCGCGGTTTCGGGGCCGTGCAGTCGTGCTTCGCCTACGAGGCGCAGATGGACAAGCTCGCCGTGGCGCTCGGCATCGATCCGGTCGTCCTGCGCGAGAGGAACGCGTTGCGCAACGGCGATCGCATCATCACCAGTCAGCCCGTGGAGGGCAGCGCCCCCGTCGCCGATATCGTCCGTCGGTGCGCCGACATCGCGATGCCCGACGGCGACATCCCGAGCGATCCGATCTCACTTCCTGGAGGGCTAGGCAACCTCACACGCGGCGAGGGCGTGCGACGTGGCGTCGGGTTCGCGGCGGGACTCAAGAACGTCTGCTACTCGCACGGCTTCGACGACTTCTCCACGGCGCGCGTGCGCCTCTCGCGCGACACCCGCGGGCCGATCGTGCACGTCCACACGGCCGCCGCCGAAGTCGGGCAGGGGATCGTGAGCGTCTGCGCCCAGATCGCGCGCACCGAGCTTGGGGTCGAGCGCGTGGAGGTCGATCGCCCCGACACGACGATCGGCTCCGCCGGATCCTCGTCGGCGTCGCGTCAGACTTGGATGACCGGTGGCGCCGTCCTTGCCGCTTGCCGCGAGGTGAAGGCCGAGCTGCTCGCGCGGGCGCGCAAAGCCGGACGTTCACCCGACGATCTCACTGCGCTTCTGGACGAGCCGATCGACCGGACCGTCACGCACCGACATCGCGATACTGAGCCGCGCGACCCCAACACCCAGAACCAGGGCCACGTCGCATTCCTCTTCGCGGCGCACCGAGCGGTCGTCGACGTCGACGTGGACACGGGCCTCGTGAAAGTCGTTCAGGTCGCGACGGCCCAAGACGTCGGCAAAGCGATCAATCCGGTCGCCGTCGTCGGCCAGATCGAGGGTGGCATCGCGCAGGGGCTCGGGCTTGCGGTGATGGAGGAGGTGCAGCTCCGCGACGGACACGTGCGGAACGCTTCGTTCACCGACTACCTGCTTCCGACCACGCTCGACATGCCGCCGGTCGTAGCGGTGCTCATCGAGCATCCGCACCCGGACGCTCCGTACGGCGCCAAAGGCGTGGGTGAGCCTCCGACCATTTCGAGCACGCCCGCGATCGTCGCGGCGATTCGCGCGGCGACCGGCAGGGAGCTCAACCGCGTACCGGTGAGTCCAGACGACATCGTGTTCGGGGCCCCCTATCGGTCGGGCTGGCGCATCGCACCCGGCGACGATCCGCGCCGCGCGGTGCGTGCCTGAGGGGGCGATGCCAGCCTCTCGAGCGGACGACGCGCACCGCATCTTCAGCGGGATCGGAGCTACGTACGAGCGCGCCGGAGCACTCCTTTCGTTTGGGCAGGACGCGCGTTGGCGAGAGCGGCTCGTCTCGTTGCTCGACGCTGGATCGGACGATGCGGTACTCGATGTGGCGACTGGGACCGGTCTGGTCGCGCGCGCGATCGCCGAGAGGTATCGCTGCCAGGTTGTCGGCCTCGACCGAAGTGCTGACATGCTTGGAGCCGCCGCCGCGCGCGATGGACACATCCCGCTCGTCCGCGCTCGCGCCGAGTCGCTGCCTTTCCCAGATGAATCCTTCGACCACCTGACCTTCACGTACCTCCTGCGCT
>VBDV01000116.1 GCA_005882765.1 Chloroflexota bacterium | reverse complement strand
GCCGAGATGGTGTCGTAGTGCTGGTCGCCGGCGCGGTCGTACAGGAGTGAGCGGCGCTGAAGGGCCTCCTTGACCTCCTCCAGCCCGACGGGCTTCATCCCGTCCGGCCCAGGTACCGCAGAATCCGCTGCCAGCTCGAGCGCATTGAGTGCCACGCGCGCGTCCCCGTTGCTCACGGCGACGAGACCATCGAAAGCGTCTTGGCTCAGCGCGACCGAACCGCCGAGGCCGCGCTCGTCGGCCAGCGCACGCTCCACGATGAGCCGCACCTCGTCTTCGGTGAGCGGCTTCAAGGTGAAGACGCGGGACCGCGATAGGAGTGCCGAGTTCACCTCGAAGGACGGGTTCTCCGTGGTGGCCCCGAGCAGCGTGACGTCGCCGTTCTCGACGAACGGGAGCACAACGTCCTGCTGCGCCTTATTGAAACGGTGGATCTCGTCGATAAAGAGGACGGTGCCCTGGTTCGTAAGACCGCGGAGCTTTCGCGATTCTTCGATGATCTTCCGCAGCTCCGCGACCCCCGAGGCGACGGCTGAGATCGCGACGAAGCGTGACTGGGTGCGCTTCGCGCCGATCGCGGCGAGCGTCGTCTTTCCGGTGCCGGGTGGGCCCCAGAGGATCATCGACGGCAGCTGACCTGCTTCCATAGCCTTGCGGAGCACGCGGCCCTTCCCGACAAGATGGCTCTGGCCGACAAATTCGTCCAGGTCGCGCGGCCGCATCCGTGCGGCGAGCGGCTGAGACTGGGGCATCTCGCGATTGTCCCACCGCGACCGAATTGCCGCTTGGTGACCTATAAAGTCCCGCTTATGCTACCGGGCACAGTGGAGCGGGGAGCCGTCCTCAGCCAATCGAGCCTGCGCGAGCTGCGAAGCTATTACCGTGCGCTCGGCGACGTGAACCGCCTGCGCATCGTTCAGATCCTGGTGACCGAGGGCGAGCAACCTGTTTCGGAGCTCGCCCGCCGCCTGCGCATCAGCCAACCGCTCATGTCCTGGCATCTGCGTCGCCTGCGACGCGCCGGCATCGTGCGGATGGAACGCGTGGGCCGCGAGGTCCGCTGCTCGTTCGACCGGGAGAAGTTCGCCGAGCTCAACGCCCGCGGCTTTCGCCTTCTCATGAACCGCGCCGAGGCGCAGGCTTGAGCCACGGGGTCGTCCCCGACCGCGTCGCGGAGGGCGCGCGCGCGGGCATCGGTCCAGTAGCGCGAGCGCTCGCCGGCTTGGGCATCTCCGCGAACGCGGTCACGCTCGTCGGCGGCGTGCTGAGCGTGATCGGCGCGGGGCTTCTCGCGGCGGGCATGCCTCTCGCGGCGCTCCTCGTCCTGCTGATCGGGACGCTGGCGGACACGCTCGACGGACAGCTTGCGAAAGCCGCCGGCGGCGGGACGCGCCTCGGTGCGTTCCTCGACTCGACGGTCGACCGCGTCGCGGACGGCGCGCTGTTCGTCGGCGCGACCGCGGCGGGCGCGAACCTGGGTCAGCCGCTCCTCCTCTGGTCAGCGCTCGTGGCACTCGTCGCCTCGTTCCTCGTCCCGTACGTTCGCGCGAAAGCCGAATCCCTCGGAGTGACCGCGAGCGTTGGCCCGGCGCCGCGCGAGGCGCGCATCGTCATCTTCCTCATCGGCCTCGCGGCGTGGGCCGTGTTCGACGTCGAGGCGATCTTCGTCGCCGCGATCTTCGCCCTCGCCGTCCTCTCGACGATCACGTTCGTTCTCCGGGTGGTCCACGTAGGCCGCCAACTCTCGATCAAAGAAAGGTAGAAATCGGAAGTCATGGCGATCGCCAAGAAGAGAAAGAAAGCCTCAACGACGCGCCGCGGAAACAAACGGATCCGCGTCGCGATCATCGGTGTCGGTAACTGCGCGAGCTCGCTCGTGCAGGGTGTCCACTATTACCGGAACGCCAAGCCCGGCGACCGTGTCCCGGGGATCATGCACGTCGACCTCGGCGGCTATCACATCCGCGACGTCGACTTCGTCGCGGCGTTCGATGTCGACCGGAACAAGGTCGGCAAGGATCTCGCCGACGCCATCTACCAGGCGCCGAACAACACCTACCGCTTCGCCGACGTCCCGCGGAGCGGTGTGAAGGTCTCGCGAGGCATGACCCACGACGGCATCGGCAAATACCTTTCCGAAGTCGTGAAGAAAGCGCCTGGCGCCACCGACGACGTCGTGGGGATCCTGCGTGATCGCGAGGTCGATGTCGTCGTGAGCTACCTCCCCGTGGGCAGTGAGGAAGCCACGAAGTGGTACGTCGAGCAGACGCTCGAAGCCGGCTGCGCGTTCATCAACTGCATCCCGGTGTTCATCGCGCGCGAGCCGTACTGGCAGAAGCGCTTCGCTCAGAAGAACCTGCCGATCATCGGGGACGACATCAAGTCACAGGTCGGCGCCACGATCACGCATCGCGTGCTCACGCGCCTCTTCATGGACCGCGGCGTGCGTCTCGACCGCACCTACCAGCTGAACTTCGGCGGCAACACCGATTTCCTGAACATGCTCGAGCGGGAGCGCCTCGAGTCGAAGAAGATCAGCAAGACGAACGCGGTGACGAGCATGCTCGACTATCCGATGGACGCGAAGGACGTTCATGTCGGCCCGTCGGACTACGTCCCGTGGCTCCTCGACCGCAAGTGGTGCTACATCCGCATGGAGGGCACGACCTTCGGCGACGTCCCGCTGAACGCGGAGGTCAAGCTCGAGGTCTGGGACTCCCCCAACAGTGCCGGCGTGGTGATCGACGCAATCCGCTGCTGCAAGCTCGCTCTTGACCGAGGCCTCGGGGGCACGATCGTGGCTCCATCGGCGTACTTCATGAAGTCGCCGCCGCGCCAGATCCCCGACGACCGGGCGCGTGAGGGCGTGGAGGAATACATCAAGGGGCGCTCGGGTCAGCAGACGCTCAGCGGGGCAGCGAGCTAAAGATGCTCGACCGACTGGTTCACGGCTCGGCGTTCTGGGGCTGGCGGGTCGGAGCCTCGCTCGCGCAGCGCCTCCCCTCCTGGATCACCTACCCGGCGGCGGTCGTCGGCGGGGAGATCGCCTACGTGTTCTGGACCGGCCGCCGAAGGATCGCGAAACAAAACTTCGCCGTGGTGCTCGCGCTTCCGGCAGATGACCGCGAGGTCGCGCGCGTGGCGCGCCGGTCGTTCCGCAACTTCGCGAAGTACCTCGTCGAGATCATGCGGTTCCCCCGCCTCGAGACCGCCGACTTCGCAAAGCTGGTGACCGTCGATCCGCGCTCGTGGTCGTACTTCCGAGCGGCGCGAGACCACGGGCGCGGCCTCATCTTCGTGTCCATGCATTTCGGCAACTTCGAGATCGGCGGCGCACGGATCGCGGACGAGATCCCGCTCAACGTCATCGCCGACGAGCTCGAGAACCAGCGTCTCATGGATCTTCTTGTCGCGAACCGCGCGCACAAGAACGTGAGGCTCCTGCCCCCGGAGGGAGCGGTGCGCCAGGTGCTCCAGGCGCTCCGCCGGAACGAGATGGTGGGCCTGATGATGGATCTTGGTCCCCGCGCAAAGGAGCTGGACAACGTGGAGGTGATGTTCTTCGGCGAGCTCACCGCGTTTCCGACGATCGCCGCGAACCTCGCACGGGTTTCGGGTGCGCCGATCGTCGTCGCGGCGGTGACGCGGGAGCGCGACAACACTTTTCGCGGGGTCGCTCTCCCGCCGATCTTCGTCGAACGGACAAAGCAGGCCGCCCACGACATCGAGCACACCACGCAGGCGATCGTTCACGGCCTCGAGCAGCTGGTCCGCGGCGATCCTGATCAGTGGTACATATTCCGCCCCATGTGGACCCGGCCCGAAGGCACCGCTTAGGCCATGGGCGCAGCGCGCGCGCTCGCGACCGCGGCGCTGCAGGTCCTGCCGAGAGTGCCGCCCGCGTGGCAGGGACCCATATCGGAGGTCGTCGGCACCATCGCGTATTTGGCGGCGGCGCGCAGCCGAGCCGCCGTCCGCGCGAACCTCGCGGTGATCTCGCCGGAACGGTCACTGAGCGCGCGACGGGTATTTGTGAATCAGGTCCGGCAATACCTCGAGGTATTCCAGATTCCGCGGCTCGATCGCGCGCGGTTCGACGCGGTAGTGCGTGTCGAAGGCTGGGACAACTTTCTGTGCGCGCAGCGTCTCGGAAAAGGCGTGATCTTCGGCAGCGCGCACCTCGGACCCATCGCCTTGGTGGGGCAGGTCCTCATCACACGCGGCTTCACGCTGACCCTCCCTGCCGAGAAGACCGATTCCGAATTCATGCGAGCCGTGAATCGAGCACGGCAGGCACAGGGCCTCGTGCTCGTGCCGATGGACTCGGCCCTTGGAATCCACCGCATCGTCCGGGATGGCGGCGTGCTCGGCATCCTCGCTGATCGTGCGGTGACGGGTGTGGGCGAGCGGGTCGAGTTCTTCGGGCGGGCCGCGCTCCTCCCATCGGCGCACGTCGCCCTCGCGCTCCGGACGGGCGCGGCGCTCCTCCCGGCTTTCGCCTGGCGCGAGAAGGGCTTCCTCGTCGCGCGCATCGAGGAGCCACTCGACCTGGTGTCAACCGGCGATCGGGATGCCGACGTTCGCGCCGGCGTCCGTCAATTCGCGGCGCGCCTTGAGCGCTACGTCAAGGAGCACCCCGAGCAGTGGTCGGTGTTCGAGCCGGTGTGGGGCTCACATGGGTAGAGCGGACCTGCAGCTTCACAGCGACCTGGGCGACGGTCTCTCATCGATCGAGGAGATTCTCGAGTCGGCCGAGCGCGCCGGGCTCGATGTGATCGCGCTCACCGATCACGACGACATCCGCGGCGCGTTCCAGCTGCGCGACCTCGCGGCACGGCGATCGAGCCCCGTCGAGGTGGTTCCCGGTGTCGAGGTCACCACACGATCGGGCCATCTCCTCGCTCTGTGGATCGAGGACGAGGTGCCGATGTTCTCCTCGCTCGCGCAGGCGCTCGCGCGGATCCACAAGGCGGGCGGCGTGGCGGTCGTGCCGCATCCCCTGTCGTACCTGACCTTCTCGATCGGCGAGGGCGCCCTCCGCCAGCTCGCGGCCTACCGCGATGACTCGCGGATGGTCGACGCGATCGAGCTGCGCAATCCGTCGTACGCCGGGCGCGTGCGCGCGTCCCGGGCGCTCTGGCTCAACGCGCATGTGCTTCGCGTCGCGGAGACCGGCTCGAGCGACGCGCACCACGCGGCGCTCGTGGGGACGTGCTGGACCGACTTTCCGGGTAGCACCTCGGAGGATCTGCGAGGCGCGCTCCGAGCTCACGCGACCAGGGCCGACGGCCGCGGCTGGACGCTGCGGGAGCACCTCGATGGCGCCGCCAAGCAGCAGTGGCGGTCGATGGTCCGCGACCCGATCAAGCGCGCCCGACGCACAATGGCGCGCGCTGGGGGCGGCAAGAACAAGAAGAAATGAAGATCGGAATCGTTTCCCCGTACGCGTACCCGCGTCCGGGGGGCGCGAACTCGTACATCCGCGAGAGCTACGAAGAGCTACGCCGGCTGGGGCACGACGTCCGGATCATCACGGCGCCGTGGGGCGATGACCCGCCGGCTCAGGACGTGATCCAGATCGGTCAGGCCATCGCCGTCCCGTACAACGGAGCGATCGGCCGGATCACCCTCTCACTGCGCCTCGAGTGGCTCGTGTCGCGCATGCTCGACCGCGAGCGGTTCGACATCATCCACCACCACGAGCCCCTGGTTCCCTTTCTCTCGATGCAGATCCTCGACTCCGCCCGATGCCCGCAGGTCGCGACGTTCCATGCCTTCGGCGGATTCTCCTTTTCCTATTGGGCCGGCCGGCCCATCGGTAACCGGTACATGAACAAGCTCGATGCGCGGATCGCCGTGTCGAGCGCCGCGCGCCACTTCATATCGACGTACTTCCCCGGCGATTACAAGATCATCCCGAACGGCGTCGACGTGCAGTTCTACTCGAGCGCCAAGCCGTTCCCGGAATACCACGACGGCAAGATCAACATCCTGTTCGTTGGCCGGCTCGAGCCCCGGAAAGGCGCGATGTACTTGATGGAGGCCTACGCCAAGCTCAAGCCGAAGCACCCGGAGCTCCGGCTGATCCTCTGCAGCGTCGGTCCGCTGCTCGGGAAGCTCCGGCGGTTCGTCCGCCTGAATCGCCTCGAGGACGTGCTCTTCGCCGGGCGGGTGTCGGATGTCGACAAGGCGCGCTTCTACAAGACGGCGCACATCTTCTGCGCTCCCTCGACCGGCCAGGAGTCCTTCGGGATCGTCCTCCTCGAGGCCATGGCGGCCGGTCTGCCGGTCGTCGCGAGCGACATCCACGGCTACAAGCGTGTCGTACAGCGAAATGTCACGGGCCTGCTCGTCGAGCCCAGGGACCCCGACGCCATCGCCGGGGCGCTCGAACGGCTGCTCTGCGAACCCGCTCTCCGCGATCGGCTAGGCCAGGCGGGCGCTCGTCGTGCCCCCGAGTACGACTGGTCGCACGTCACCGCCCAGCTCGTTGAACTCTATGAAGAGGTCATTCGTAAGAGAGGCGTGCGCTAGAGTCTCGGCCCGAGGGGGTGGTCCTCGTGTTCAACCGCCAGATCGCCGCGTTTCCAGTAGCGCTCGCTCTCCTGCTTGCGGCTTGCACCCCGGCACCAAAGGGCAACGCGCCAACGCAGTCCGGGACCGCCGCGGAGCAGCCGCAACCGGGCGGAACGTTGACCTTCATCGTGAACGCCGAGCCGCCGTCGTTCGACGGGCACCGCGAAACGACCTTCGCGCTCCTGCATCCGATCGCGCCGCACTACAGCACGCTCTACAAATTCGACCCGAACGACCTGACCAAGGTCATCCCGGACGTCGCCGCGGCGATGCCCGAGATTTCCGCGGACAAGCTCACGTACACGATCAAGCTCCGGACCGACGTGAAGTTCCACGACGGGTCGAAGATGACAAGCGACGACGTCGTCGCGACGTACAACAAGATCATCTTCCCGCCGACGGGCGTGCTGTCGCCGCGCGCCGGCGCCTACGCGGCGGTCGATACGAACGGCATCACAGCCGCTGCGCCCGACACGGTCACCTTCAAGCTCAAGTACCCGTCCGCGTCGTTCGCCACGAACCTCGCGTCGCCATGGAACTTCATCTACAGCGCGGCGAAGCTCAAGGCGGACATCCACTGGTACGAGAAGAACATCATGGGCACGGGCCCATTCACCTACGTCTCGAACACCAAGGGGCAGGACTGGATCGGTAAGAAGTTCCCCGATTACTTCGGCAAGGACAAGAACGGCGTCCAGCTCCCCTACCTCGATGGGTACAAGGCCCTGATCATCACCGACGCGAGCGCCGAGGTGAACGCGATCCGCAGCAAGCAGGCCGCGATCGAATTCCGCGGCTTCACCCCGCAGCAGCGCGACACGCTCTCAGGCGCGCTCGGCACCTCACTCGCGATCCAGGAAGCTCCGTGGATCTGCGTGAACTACGTCGTCCCGAACACCAAGAAGCCGCCCTTCGATGACGTCCGCGTCCGGCAAGCGCTCACGCTCGCGATCGACCGCTACGCCGGGAGCACGGCCCTACAGAAGATCACCATCGTGAAGGACGTCGGTGGCCTGATGCGGCCGAAGGGACCGTTCGCACAAGCTGACGCCGATCTCCAGAAGATCGCGGGCTTCGGCACCGACGGCGCCGCCAACAAGGCGAAGGCCAAGCAGCTTCTGGCCGATGCGGGCCAGACGAACCTCACGTTCAAGTTCCTGAATCGCAACATCACCACGCCGTACGAGCCGGTCGCGCTCTTCGTGATCGACCAGTGGAAGCAGGTCGGCATCACCGCGACCCACGACGTGAAGGAGACCTCCGCCTACCAGGCGGACCTGCGCGCGGGCAACTTCGAGGTGGCCCTCGACTTCAACTGCGACTTCCTCGATGAGCCTGACCTCCAGCTCGCGAAGTTCTGGTCCGCGTCGGGACTCGGGAAGGGCCTCAACTTCGCGTATTACGACGACGCGACCCTCGACAAGATGATCGACGGGCAGGGCCGCGAGACCGACCCGGCCAAGCGGAAGGCGCTCGTCGCGGACATCGAGAAATACGCGATGGACACGAAGGCCTACCAGTACCCCGTGCTCTGGTGGTACCGGATCATCCCGTATCTCAGCATCGTCCGCGGTTGGCGCATCGGCTCGAACCACTACACCAACCAGGACCTCGAGACGGTCTGGCTGGGGAAATAGGCGAACTAGCGAACTAGGGGGAGCCGCCCGAGACTTACCGGATGCGCCGGTACGTCGCCGGGCGGCTCCTGCTCATGATTCCGACACTCGTCGGGGTCGCCATCCTGACATTCGTCATCATGCGCGCGGTTCCAGGTGACATCGTCGCCCTGAAGTACGCGGGCTCGCCAGTACCCCAGTCGGTGATCGACGACGAGCGTCACCAGCTCGGTCTGGATAAGCCGATGTGGGCGCAGTTCACCGACTGGATGGGCGAGATTGCGCACTTCGATCTCGGCACCTCGCTGTGGACCGGCCATCCGGTCGTCGAGGAGATCCTCGTGCGTTTCCCGCTGTCGCTCGAGCTCGCCATCATCGCGACCCTTCTTGCGATCACGATCGCGATACCGCTCGGGGTCCTCGCGGCGGTTCGGCAGGATACCTGGACCGACTACGCGATCCGGCTGTTCTCGATCGGCGGCCTCGCGATGCCGAGCTTCTGGATCGGGCTGCTCATGGTGCTCGCGACCATCACGTTCTTCGGATGGGCGCCGCCGCTCGTCTTCACGGCGATCACGGACGATCCCATCGCGAACCTTTCCCAAATGGTCCTCCCAGCGCTCTCGGTCGGCTACCGCTATTCGGCGGTGTCGATGCGTATGACTCGCTCGACCGTTCTCGAGGTCCTGCGCGAGGACTACGTCCGCACGGCGCGCGCAAAGGGCGTCAGCGACAGCATCGTCGTCCTCCGACACGCGCTCCGGAACGCGCTCCTGCCAGTCGTCACCGTCATCAGCCTCGAATTCGCGTTCCTCATCGGCGGCCTCGTCGTCACCGAGCAGGTCTTCAACCTCAACGGCATCGGCAAGCTGCTCGTCGACGCGGTCGCGCACCGCGACTACACGCTCATCCAGGCCCTGGTGCTGCTCCTCGCGTCGGTCTTCGTACTCATCAACTTCGTGGTCGACATGGCCTACGTGGTGCTGGATCCGAGGATCCGCTACTCGTGACCGAGCTCGCGCGGCCAGCGGTCCGGGATGCCGACGACACCGCGAGGCGGCGATACCTCGAGTCGACCGGGCGGCGGCGCTTTGTCCGTTTTTGGCGGGAGTTCGTCCGGCGACGGCCGCTCGGCACCGCGGGGGCCGTGCTGATCATCGTCATGCTCCTCACCGCGGCGTTCGCCGATCGGATCGCGCCCTACGACCCGGTCGAGATCCGGTTCAGCGATCTCTTGCAAGGCCCGTCGTTCCAGCACCTGCTCGGAACAGACCCGTTCGGCCGGGACGTCTTCTCGCGGATCGTCTACGGCTCGCGAACCGCGCTGCTCGTCGGGTTCAGCGCGTCGTTCGTCGGTTGCACGCTCGGACTTGTCCTCGGGGTGGTCGGCGCGTATTTCGGCGGGAAGGTCGATCAGCTCGTCCAGCGGCTCATGGACGTCCTCCTCAGCTTCCCGCTCATCGTCATCGCGATCGCGGTCGTGGCCGCGCTCGGGACCGGCGAGGACAAGATCGCGAACGTCATCGCCGCGATAACGGTCCCGATCATCCCGCGGGTCGCGCGCGTCGTGCGCTCGAGCGCGCTCAGCATCGTGAACATGCCGTACATCGAGGCGACGCGCGCCGTCGGGTCCGGCGCGGTGCGCATCATGTTCCGCCACATCGCCCCGAACGTGTTCGCGCCCTACCTGATCATGCTCACGGCGTTCCTCGGGCAAGCGATCCTGCTCGAGGCCTCGCTCTCGTTCCTCGGTCTCGGCGTATTCGAGCCGACGCCGTCGTGGGGGCTCATGCTCCGCGGCGCCGGCATGCAGTTCCTCGAGCAGGCACCGTGGCTCGCGATCGCGCCGGGCGTCGCGATCAGCCTCGCGGTGTTCGGCTTCAACCTATTTGGGGACTCGCTTCGCGATGCGCTCGATCCGCGTCTGCGGACGGCCTGATGCTCGAAGGTCTCGACGCGGTGCCGTGGCACCAGCTCCATCACGCCTACGGGCGCGCGGATGACGTCCCGAGCCTCCTGCGCGATGTCGCCATTGGAAGCGAGACCGTCCGCGAGCGAGCTATCGACCAGCTCTTCGGGTGCCTCGACCATCAAGGGACCGTCTACGAGGCAAGCGCCTTCGCGGTGCCATTCCTCGCAGAAATCGCCGGCGACAAGAGAACACCGTTCCGTTGGAGAGTCTGGGTACTCGTGCTCCTAGCGGGGCTCGCCGACGGAAATGAGGTCAGCGACGGACGCTACGTGTTGGCCGCCCGCGCAGCCGTGGCCAAAGAGCTGGCGGTGCTCCTGCCGCTGATGAACGAGCGCGGTCTTGACGTCGCGATCGCTTGGATCGCGGGCAACTGTGGGCCCGACGGAAATCCCGCGTTGCCACGAATCGGCGACCTTGAACGGTCCGAGCCGGCTAAAGGCCGCAGGCTCGCGTTCGCTATAGCCCGGGGGCTGATCCAGGCTGGAAGAGCGACTGCGACCGACTTAACTGAGGCTGCAAAACTCAGCGAAGACTTCTCTGACTCAAAGGAAGGAATCGAACCCAACGACAGCAAGCGCGCCCTTGAGGAGATCGCCAGCGGCGAACTCAACCAGTATCTCAAGTAGGCCAAACGTGGAGATCAGCGCCGTGGACTGCCTAGCGCGCCGGCTTCACCGAACCCTTCGCGAAGATCGCGTCATCGACGTCGATCGGCGCGCCGGTGCGGACCGCGAGCGCGATCGCATCCGATGGACGTGAATCGACCTCGATCCGCTCTGAGCCTCGCTCGAGGTACAGCGTCGCGTAGAAAACGCCGCCGTGGCTGGGATCGGCGAACGGCACGAACCCGGTGATTCCCACGCGCGCGACGCGCACACCGAGCTTCTCGAAGGTCGAGAGGAGCAGGTCGTGCGTGAGAGGCCGCTCGTTCCTCGTCCCGGAAACTGCGCTCTGAATCGCGGCAGCCGTGTCCGGGCCGATCCAGATTGGCAGCGCCGCGCCCGAGTCGTCCATGAGATTGACGAAGTGCTTTTCCTCGTAGAGACGGACGGACTCGACAACGCAGCGAATCACGGACCGATCGTACCGCTAGTGGTCATCGTCGCCGTAGGCGCGGCCGCGACGCGTGGACAACGGAAAAGCCCACAACGCGAGCAGGAGGAGGACCCAAGACGACTCCCATGAGCGCGGCAAGGGGCATGAGCCCAGGCATCGCCATCGGGGCACTAAGCGAGCCCACGAAGATGAAGATCCCAAAGCCGATCATCCAGAAGGCGAACCCGAACAGGCCAAACCGGATGAGCCTCATGACATTCTGGGGGCGCCTTCAACACCCGCACGGATCGCCGCCTCGAGGTCTCGCGGCCGCCTCGAGCCGATAAGCACCGGCAGGCCCTTGCGCAGGCGGAGCTGCACGCCCTCGTTGCCGCCGGTCATGTAACCCCAGCCCTTGGGGCCGAGTCGGACCCCCCAACCGCCGTACTCAAGGAGCGGGTTGTAGCTACGGACCTCGAGACCGACGATCTCGGAGAACCCAATGCGGCGAGCCGGCCACACGTAGCGGAACGCGATCGTCACACCTTCGTCCGTGACGTCGACGTCGAGGTGCGAGAGCGACAAGAGCACCGCCACGACGAGGACGACGAGCGGCCCGACGACGATGAGCCAGACCTCGGCGGGTCGGCCCGCGACCACCTCGACGATCGTCACAACCGCGACGACGACGAAGGCCGCGACGAGCAGGCCAAGGATCGCGCCATGGAAGCGCTGCGACTCGTGATAGCGAGTCACCGACCACTCCACACCGGCTTGCGCCGTTCGATGAAGGCCCTCACGCCCTCGCGGAAATCGGCGCTCGTGTAGCAGAGCGCCACGAGGTCCGCAGCCTCGTCCGGCATCATCCGCGCGCGGATCCGGCGGACCATCTCCTTCGTGGCGTGAAGCGTAAGCGGCGCGTACGAGGCGAGCTGCTTGACGAGCTCGCCCACCCGTGGCTCGAGCGCATCCTCACCGTCCACGACCTCGGTCACGAGGCCGATCGCTTGTGCTTCCGCGGCGTCGATGAGCCGTGCGGTGAAGACGAGCTCCTTCACGCGGCCGAGGCCGACGAGCGCGGCGAGGCGCACGAGGTTCGCCGCCGAAAAACAGTTCCCAAGCGTTCTCGCGACCGGGACACCGAAGCGTGCCGACGGCGCGGCGACCCGCAGATCGCACGCCGCGGCAATCGCGAGACCGCCGCCGACGACCGGCCCGCGAAGCGCGGCGATGGTGGGCACCCGCACGTCCTCGATCGCGCCGAGCCAGGCGTCCATGCGGCGCTCGTATTCGAGCGCCTGCGAGGCTTCTTTGAAATCGACGAACTGCGCGATATCCGTCCCCGCGACGAACGCGTCGCCCGCCCCGCTGATCACGACGGCTTTCACCGTGGCGTCGGCGCTCGCGTCGCGGCAGATGGCGGCGACGCGGTCGTACATCGCGAAGGTCATCGCGTTCCGGGCCGTCGGCCGGTCCACGACGATCCAGAGCGCTCCCGCGCGCCGTTCGGTCCGGATCTCCTCGGTCATGCGCGAGCGATGATGCTCGCACCCGCCAGATCGTCGACGTCGGCGTCACTCCAGCCGAGCTCGCGGAGCACGTCGGCGGTGTGCTCGCCGAGTCGTGGGCCGGCGCGGTGGTGTCGGACGGGAGTCCGGGCGAGCCGCATCGGTGAGCCGAGGCCGCGGAGCGTACCGAGCACCGGGTGCTCGAGATCGATGAAGAACTTCCGCGCGAGGAGGTGTTCGTCGTTGAAGACATCGCCGTAGTCGGCGATCTCGCCGCAGGGCACGCCCGCCTTGCGGAGGAGCGCGAGCCAGTGCTCGGCGGGCTTCGTGCGTGTCACCTTCTCGATCGCGAGGACCAGCGCTTCGCGGTTGCGGCGTCGCGTGTTCGCGTCCGCGAACCGCGCATCGGTCTCGAGCGGCCCGAGCCCGACGACGCGACAGAAGGCCGTCCAGTTCGGCGGTGTCGTGGCGCCAACGATGAAGTGACGATCGGACGCGGCCACGGCCTGATACGGCGCGACGAGCTTGTGCGCCGAGCCGGCCGCGCGCGGCACCTCGCCGCTGCCGAAGTACACGCCGGCCTCCCACACCGCGAGAGACACCGCCGATTCGAACATCGAGATGTCCACGAGCTGCCCTCGACCGTCGCGCTCGCGGGCGCGAAGAGCGGCCAGCGTCGCGATCGTCGCGTAGAGCGCCGCGGTGAGGTCCGCGATCGAGACGCCGACCTTCACCGGTGCGCCGCCTTCTTCGCCGGTGATGCTCATGAGCCCGCTCTGCCCCTGCACGATGATGTCGAGGGCGGGCCGGTCGGCGTACGGGCCGTCGAGTCCCCAACCGGTGACCGCGACATAGACAAGGCGGGGATTCGCCTCCAGGAGCGATGCCGGCGGAAGCCCCAGGTCGTCCATCGTGCCGGGCCTCAGGTTCTCGACGATGACATCGGCTCTCTCAGCGAGCCTGCGGAAGATCGCGCGGCCCTCTTCGCGTTTGAGGTCGATCGCGAGGCTGCGCTTGTCGCGATTGAGTCGCGCGAAGTTTCCGCTTTCGCCGGAGGCGAGAGGCTCGAGAAGCCGCGCGAGGTCGCCGGCCGTCGGATGCTCGACCTTGACGACGTCGGCGCCGAGATCCGCGAGCTGCATCCCGCAGTACGGACCCGCCATGTAGTTCCCGATCTCGACCACACGGATGCCCGCAAGGGGTGGGGCGCCTAGCACGTGCCCCAGCTGTCGATCCGGTCTCCGCTCTTTCTCCATACGCCCGCGAGCGTTCCTTCGTAGCCCACGAACCAGACCTCGCTGCCGTGCGTGAACACGCTTCGCAGAGAGCAGGTGGTGTTGAGATTCGCGACTGGGCGAACCGCGTTGCCCTCGACGACGAGAGCCGTTCCGCCATCCCCGACCACGTACGTGAGGGCACCGACACGCGCCGACGCGCGGAGCTCGTGCTGCACGCCGCTCTCGATCGGATGCCACTTGCCATCGAACCGGAGGATCACGCCGTCGTCCCCCGCGGTGACCGCCTCCGTCGGAGACGCGGCGGCGACCGTTCGAAGCGACGAAGTCGTCCCGGTGTCGAACGGCCTCCACCCGGCTTGCTCGAGGCGGTACGTGACGCCGCCCGCCCCAACGGCCCATGCCGACCCGCTCGCGAAGCCGACGACGCCATAGAGGTCCTCGGTGATGCCCTTCGCGTAGTCGGACCAGCCCGCCGCGGTCTGGCGCAGCACCGTGCCGTCTGAGCCGACGACGAGCGCGCCGTCCGGCATCAGCGACAGGGCGTACGCATTGAAGACGCCGATATCGTCGGCGCGGATCGTCTTGCCGAGATCGTCGATGCTCAGGACCCTGCCGAAGGAGCCGACCGCGGTGACCTCGTCGGCGCCGCACGCCGCCGCGACGAGCGAGCGCAGCGTCGGATCGATGAGCTCCCAGTGCTGCAGCTGGCGGTCGAAGCGCCCGATGCCTCCGCCATCCGACACGACCCACACCGCGTCGTCGGTCGCGCATCCCGCGGAGAGCGGCTGCTTGAACACGAGCGGCCCGGTGTCGGGCTCGGGGGTCGGGGCGGGAGGTGTCGGCGACGACGGCGGCGCCGTCGGTGTAGCACGCGTGACCACGCCGAACGCCGCGCCGGCACCGACCGCGAGCACGAGCATGATCGCGGCGGCGGCGAGGGCCGTGCTGGTGCGAAGCGTCCCCGGTGGAATCAGTCCATGGCCTCGAGTCTCTTTATGCGCTCCTCGATCGGCGGGTGGGTGTCGAAGAGGTGGTCAAAGAACGCCGGAGCGTCCTTTAACGGGTTGGCGATATAGAGGGACGCGGTCGCCTTATTGGCAACCTCCAGGGGCTCCTTGTTTGCCGCGATCTTGCGGAGCGCGGACGCGAGACCCGGCGGGTAACGCGTGAGTAAGGCGCCCGAGGCGTCTGCGAGGTACTCGCGCTGACGCGACACCGCGAGCTGGATCAACCCCGCAATGATCGGCGTCAGCACCGCGAGGGCTATCGCGATGACGGCGATGATCGCGCCGGCACCCCCGCGGTCGCGGTCACGACGACCGCCCTGCGTCCAGAAGAACGAGCGCCACATCCAGTCGGCGAGAAGGGCGACCGTGCCGACGAGAACGGTCACGAGCACCATGACTCGGATGTCGCGGTTCCCCACGTGCGAGAGCTCGTGCGCGATCACGCCTTCGAGCTCGGTGCGGTCCAGCTTGTCGAGGAGGCCGCGCGTCACCGCGATCGATGCATGCTGCGGATCGCGTCCGGTCGCGAACGCGTTCGGCGCGGAATCCTCGATGACGTAGATCTTCGGCGATGGGACGCCGAGCCCGAGCGCGAGCGCCTCCACGATGTTGCGAAGCTGCGGCTCCTCGCTCGGCCCGAGCTCGCGCGCTTGGCTCTGCGCGAGGATGAGCTTGTCGCCGGCGAAGTACGAGACCAGTGCGCTGCCGGTCGAGATCGCGAAGGCGAATGGCAAAGCGGCGACGCCCCCGCCGGGCGCGAAATACTCGCCGACGAAATACGCGAGCACAGCGATAAGGGCGGTGAAGAGCGCGATCAGAAGGAGCGTGCGCCAGCGATTCGCGGCGGCCGCGTCGTAGATGGAGAGTCGCGCGGGTGTGGAGTCGGTCGTCACGCTACTGAAAGGCTAGGGCCTCGCTAGAACTTCACCTGCGGCACCGCGCGCTCGGTCGCGTCGGCCAGCTCGAAATACTGCTCGGCCTTGAACCCGAACATGCCGGCGAAGACGTTCGTCGGAAAGGTCTGGAGCGACGTGTTGTAGTCGCGGACGTTGCCGTTGTAGAAGCGGCGGGCGAACGAGATCTTGTCCTCGGTCGCGGTCAAGTTCTCCGAGAGGTCCTTGAACTCCTGCACCGCTTGGAGCTGAGGATAGTTCTCGGCGACCGCGAAGACCGAGCGCAGGGCACTGGTGAGCATGTTCTCGGCCTGGGCCCGCTGCTCCGGAGACGCCGACGAGCCCGCCGCGACCGCGGCGGCGCGGGCTTCGGTCACCTTTTGAAAGACGGTCGACTCATGCGTCGCGTAACCCTTGACGGTCTCGACGAGGTTGGGGATGAGGTCGTGCCGCCGCTTGAGCTGAACGTCGATGTCCGCCCAGGCCTCCTTCACGCGCTGGCGCAGCGTGATGAGGCGGTTGTATGTGGCGATAAAGAAAAGGGCGAGCGCCCCGATGATGACGATGACGACGATGATCTCCACGAACCCTCCCCTGACGATGGGAGGCTACCAGAACGATCGCATCGGCGAGCTTGCTGGAGTGCGCTGCTCTACATGAAGATCAACCCGCCGGGTACAGCGGGGCGCAGTGAAAACCGGCGATCGCCGCCCCGAGCGTCAGCGTCCCGGCGTAGGGCTCTCGGAAGCAGCGGGCGTAGGCCCGATCCCGCTCGGCATACGGAATGACGACGCGGAGTACGAAGCCGGTCGGACAAGCCGGCCGATCGCAGGCGATCTGCGGATCGAGGTTCGGCGTCCGCCCGATCTCGAACGGATGGAGTCCGATGACCTCGAGATCTCGCTCCGCGAGCTGCTCCCAGTCCGCGGGTGCCGTACCGTCGCGCTTCGCCGCCCAGGGCTCGAAGCTGGATTCGCCGTAGTAGAGGGTCACCGTCGGCGTCGCCGCACGGGGGTCGATGCGGCAACGGAAGAGCTCGAGCTTCGAGGGGCCACGGCCGCCCAAGCGGACGCCGGCGAAGAGGTCGCCACCCGCAATGAACTGCGGGTTCACGCGGAGCGTCGGGACCGCCAACCCGGCGAGCTGACCATCCAGAGTCTCGAGCTCGGCGGTCGAGTCGAAGTTGATCAGCTCGTTCGGGGATAGAAGTGGTCGGCGTCCATCCGACGTCCAGACGAGGACGCCCCCCGTGAACGGGATCGGCGCTGACATGACGCGACCGTCCTCCAGCTGGAGCTCTCGGTGGTCGAGGTACGAAGCGAAGACCGCGTGCCCGCTAGGCGACGGCTCGGTCCACCAGGCGCCGATCAGGACCCGAGACGTGGCGGCCAACGTGTCGATGAGGTACGTCTCCGTCGGAGCAGATTCGCGACCCGGCCGCTGCTCGTAGAGCGTGACGACCGCACGTTCGCCATCGCCGCTGTAACGAACGTCGACGTAGACCCCGGCCAGCGTGCGCGGGGCGTCGATGACGTGCGATTCGCGCCCGGCGGCCCATACGCGGAGCTCGTTTCCGCGCCAGAAGAGCAGCTCCTCGCCGCGCCACGCGAACGGCGTCGGGCCCACATCGGCGATACGTGCGATCTCGCGCTTCGTCGCAGCGTCGAACACGACGAGCTCCGTTGTCCGGGCGTCGCTCTGCGGGCGCGGCGCGCGGAAGGCGATGCGCGAACCGCTGCCGGAAAACCGCGGATCCGTCCCTGCCGCCAGGTCGGTGGCTCCGAGGCTCGACAGCGAAAGCATGAGCACTCGCTGCTCGTCCGGTACGTACGGCGCCATGCGGTGATAGACGCGTGCGCCGAGCACGAAGGCCGTTCCGTCGGGCGACCGATTGAACGAAATGGTCTCCAACCCGACGTTTGGAAGCGCGACGGGAATCGCCTGATCGCAAGTCCTTGCCACCACGGTCACGGGAGATTCGGACGCGACCGGTCGAGCCTTCGGCGGCGCAACCGGTATCGCCGATCCGATTTGAAGGAGCGAGCCAGCCACGCCGATGAGAAGACCCGCGAGCCCAGCTGAGAAGCGCTTCACGTACTACCCGAGGAGCGCTTTGACCGCGCGGACGATGTGCACCGTACTGATGCCAGCGTCGTCCAGCATCTCGGCCGGTTTGCCCGAGCCGGGCATCTTGTGGACGGCGAGGTGCCGGTAGTGGAGGTCACGGAATCCCTTCTCGGCGAGCGCCGCGAGGACCGCGTCGCCGATCCCACCCTCGACCCAGTGATCCTCGACCACCACGATGCGGCCACCCGTCGCCCGTGCCGCATCGGCGAGCGTCTCCGCGTCGATCGGCTTCACCGTGTAGAGGTCGATGACGCGCACCGGGATGTCCTCGTGGGCCAGAACGTCGACCGCCTTCAGCGCTTCGTGCAGCGTGATGCCGGCCGCGACGATCGTCGCGCGGTCTTTGTTCGAGCCGCCGCGAACGACTTTGCTGCCGCCGATGGGGAAGCTCTCCCCCTTGTCGTAGATGATCGCGGTCTTCTCTCTCGTGGTCCGTAGGTAGGTGATCCCCTCCCGATCGGCCATCTGCGCCACGAGCTTCGCGGTCTGATTCCCGTCCGAGGGGTAGAGCACTGTGCTGCCGAAGACCGCGCGCATCATCGCGAGGTCCTCGAGGCCCATCTGCGATGGGCCGTCCTCGCCGATCGACACGCCGGCGTGGGAACCGACGAGCCGGAGCTGCGCCCGCGAGATCGCCGCCATGCGGATGAAGTCGTATGCGCGGGTGAAGAAGGCCGCGAAGGTCGATGCGAAGGGCACAAGATCGACGACCTGCATGCCGACCGCCGCGGCGACCATCTGCTGCTCGGCGATGTACATCTCGAAGAATCGGTCGGGCGCGGTTTTCTTGAAATCCTCGGCGTGCGTCGAGTTGGACACTTCCGCGTCGAGCACGACGACGTCTTTGCGCGCGGCTCCGAGCGCCGCGAGCGCTTCGCCGTAGGCCTTCCGCGTCGCGATGGGTTCGGTGTACGTCTTGAGTGCGAGCGACCCCGACCGCTGCATCGACGGTCGGTCCCAGCGCTCGGGCTTCGCGACGGCGAACGTGCGAGAGCGGGTCTCGCCACCCAGCTCCGCGATCGCCTGCTTCGCCTGCTCGGGGTCGAGCGCCTTGCCGTGCCAGCCTTCTTTGTTCTCGATGAACGACACACCCTTGCCCTTCACGGTCCGGGCAAGGATCGCGGTCGGTCGGCCGGCTCCGCGCGCGCGGCCGTACGCGTCGTCGATCTCGGCCGGATCGTGCCCGTCGATGACGATCGGATCGACGCCGAAGGCGCGCACGCGCGCGGCGTACGCACCCATATCCCACTCGAGCTCGGTGGGCCCGCGCTGACCCAGGCGGTTCACGTCAAGGATCGCGGTGAGATTGGCGAGCCCCTCGTGGCCGGCGTGGTCGAAGGCCTCCCAGATCGAGCCCTCCGCGCTCTCGCTGTCACCGACGAGGATCCACACGTGGTACGGCGCATCGAGCACGCGCTTGCCGGCGAGCGCGATTCCCACGCCGATCGGTAGCCCCTGCCCGAGGGATCCGGTCGCGACGTCGACCCAGGGAAGGATCGGCGTGGGATGGCCCTCCAGACGGCTGCCGAATTTGCGGAACGTCATGAGCTCGTCATCGCTGATCGCACCGGCGGCCTTGAACATCGCGTAGATGAGCGGCGAGGCGTGGCCCTTAGAGAAGATCAAGTGGTCGTTCGCCGGGTTATCGGGCTGCCCGAAGTCGTATCGCAAGTGCCCGGCAAGCAAGACAGCGATGAGGTCCGCTGCGGAGAGAGACGACGTTGGGTGTCCCGAACCTGCGGCAGTGGAGCACCGAATGCTGTCAACCCGGAGCTGCCGAGCGAGGTCGCGGTACAGCTCAATCTTTGTGTCGGTTTGGGCTGCCGTAGCCACCTCCTAACCCTATCGCACAATGCAGACGGCAAAGCGAACCGCGAACACGGACCAAAACCTCGGCCGTCAGGCCGAAAAGAAGGCAAGCGCGTGGAAATAGGGCTCTATGGCCTCGGGCGCATGGGCGGAAACATGGTGACCCGACTCGCGCGGGGCGGGCATCGCGTGATCGCGGGGAACCGCAGCCCCGAGCCGGTGCAGGAGGCGGCCAAGCACGGAGCGGTCCCCTCGAGCTCGGTCGAAGAAATGATCAAGAAGATGAAGCCACCTCGGATCCTCTGGGCCATGGTCCCGGCCGGAGAGGTCACCGACCACACCCTCGATGAGTTCGCCCGCTTCGCCTCGCCGGGCGACGTGCTCGTCGACGGAGGCAACAGCTACTTCCGCGACTCGATGCGACGAGCGGCGAAATACTCAGGCATGGGATTCCGGTTCCTCGACGTCGGCGTCTCGGGCGGGATCTGGGGGCTCGAGAACGGCTATTGCATGATGGTGGGAGGTCCCGCCGACGCGGTCGCGATCGCGAAACCCGCGCTCGACACGCTCGCGCCTCCGAACGGGTGGGCGCACTTCGGAAAGAACGGCGCCGGCCACTTCGTGAAGATGGTCCACAACGGGATCGAGTACGGAATGATGCAGGCGTACGGCGAAGGCTTCGAGCTCCTCCACGCCAGCGAGTTCGAGCTCGACCTGCGAATGGTCTCCACCGTGTGGCTTCAAGGCAGCGTCGTGCGGTCCTGGTTGCTCGAGCTTGCCGAGCGCGCCTTCGAGCAGGAGGGCAGCGACCTAAAGAACATCAAAGGCTGGGTCGAGGATTCAGGCGAGGGCCGCTGGACGATCCTCGAGGCCGTTACGCACGGCGTGCCGATGACGGCCATCGCCCATTCGCTCTTCGCCCGCTTCGTGTCGCGCCAGGAGGACAGCTACGCGATGAAGGTCGCGGCCGCGCTCCGCAATCAGTTCGGCGGTCACGCCGTTAAGAAGGAATAGGGAAGCTGGCGACCTCGACCCTCAACCCGCTGCGCGAGGGGCTTCGGCTCTCGCGGATCCCCGAGCCCTCCACGATCGTCATCTTCGGCGGGGCGGGCGATCTCGCGCAGCGCAAGCTCATCCCCGCGCTCTACAACCTCGCGCTCCAGCGCCTTCTCCCGGCGACGTTCTCGGTCGTCGGCACCTCGCGAAAACCGCTGACGCACGAGGAATACCGCGAGGAGCTGCACACCGCCGTCGCGCAGTACAGCCGGACGAAGCCTCTGAACGAGGAGGTGTGGCGAAGCTTCGCGGAGCATCTGCATTTTGTCGCGACCGCGGACGATGCCGGGTACGAGGAGCTGCGGCGGACACTCGACCAGCTCGACTTCGCGCTCGGCACTCATGCCAACCGGCTCTTCTATCTCGCGACTCCGCCCGCCGCGTACGAGGCGATCGTCAAGGCGATCGGCGAGCACCGCCTTCGTGGTGAGACCGGATGGGCGCGCATCGTGGTCGAGAAGCCGTTCGGCCACGACCGCTCGTCGGCGCTCGAGCTCAACGAGGTCGTGCACACGGTCTTCCGCGAGGACGAGGTGTTCCGCATCGATCACTACCTCGGCAAGGAGACCGTCCAGAACATCCTCGTCATGCGTTTCTCGAACGGGATCTTCGAGCCGATCTGGAACCGCCAGTACGTCGACCACGTCCAGATCACGGTCGCCGAGACGATCGGCGTCGAGGAGCGCGCGGGCTACTACGAGCAAGCCGGCGCGATGCGCGACATCGTCCAGAACCACCTGCTCCAGCTCCTCGCGCTTGTCTCGATGGAGCCGCCGGCCGCGTTCGACGACAAGGCCGTCCGCGACGAGAAGGTGAAGGTCCTGCGCGCGCTGCGCCGGATGACGGGCGAAGACCTCGCGATGAACGCGGTGCGAGGCCAGTACACGCGGGGCTTCATCGAGGGCGTGCCCGTGCCGGGGTATCGCGAGGAGCCGGGCGTGGCGCCCGACTCGCGCACCGAGACGTACGTCGCGCTGAAGGTGTGGGTCGACAACTGGCGCTGGGAAGGGATCCCGTTCTACGTCCGCACCGGCAAGCGGCTCCCAAAACACTCGACCGAGATCGCGATCCAGTTCCGTGTCGCGCCCCACCAGCTCTTCTCGCGCGAGGCTCTGGCCGGTCTCGAACCGAACGCTCTCGTACTCCGCATCCAGCCCGACGAAGGCATCTCGCTCAGGTTCGGCGCGAAGGTACCGGTGCAGGGCATTCGCATCCGCGCGGTGAACATGGATTTCGACTACGGGGCCTCCTTCATGGTCGACGCACCGGACGCGTACGAGACGCTCATCCTCGATGCGCTCCGCGGCGACGCGACGCTCTTCACGCGCCATGACGAGGTCGATCAGCAGTGGACCTTCGTCGACCCGATCATCAGTGGCTGGGCCCAATCACCCCAGGGCCTCGCGCTCTACGAGGCTGGAACGTGGGGGCCGACCGAAGCGGACGCGCTCATCGAGCGGGATGGACGGAAATGGCGGAAGGCGTAGTCATCGACACGTCGTTCTGGGGTGCGCGCGCGGAGGGCGTCGCCGCGCTCGAGCGCGAACTCGCGCGGCTGCGGCGTGTCCAGAGCGCGCACGCGCGCGAGCTGGTCCGGCCGATCGCACGCGCATCGGTGCTCAACCTCATCGTGTACGCGGACCGGGAAGAGCATGCGCGGCGCGCGGCGCGAAGCATCGCCGACCTCGCCCTTCGGCATCCCTCTCGCGCGATCGTCGTGCTCGCCGATCGCCGCGGGCGCGAGGCCGCGGAGAAGCGGATCGAGATGCACTGCCAGCTCCCGATCCCCGATGGCGCACGCCAGGTCTGTTACGAGCAGATCCTCGTCCGCGCGAGCGGCGATGTGGACGATCGACTCGCATCCGCCGTGATCCCGCTACTCGTCCCAGACCTTCCCGTCTTCCTCTGGTGGACGGGGACCCCGCCGCTCGGATCGCGTTCGTTCGCGGACCTGCTGCGTCTGACCGACCGGCTCATCGTTGACTCCGCGGACTTCGCGCGGCCCGAGCTCACGTTGCCGATCATCGCTCGCATCTCCGAGGACGCACGCGGACGATTCGGTCTCACCGACCTCAATTGGACGCGGCTCACACCGTGGCGCCAGATCGCGACATCATTCTTCGACGTTCCCGCCTGGCGGGCCTTCTTGGACGGCATCACCGGACTCCGTGTCGGTTTCGCCGTGGACGCGGACGGTCGTGACATACATCCTTCGCAGGCGTTGCTCTTCGTGGGATGGCTCGCATCGCGTCTCGGCTGGCGCCCGCTCGAGACGCTCGCCCCGTCAGAGGCCGGCGGACTCTTATTCGCGATCGCGCGCCGCGACGGCGCGCGGATCATGGTGCGGGTGCGACCACGTTTCGAACGCGGTCTCGACGAAGGCGACATCTCGGGGATCCGTGTGCAGGCGACCGCCGCGCGCGAGCAGGCCGAATTCGTCGTGAAGCGCCAGCCCAGTCCGCGGCATCAGACCGCCACCGTGGTCTTGAACAGAGAGCGCCGGTGGGAACGCACGATGCCGCTTCCGTCGCCGGCCATCGTCGAGCTCATCGGTGAGGAGCTCTCGATCCTCGGAAGCGACCGGACGTATGAAGAGGCACTCGACGCGCTCGTCGAGCTTGCCTAGTGGGTTAGCACATAAGTTGCGGACCGGCGATGGGATGGCGAGCGAGAAGACCGGAAGCCACCGCGCGACCGCGGGAGCGCGCTTGCTCGCCTCGCGCTATCGGCTCGTCGAGCGCATCGACGAGGGCGGCGCCGGCGAGGTGTGGCGAGCACGTGACGAAAAGCTCGACCGCGATGTCGCGATCAAGCTCCTCGGCCCCGACGCGGACGACGCGTTCCGCGCGCGTTTCGCCGACGAGGCGCGCCGCGCGGCGGCGGTCGTCCACCCGAATGTCGTCACCGTCTTCGACGAAGGGCGCGACGGCGCCGACGCGTTCATGGTTATGGAGCTCGTGCCGGGGAAGACGCTCCGCGAGATCGTCGCCGAGCGCGGCCCGCTGCCCGCGCACGAGGTCGCCCGTCTCATCAGGCAGGTCGCCGCGGCACTCGACGCGGCTCATGCGGCCGGCGTCATCCACTGCGACGTGAAGCCGGCGAACGTCATCGTCGACCGTGAGGGCCTCGCGAAGCTCACCGACTTCGGGATCGCGCGCGCGGCACGCGATCGTGACGAGCAGGAGCTCCTCGGCACGGCCCGGTACATCGCGCCCGAGCGTGTCGAAGGAGGTCCGGTCACCGCGCGCACCGACGTCTACGGACTCGGTCTCGTCGCGTACGAGCTCCTCACCGGCCGGCCCGCGTTCGACGGCGCGACGAGCGAAGAGCTCGTGCGCGAGCGACTCGTCGGACCGCCGCCGTCGCTTCGGCTCGCGCGGGTCGGCATCGACGATCGACTCGATGCGATCGTCGGACGTGCTCTTGCGACGCTGCCGGACCGCCGATACGCGAGCGCGGGCGCATTCGCGCGAGCGTTCTCGGACGTCGCGGATCGCGACAGCGATCCCACCTCGTCTCTCGGATCGACCCGGGCGCCTCGCGCACGCGGTTGGACGCTCCCGCGCTTCGACAGCAGCGTCGCGATCCTGGCGGTCCTCGCGATCCTCTTCGCGCTGTTCCTCTTCTTCTCATCGTTCCCGCGAGGCGCCCAGCCGACGGGCACCGCGACGCCGGCACCGAGCGCCCCCACCGCAGAGACACCGAACGTCCTAGGAAAGAAGCTTGGCGACGCGATCGGCCTCCTGCAGGCGGCGGGGTTCGCACGGGTCGCGTGGGACGTTGGCCAGGGCCCAGGGGGCGCATGCGCGGTGGTCCGCCAGGACCCGACGGCGGGAACCGCGATCGGACGCGGAGCGACGGCGACCCTCTACTACGTCGCGGGGAAGGACTGCACGAAGAAGGGAGACTAGGGCTGGGAGCGCAAACGGCGGCACGCACCGACACCGGACGTATTCGCGAGAACAACGAAGACCGCTACCTCGTGCGCGAAGGACGTAATACGACGCTTCTCGCGGTGGCCGACGGCGTCGGCGGCGAGGCCGGAGGTGAGCTCGCGAGCGCCGCCGCGATCGACGCGCTCGCGGACAGCTTTTTCAGCGCGGGGGCTAGCTCGATGGCCCCGGCGGAGGCCCTCGCGGCCGCGATCCGGGGCGCGAACGACGCGGTGCTCGGCGCCGCCGGCAAGAGCGGTCAGCAGGGAGCGGCCTCGACCCTGGTCGCGGCCGCGATCGCGGGCAGCTCGGCGGTGATCGGAAACCTCGGCGATAGCCGCGCCTATTTGCTGCGAGACGGAGACATCCGCCTCGTCACGGCCGATCACGCCGGCGAGTTCCAGAGCTCGATCACGAGGTTCGTCGGCGATCCGCGCGGCGTGCAGCCCGACGTGTTCCTCGAGACCCTCCGCCCCGGCGACCGTCTCCTGCTTTGCTCCGACGGGCTGACGCGCCACGTCCCCGACAACGAGATCGCGTCAACGGTCCGGCGCGCGGACCTTGATCGCGCGGCGACCGCACTCATCGATCTCGCCAAGTCGCGGGGCGGAGAGGACAACATCACGGTCGTCCTCTACGCCGCGCGCCGCACGTTCGGCCTCGCGAACCTGCGGCACAACGTCGTCAATCTCATCCTCGCGCTGTTGGTCGCGGCCGTTGTCGTCGGCGCGATAGCGGCGCTCGTCTTCGCTAGCGGCGCATACCCGATCGCGCGATAGCGAGCAGGCGCGCGAATCCAGGTGAGCTGCTCCACGAGAGCAGTGCCACGACGCCCGCTGCGACCGCAAGAGCGAGAGCCAGACGGCCCAAGAGCGCGGACACCGAGAACGAAGATCCGATCGTCGGATTGCAGACAAATGTGGGATAGAACGTGCACTCGTAGGTCCACGTGGGAAGGATGAAGAACATCCCGGCCTGCGCGCCCGGAAATGGCTGGGCCGAGATGAAGGGGTAGAAGTAGGCGAACACGGCAGTCGCCACGGCGAGGTAGCCGACCACGAGGCGCGCTCGACCGGTCTCCCAGAGGTACGCGAGGCCCGCCGCGAGCGCGAGCAGGTAGAACGGCAGCACCGTGAAGAAGTGATAGAAGAAGAGCACCCGACCGATCGGGATCCACGCGACGTACTGCACGAGCCCGGCGAACACGACGATCGCGAGGGGCAGCGACCTAGCGCGGACCGCCGCGATCGCGCACCAGCCGAACGCGACGATGCCGGCCCAGAAGAGCGCGACGTTACCGGTGTCGTAGATGTACGCGTTGTCGCCGCCGGTCGAGGCCCCGAAGTACCAGTAGACGGGCTTCAGCACGAGCGGCCAGCTCCACCACGGCGATCCGGCGGGATGCGGCGCGGTCAGGCCCGAGTGGTACCAGTACATCTGCTGCGTGAGCTCTACGAGGTTCCAGCCGTAGGGAATCGTCGGGCCGCCGAACCAGTGCACGTAGCTCGCGAGGTAGACGCCGGCGGGGATGACGGCAAACGAGATGAAAAGGACGAGCGCGTTCAAGCCGCGCCGGCCAAAGAGGTCGAGCGGCCCGCCCGCACCGGGATATCCGCGTTCGTACGCGCGCGCGGTGACGGCGATCGACGCGATCAGGAGGCCGACGAGCGTGTACGCGCCCGCCCACTTCGCCGCGAGCGCGAGCCCGAAGAGCACGCCGGCGATGAGAACGTCGAGCGTGGCCCAGCGTCGCGGTCGATGAGCCGCGATCACGAAATACCACCCCGCGACGATGAGGGTCGCCACATAGATGTCGTTCATGCCGATCCGCGCCTGGGCGAACATCGATCCGTCGACGAGCACGGCGAGGCCGACGAGGGCCGGCAGGACCGCCGACGCGAACAGCCGCCGCGCGAGGAGCACGAGGAAGAAGGCGAGGCCCGCGGCGAACAGGACCCCGGGCAGGCGCCACGCGAGCGCGTGGCGGCCGGTCTCGATGAGATCGGCGCCGCTCGCGCCGGCGACGACGAGCTTGTCGCCCTCTCCGTCGACGCCCAGAAGAGTCCCCGTCACGGGGATGGAGGCGTACGGCGATGACCCGTGCGTCTCGACGACGACAATGCGTCCCTCGTCGAGCGCGTAGAGGAAATCGGTGCGCGGTACCGTCGCGAGCGCGGTCGCGCCGCTCGCGAAGGTCCCCGTGCGCGGATTCGCCAACGAGACCGCGTCGTGCGAGCCGCTCTCGAGGTCGAACACGTCAAGCGTCGGCGCGTCAGCTCGCGCCACGAAGACGCGGTTCGGGCCGAGCGCGTAGGCGATCGCCGTGCCCGGGCGGCCCCCGGTGAGAGCGCGCGTCTCCTGCCCGGTGTCCGGGGAGACGACATGCACGACACCCTGAGGGTCGATGACGTAGAGCTCGGTGGCGTCCGTCTTCGCGGTGACCGCGACGGTCGCGATCGGTACGAGGGTGGGCTGTGCGTCGAGCGTCGCGTAGATCGCGAGCGAGGTCGGGCCCCCGACGATGACGCGGTCACCGGCGAGGGAGAGCGAACGCGCTCCAGAGAAAGGCAGCTTCACCTGCTGGAGCAGCGTGTTGCTGGGCACGCCCGCGATGGGCACGATGACGAGCGAGTCGCTCGTCATGGCGATGATGCGATCGCCCTGGATCGCGAGCGCTGTGGCGTCGATGCCCAGCGCGCGGCTGGCCGCCGCGCCGCCGCGCGGCTCCACGACAAGCTCATCGTTTTCGGTGACGGATACGCGAGTGCCGTCGTTCCCAACCACGAACGCGGTCGGCTTCCCCTGCGGCGGGACGGGCTCGTGGTCGACCACACGATCGTCGCCGAAGGCCAGGATGCCGAGGGCCATGATCTCTTTGGCGAGGTGTGGATGTGTCCATTCGTATGGCTCGCGTTGCGCGAGGAGCTCGAACGCGGTTCGCGCGTGATACACCTCGTCGAAATACATGTCGCGGGGCCAGTCCAGCCGGTAGCCCCGCGACGCGAGGACCGCGAGCGCGATGAGCGCGGCCACGCTGACGTCCCGACGCGTCGGAAGCCGGCCCGGGCCGAGCCCGGCGGGGAGGATCCACGGGCGACGACGGGACTTCTCGGCGCCCGCGAGATCCCACGCGGTATCGCTTTCGAGCCGGGCATCGCCGCGCACCAGCCGCCACACGAGGTACGCCGCGGCGCCCATCATCACGAGCGCGAGCCCGATCTGACCCGCGCGGCTGAAAACGGTCGCTTCGATGATCTCGGGAACGCGGAGATCGACGTACTGCTGGTACCGCGTGAAGGCGTAATAGAGGGACAAGGCGAACGTGAGCGCGAGGACGAGGTAGGGCACCAGGACCCGCTTGCGCGCGGCGGCCAGCGGCAGCGCGAGCGCGAAGACCGGGAAAAGGTAGCGCTCGTGCGCGCGCGTCGGTAAGAAGTAGAACGCGAGCCCGGCGAAGATGGCGCACGCGAGGAGCACCGCCGTATCCCGACGCCACCAGAGTGGAATCGCCGATGCGATCAGGCCGATGGCCAGCAGAACGCCGCCCCAGAGGAAGAGACTCTCGTCGGGCTTCCAGAAATCGAAGAAGACCGACCACGCGTTGAACGCGTAGAGCGACGTGTACGGATAGGTCTCCGACGCGCTGCCCACCAGCTGAGCGAGCTCGCCCACGATTCGCGTCGGGTTCAGCCCCCAGAACGGAACGCAGAGCACGTACGTGGTCGCTGCGGCGGCGCCGATCGTCGCGCCGAGCGGGCGCCACCGCGCTTCGCGGATGAACCCGAATGCCGCCGCCGCTACGACTATGAGGAGCCCGATGCCGAACTGCGGCTTCACGAGGGCGGCGACCGCGCCGAGTGCGCCCGCGAGCCACCACCGCCGCGATCCGGCGGCGATGACCGACCCAAAGAGCGGCAGCGTCCCGACCGCGTCGACCTGGCCCCAGTACGGCCCCGCGAAGATGGCGCCTGGCTGCAACGACCACAGGGCCGCGGCCGTGATCGCCGCGCTGCGCCCGGCCGTGCGCCAGAGCACGCGCGCGGCGACGAGCGCGATGCCGATGTCCGCCGGGATGCTGATCGCCTTCACGGCAAGGCGAAGCAGCTCGCCGTCGAACAGAGCGCCGAGAAGCCACAAGACGTACAGGAACGCGGGCGGGTAGTCGCTGAAGTAGCCCGGCTCGTAGAAGCGGCCGGGCCCGATCTGCGCGAGGCGCTCCGCCCACGCCTGGAACGTTCCGACGTCGGTCGGGAACCCCTGCGCGCGCACCGCGAGGAGCCGGATGACCACGCCGAGCGCGATCACCGCCGCGACCGCGAGCTGCGCGCGGCGCTCGCCGCGACCAGCGTCGTCGTTCATTGCCAATACTCGAATCGCGTGATCGCGATCGTGGCATAGATGTTTACGGCGAGCGACAGCACGATCGCGAGGATGAAGATCACCGTCGGCCGGTGCCGCCACGCTCCGCGAAAGAGGCCGTCCCCGGTGAGCCCGAGCGCGACGAGGAACGGCTGCGCGTCGATGCTGAAGCGGTAACCAAACTGCTGAAAGCCCCAGGTGGCATGGAAGAGATCCGGCAGGAGCGCAAGGAGCGCTGCGACCGCGGTCGCAGCGACGACCACGTCACGGCGGACTTCGCGCAGAGCAAGAAAGACCCAAATGAAGGCCGGCGTCGTCAAAAAAAGGCTCATACCGGTGAAGCGGGGACGAAAGAAGAACGGCGTACCTGGGACGATGTCGGGCGGCTCGAGGAAGATCGCCTTGAGCTGCCGCACGATGTAGAGCGGTGAGAAGAGCCCCTGGTTGAAGAAGACGTCGCCCTGCGTGAGCCGCGCGTAGCCGTCATCGAGCGGCGTTTCCCACCGCAGGAGGTTGTACCCAACGTAGATCGCAGCGAAGGGCAAGCCCCCCGCGATCACCCCGGCGAGAGATCGCGTGTAGGCGCTGCCCGATCGGCGTGCGCAGAGCAGCGCGAGCGCAGGCGCGGCGAGCGCCACCGGCAGGCGCGCCAGCGCGGAGATACCAATGAGCGCGCCGACCGCGAAAGCGCTTCCGCCGCGCGCGGCGACGGCGAAGGCCAAGGCCAAAAAGAGCATCGACGCCGAATGCGCGGCGAACCAGGCGCGGCCGTCCACGCTCGAGAAGAGAAGTGTCGTTCCGAACGCCGAGAGGACCGCGCCCGCGAGCGCGTACGTTCGCGGCGCGCCGTACGCCCGCAGCCCGTAGTACAAGATCCCGGCCGATGCGCCGCCGGCTATCCGGGACGCGACGACCTGTGACACCGCCGTCGGGAAGAACGGAACGAACGGAAGCGACAGGATCGCGGGTAGCGGCGGGTAGACGACGCAGAAGCGGCCGTCGCCGCAGGGCAGAAGCTCGTTCAACCAGGGCGGAGCCTCGGTGAGCCACCAGCGGCCATGGAGGAACGCGTCCGCTAGGCGGCCGTAGTAGTCGTAGTCGGTAGCGAGGCCGATGCCCGCGGCCACGTAGATCGCCGCTGCGATCACTGCGATCCAGATCGCGACGGCTCGGTCAGACACGGTCATTCGCTATGAACACGCTAACCTTGGCCGCCAGTGCCCGCACGGCTCGACCGCCTCTCCTTCTTCTTCCCAGCACTCAACGAAGAAGACAACGTCGGGCCGATCGTCGAAGAAGCGCTGGCCGTGTTGCCCCGTTTTGCCGACGACTTCGAGATCACCGTCGTCGATGACGGAAGTACCGACCGGACGGGGGCGATCGCCGACGAGCTCGCTCGAAAGGATCCGCGCGTACGGGTGATCCACCACGGCACCCGCCGCGGCTACGGTGGGGCGGTCCGCTCCGGCCTGAGCTCGGCCACCCGGCCGTGGATCTTCTTCACCGACGGCGACCGGCAGTTCGCGCTCGAAGACCTCGGGCTGCTCATCGCGGCGAGCGACGGCGTCGACGCCGTGGTGGGCTTCCGGAAGAAGCGCGCCGACCCGGCGCGGCGGCTCTTCGTCGCCTGGGTCTATAACCGCCTCATTCGCCTGGGGTTCGGCGGTGGCTGGCGCGACGTCGACTGCGCGTTCAAGCTGTTCAGAAAAGAGGTCTTCGAGCGTGTCCCGCTCGAGCGCGTGCAGTCGGAGGGCGCCTTCTTCTCACCCGAGCTGCTCATCACGCTGCGCCGGGCGGGAATCCGTGTGCGTCAGGTCGGGGTGCGGCACTTTCCCCGGACAGCACACGAGCCGAAGGGCGCGTCACCACGCGTGATCCTGCGCGCGATCCGCGATCTGCTCCGGCTCCGCGCCCGCCTCTGGCTGCACCCGCACAGCTAGCGCCGCTCGAGTCTCCAGAGGTCCGCGAGACTCTCACGCTCGCGGATGACACGGGCCCGGTCGTCGTCGAGCAGGACGACCGCGGGTCGCGGCGTCTGGTTGTAGTTCGACGCCATGGCGAGGCTATACGCGCCCGTGCCCGGGATCGCGAGGACGTCGCCGGAACGGGCCGTGGGCAGACGCACCGAGCGGATGAGGATGTCGCCCGACTCGCAGTACCGACCGGCGACCGTCACCTCTTCGGCCGGCTTCTCTCCGGCGCGCGCCGCAAGCACGGCGCTGTACTCAGCGCCGTAGAGCGCGGGCCGGATGTTGTCGCCCATCCCGCCGTCGACCGCGACGAACGTCCGCACGTCCGGCACGCGTTTCGTGCCGACGACGCGATAGAGCGCAACGGCGGCTCGCCCGACGAGGCCGCGGCCGGGCTCGACGTAGATCGTGGCGCCCTTAAGTAAGCGATCCTTCCGGACCGGTTGGGCCACGGCGCGGGCATAGTCGTCGAGCTCGGGCGCCTCCTCCGTGGCGCGGAGACGCACGGCCACACCGCCACCCATCCCGAGCTCGGTGATCGGCGCACCGGTCGCCGCACGGACCTCGTTCCCGAAGGCGACGAGCGCGCGTGCGAGCTCGCCGTACGGCCGCGCGTCGCGGACCTGTGCGCCGAGGTGCGCGTGTATGCCGACGAGGGAAATGCCCTTCGTCTTTGCGATCTCTCGCGCCTGGGCGAGAGCTTCGCCGGTGCCGATCGGTGCGCCGAACTTGCTGTCGACCGTCCCCGTCACGAGGTGCGGGTGCGTGTCCACCTTGATGCCCGGCGCGACACGGAGCCATACGGCCTGCGGCCGGCGCCGGCCGTGCGTGAGCCGGGCGAGCCGCTCGATGTCATGCGCACCATCGATGACGAAGCGACCGACGCGCGCCGCGAGAGCTTCGGTAACCTCGTCGTCAGGCTTCGCGTTGCCGTGCAGCTCCATCCGCGATACCGGAAAACCCGCGCGCCGCGCGGCCTGCAGCTCTCCGAGCGACGCGACGCTGGCGTCGATGCCCTCGTGGGCGATGACCGAGCCGACCCCGATCAGGGCGCAGGCCTTGACCGAATACGCCACTCGGACCGGTCGATGGCGGAAGAAGGCGTCCACGTACTCGCGCAGGCTCGCGCGGATCGTCGCGGCATCGTAGACGTAGAGGGGCGTGCCGTACCGGTCGGCGAGTGTTTGGAGATCGTGAGTCCCGATGCGCACGTGCCCGTCGCGACCCACGGCCGTTCCGAGCGGCCAGATCGCCAGCTCGATCACGTGATCAGGAGTTCTGCTGGGGATCGTCGGGCAGCGACTCGATGAACTCCTTGAAGACGGAGAGCTCGTTGTCATCGCTCGACTCGGCGGTGATCGCCGAGCGGTCGAGGACGGTCTCGCTCACGAGGATGCGCGCCGAGCAGCGGACCGCGAGGGCGATCGCGTCCGACGGACGGCAATCCACCTCGATCTCCCGGTCGGCGATCTGCAGAAACACGCTCCCGTGGAAGACGCCGCCGCCGGACTCGTCCGCGACGAGGTCCTTCACCACCACACGCGTGATCTCCGCGCCGATCTTCGTGAGCATGTCGACGATCAGGTCGTGGGTGAGGGGACGCTCGCTCGTGATGCCGGCGATCCGCGTGGCGATGCTGTAGGCCTGATCCGGTCCGATCCAGATCGGCAGAAGTCTGCGCACACCCTCGGCCTGCAGGAGCACCACATGTTGGTTGGTCAGCACGTGGACGCGCACCGACTCGACCGAACACGGCACGAGCATCGTCACAAGCCTACCCGGTCGAAGCGTCGCGCAAGCCTCATACCGACCGTGCGTGCGCTAGCCGAAACGGAATCGACCCTGCTCGTGCCGCTGCCTGAAGAGGAGGAGCAGCAGAATCCCGGCAGCGAACCCGAAGAGGTGCGCGAAATACGCGATGTTCTCGGTCGCCTGATGCGCGGTGAGGCGGAGCTCCGCGAGAGCGTCGATCACCTGAAGCACGATGAAGAAGCCGATCACGATGAGGGCGGGCAGCTGCAGGATCGTGATGAAGATTCCGAGGAACACGAGCGTCGACACCCGGGCCGCGGGGAACATCACGACGTACGCTCCGAGGACTCCGGCGATCGCGCCGGACGCCCCGACCATGGGCTCAGGCTGCACGAGTCCCTGACCGATCGCGGCGACGATCCCACAGAGGATGTAGAAGACGAAGTAGGGTCCACTCCCCAGGCGATCCTCGACGTTATCGCCGAAGACCCAGAGATAGACCATGTTCCCGATGACGTGCAGCCAGCCGCCGTGCAAGAACATGTGGGTGATGAGTGGCACGAAGGTGGCGAGCGCGAGATGGCCTTGCGCGATCTGCGTCGCGAACTCTTTCCAATCGAACGAATAGCGGTCGTAGAAGGCAGTGACCGCGTCGGGCTGTCGCATCAGCGTGAGGACATAGAGCCACACGAGGATGTTGGCGACGATCAGGAGTCGGTTGACGATCGGCGTCTTCGCCGTCGGGTTCTGGTCGCGGAGCGGGATCACGCGCGGAGCTCCGTCGCCACCACCTTCGATCCGTGGATCGTGAAGATCGTCCGCGAGCTTTCGGACACGTAGAACGCGCTCGGCTCTGGAAGGTTCGGCGGAAGCGCGAAGCGCGCCATCTCACCACCATCACGGTTCATCTGCACGACGATCCGGTCCGGCGCGTCGAGTAGGTAGATCGCGCGCTGGACGTCGATGGCCTGGATCGCCGTGGGTCTCACGGCCGGTCCGGTCCACCGTGGCACGAAGTCGACGCGCGAAGCGGTGAACGAGGTCGTGAGTCGCCGGAACCGCAGGATGTCCCCCTGGGTCGTGACGATCCAGATGTCCTGATCGACGGCGATCGATCGGCCGACACCGGCCGGGATCGGGTCGGTCAGGTAAGCCTGGGGGCGCTGGAAACCCGTACCTGGGAAGGACTCGTGCTTCCAGACCTGGCCGCTCGTCGCGTCGAGCACGTACAGGTTCGCGACAAAGACGGCGAACGCGTCTGCCGTCTTCCATGCCGACGAGTCGTCGGGCGTGACATCGGCGACGCCGGGACCCTCGACTCGCCAGACGCGCTTCTGGTCGTCGAGCGAGTAGACGACCTCGCCCAGATTGCCGACAAGGCGGGGCGCACCGACGTCGAGCATTCCTTTCGTGAGAACGGGAGCGACCTGCGTGGGATCGCCAAAGATCTTCCAGAGGCGACCCGCGCCCGGGTCGGCCACATAAAGTCCGTTCACGTTGCCCACGAGCGCTGTGGGCTTGGCGCCGGGCGCGATCGGATGGCCATCCGGCCCGGTGACGCGCGCGAGGTCGACGATCACGCCGGTGATCTGATCATCCAGAGCGTTGATCTGATCGCGAAGCGCCGAGACCTCCGCCTGATTCGCGGCGGTGGATCGCGCGGCACCCTCGAGAGTCACTCGAGCGTGATCGACCTTTTGCCGCGCGAGCGGGGTGTCGGGAGGCTTCCGATCCGCGGCGCGCTGCGCCGCCGAAATGTCGCTCCCGATGCTGATGAGAGCCAATGCGTAGTCGTTCTTGACCTGGTTCGACTGATAGTCCCGGAGCGCGATCACACCGATGCCGCCCGCCACGAGCAGGAGCAGTACGGCGAGCAGGGACGCGGCACGCCGCTGGCGGCGCGAGCGCGAGCGCGCCGTATCCGGGCGGCTGGGCAGCGGCGGAGCGCGCCTCGGCATGAGCTCGAAGCCGACGGCCACGGTCTTCCCCATCGCCTTGGCCGCCGGCGCGGTCGCGGCGCCGATCGCCTGCGCGACGTGAGGACGGCGCCGCCACACCGATTCGACTCGCGAGCGGATGCCATCGGCGATCAGTACCTCCGTGGGCTCCGTCCGCAGAGGCTCCGGCAGAACGCGGCCCGCGGCGGCGCTCGCGGCTGTCACCTCGATGAAGATCGCCGCGACGCTGCCGACCACGCCATCGGCGACAGCACGGTTATTGATGTGCTCCGCCGCCGCGCGCGGGTGGAGCGTGATCGCGGCGTTCTTCAGCGCTTCGGCACCGAGGCCCTCGACCAGACCGCCTGACGCGAGGATGAGCGTGTCGCCTGGTTCGATGCTCTGGCGCCACACGTCCGGCAAGACGTCGGCGATGCCCCCGAGCGATTCGGCCTCCCGGGTCGTGGTCCGATGAACGAAATCCGCGAGCTCTCCCGGTTCGTCTCCGGGAAGAAAGAGCCGCGCCCGCCGCACGAGGAAAACCTGGGCGGCGCCGATCCGGGCGGCGTACAGCTCGTTGTTGACGACCACCGCGCAGGCGCAGTGGAGCGATACGCGTCCATGTTGATCGCGAAGGCGTTGCGCAGCCCGACGATTCGCCTGCCGGAGCGCCTTGCGGAGCGAGACCTCGATCCCGGCCGAAAGGTCGTAGTAGTACTCCTGCCTTGCGAGATCGGCCACTTCCTTCGCGACGTCGCCCCCCGCGTTGCCGTGCTGCCGTGCGACCTCGCACAGGAAATAGAAGCGGCCCTTCGTCCGCAGCGTCGCGCCGAGGGTCGGTTCGCTGGCAACGATCACGTCCGGCGTGCCGGGCCGCAGCTCCGCTGTGGTGCCGATCTTCGTCGCAAGGCTCAGCTGTCGCATCGGTGGCGAGTTTAGGGACCCTAGGAGTGCCGTCCGCGCGAACTTGTTCGCGCGAGCGGCCGACGACGGGTACCACCGCGAAGTGGTACGAAGAGATCTCTCATTACCGTGACGCCGGCACGGAGCGGATCTTCGCGATGCCGCTCCGCGGCGCGCGTGACGCGAGCTCCGCGACGAGCTGCTCCTCGCGAAGCCGGATCTCCGCCGCCCACTGCGCGGTGGGGACGGCCACGACGAGCGTGCCTTCATCCATGCGCACCGCGGTCGTTCGCGTCGCGTCGGGCCCGATGACCGCGCACGCGACCGACGTCCAGGCTCGTACCGCGTCCGCCCTGGCGACGTCGCTGTCCAGGCGAAGCGTGCGCAGCGCTCTGGCGATCGCCGCGGCGAGCGGTCTCACGGGCGGGCGATCTCGGTCACCGCCGCCCCGCGCCGGAGGTCCTCGGGGATGCTCGTGAGCACCGCCGCGGTGAGGAGGGTCTGCGCACCCTCCGGAAGCGCACGGCACAGCGCTTCGCGATGCGCGGTGTCGAGTTCAGAGAGCACGTCGTCGAGCAGGAAGATCGGGGGTTCGCCGACGTGCGAATGGATCCACTCGGCCTCGGCGAGCTTCAGCGCCAGCACGGCGGATCGCTGCTCGCCGCGCGAAGCGAACGTCGGGAGCGGCCGCTCGCCCGCGGCGACGGCGAGGTCCTCGCGGTGCGGGCCGACGAGCGTCGTGGCCTGCCAGCGCTCGCGATCGTGCTTTTCCGCGATGAGTCGCCGGTAGCCCTCCGCGCGCTCTTCCGCGGTCGAAGCCTGCACCTGACCCGCGTACGCCACGTCTGGGGTAGGGTCCGCGCCGAGGGCCGCGGCCGCCGCGCGGAATGCCGGACGAATCTCCCTGACCGCCGCTTCGCGGCGGAGCGAGATGGAGGTCGCGAGCCGCACCAGCTCGGTGTCCCAGAACGCGATCTCGCTCTCCGAGACCGGCTCGTCGTCGCGCCCCGCCCGAAGCAGCGCGTTCCGCTGCGTGAGCACGTTCGCATACGCCCGCGTGTCGGCACGATGCGCGCGGTCGACCTGCGCGACCATCGCGTCGAGATACCGGCGCCGCGCGGATGGCGCCGACGCGAGAAGATCGGTGTCCTCGGGAAAGAACGCCACGACCGCGACCGTGCCCACGACGTCGTCCGCCCGTCGAGGAGCACCGTCAGCGGTGTACCGGCGAGGTCGCCGGCGGACGTCGGCTGCCGGTGCGAAGAGGGTCACCTCCAGGCGAGTCCTCTCCGCGGCCCGGCAGGCGTCGACGGTGACACGCGAGAGCGGAGCGCCCCACCGGATCATTTCGACGTCGTCGCCAGCACGCGACGACTCGCCGCGCGCGACCAGATGCACGGCCTCGAGGACGTTCGTCTTGCCCGCGCCGTTCGGACCGACGAAGGCCGTCACGCCCGCGGCAAGGTCGAGTGTTCTGTCCTCGTAACTGCGGAAGTTCTCGAGCGCGATCGCGGCAACGCGCATGCCCGGCGAGCCGGTGCCTAGGCCGGGATGCGAAGCGGCATCACCACATGAAGATAGCTGTCGTCGCCGACTATCCGGACGACCCCAGGCGCAAGCGGGCCGCCGAGCTCGAGCGCGATCTCCGGTGCGGTGAGGCTCGAGAGTGCGTCGGCGACGAATCGGGAATTGAAGGCGATCGTCGTGGCCTGGCCCTCAACGGTTGCGTCGATGCGGCCGGTGTTGTCGCCGACCTCGGCCGCGTTCGCGGTGATGACGAGTGGCGGCTCGTTCGCGGGGTCGACCTGGAATCGCAGCATGTTCGCGGCGTCGCGTGCGAAGTAAGACGCAAGGCGTGTCGCCTTCAGAAGCTCCTCGCGCTGGGCGAGCACCCGTGTCGAGTGGCTTGTGGGGATGACCTGCTTGTAGTTGGGGAACTGCCCCTCGATGATCCGCGAGACCAGGTCGGCCTCGTCGGTGTGAAAAATGACCTGGCTCTTGTTCGGAGTCACGAGGATGTCGACCGTACGGTCCTCGGTATCTTCGAGGATCCGTGCGACCTCGAAGAGGCTTTTTGCGGGGACGATCACCTCGATCGACGGGTCCACTCGGTCAAGGAGGCGCGCGTGTCGCACCGACAGTCGGTATGGGTCGGCAGCCGCCATCGTGACGAGGTCACCGGCGAAGGTTGTGAGGACGCCCGTAAGGACTGGTCGGCTGTCGTCCGTCGCCGCGACGAACGCGACCTCGCTAATCATCCGGCGAAGCGTCCCCTGCGCCATGCGGGTAGTGGGCTTCTCAGGGATCTGGGGGATGATCGGAAACTCTTCCGCATCCATGCCTTTGATGTTGGCCTCGTAGGGACCGGACTTGATGTGGACCGTCTTCGTCCGCACGTTCAGCGAGAGCTCGACATTCCCGGGCGGAAGCGAGTTCACGAAATCGATGAAGAGCTTGGCCGGCACCGTGATGGCGCCTTCGTCATCCACCTTTGCCGGGACCCAGCAGTTGATCCCAACCTCGAGGTTGGTCGCAGTGAGGCGCAGACGACCGGAATCGGTACGGAGGAGAACGTTGCCAAGGATCGGCAAGCTCCCCCTGGTCGAAACTCCGCGTCCCGCGATCCCCAACCCATGCGCGAGGTTCTCTTGTAAACAAACGACCTTCACGCGACCCTCCCCGCTCGTACCCCGAGAAAGATAGATACAACCAGTAGTGGCGGTAGTAGTGATGTGGACTATGGGGCTTCCCTCGCGAGACCGTGCTCCGGGAGCCTGGGGACCGGCTGTCGATCGTTTGAGGAGGCCTGTGGACGACGTAGGCTAGGTGGTCAGAAGATCCAACACACGTCTCGGAAGAGAACATTCGTACACCCGACATGTCCACAAATGGGGGTCTTTATCCACACGCCGGGTCGCCTTATCCACACTCGCTTGCCCGCATCTGGCGCACTCAGACTGGTCGCCCGGGTGCCCTCAGTCGGCGTACAGGAGCTCCCGAAGAGCCCCAACGTCTCGGCGGAAATCGTCGTTGTCGGCCATCTCGCGCTCGATCTTCTCGCAGCCATGTAACACGGTCGAGTGATCGCGCCCGCCCAGGGCCTCACCGATCCGGAGGAGCGGTGCCTCGGTCTCTTCGCGCATGAGGTACATGGCGATCTGGCGCGGAACGACCACCTGCCGGTCGCGCGCTTTTCCTTTGATCTGATCGAGCGGCACGCCGTAGTAACGCGCAACGGTCTCGACGATGCGCTCCGGCGAGAGGCTCTTGCGGTGCGGGTTGTAGAGAAGGTTCTGCAGCATCTCCTGCGCGAGCTGTGTCGTCACCGGAACGGCCTGAAGCGCGGCGTACGCGGCGATTCGCGTGAGCGCTCCCTCAAGCTCGCGAATGTTCGACACGATGCGCTGCGCCAAGAAGTCGATCACCGGCGGCGGCACAGCGACGTTCTGCGCCTCGGCCTTCGCGCGAAGGATCGCGATCCGCGTCTCGAGGTCGGGGGCCGAGATGTCCGCGGTGAGTCCCCATTCGAAACGGGAGCGCAAGCGGTCCTCGAGCTGCGTGATCGCCTTTGGCGGGCGGTCGCTCGACATCACGATCTGCTTGCCCTCTTCGTGGATCGCGTTGAACGTATGGAAGAACTCTTCCTGCGTGCCTTCCTTGCCGGCGATGAATTGGATGTCGTCGATGAGGAGCACGTCGATACGCCGGTAGCGGTCGCGAAACTCCTCACCCTTCTGAGCGCGGATCGAATTGATGAATTCGTTGGTGAACTTTTCGCTCGTCGCGTACGCGACCCGCTTCTTCGGGTGTCGAGCGATCACCGCGTGGCCGATCGCGTGCATCAAATGCGTCTTTCCGAGACCCGATCCGCCGTACACGAACAGCGGGTTGTAGCTGTGTCCAGGCCGCTCGGCGACCGAAAGCGCCGCAGCGTGAGCGAGGCGGTTGTTCGAGCCCACGACGAAGGTCGAGAAGGTGTAGCGCGAGTTCAGAAGGGCGCCGGCCTCGCGCCGCTCCTGCCCGCTTACCTGCTGGCCGCCACCACTCGATGCAGAAGAGGTCATACCTGGGGCCGCGCTGGTCCGGGCGGTCGCGGGCGCACCGGAAGATGTCACGAACCGGACGTCGACGGTGCGGCCGAGGAGATGCTGGAGCGCGGCGCGCACCTGGGGCCGAAATTTGCTCTCCAGCCACTCGCGGGCAAATGCGTTGGGTACGCCGATGAGAAAGACGTCGTCCTCTTCGGAGATGACCTGCGTGTCCTTGAACCAGGTGTCGTACTGAGCGCGCGAAAGTCCGACCTGCAGCTCACCGAGGGCGGCCGTCCAAAGCTGTTTGAGGTTCAACGGCTCCCCTTCTCTACGTACGTGCTCCAAGACCGCTCCCCACAACCGTCACGCCATGACCGCCCGACGCCACACCGAAGGGAAAGACCGAGGCTCCGACCGACCCGTTTTGGAAGCCCGCGAACTATACCCCAAGGAGAAGCCACCGGGTCTACTGCTATGCTCGTTTGCACACACCGTCGTTTTTTGATCGTTTTGTTGCAGCGGGAGAAGGGACTCGACCTTGAAGCGCACCTATCAACCGAAGACCCGCCGACGTGCGCGCGTGCATGGATTTCGCTCGCGCATGAGGACGACCGGCGGTCGTCGTGTGCTCGCCGCGCGCCGCGCGCGTGGCCGCAAGCGCCTCACCGTCGTCTAGCGCCGCGTCATTCGTGGACGCCGCGCGTCTGCGGCGGGACGCGGACATCGCCGCGGTGTGGAGCGAAGGAATGAAGATTCAGCATGCGATGTTCGCGCTCCGCGCCCGGCCAAACGGCCTTGAGGTGATTCGTCTCGCAGTCGCCGCTCCACGCTCGCTCGGGCGCGCCGTCGCGCGCAACCGGTCCCGGCGCCGACTCCGTGAGGCTTTCCGTGTCGCGATCGCAGGTCTCGAGCGGGGGCCCGGTTACGACGTCGTGATCGTGACCCGTTCTCATGTCGCGGCCGCGGCATTCGCCGATCTGCGAACGGCCGCATCCACCGCGCTCACCTCGCTCGCTCGCCCCGCGAGGACCGCGTGAAGACCGTCGTCCTGGCGGCCCTTCGCTTCTACAAAGCCGCGGTGAGCCCAATGCTGCCGCCGGCGTGCCGATACACGCCCACGTGCTCGGAATACGCGATGGAGGCTGTCGAGCGCTACGGCGTCGCGCGCGGAGGCTGGCTCGCGACGAAGCGCCTGTTGGGGTGCCACCCCTGGAGCCGTGGCGGTTACGATCCCGTGCCGGAGCGGCGGGCCGGCTAATGCCCCCGATCGTCACTGAAATATGGAACGCGTTTCTCGTCTATCCCCTTGTCAACCTGCTCGTCCTCGCCGACTACTTCATCCACGACTTCGGCCTCGCGGTCGTGATCGTGACGGTCGCGATCCGCCTCGCGCTTTTCCCGGTCTTCCGCGCGCAGGTGCGCTCGTCACGCGCGATGCAGGAGCTCGCTCCGGCCTTGAACGACCTCAAGAAGAAGCACGGGAACGATCGCGCGAAGCTGCAGCAGGAGCAGATGAAGCTCTACCAGGAACGGGGCATCAATCCGATCGGCGGATGCCTTCCGATGGTCGTCTTCTTCCCAGTCCTCTTCGCCATGTACGCGGCGTTCCAGCAGGTCGGTGGCCTGTCCGGGGCGCACGCGCTCACGATCGAGCAGCTCAGGGATGCCGTGCTCTGGCCCTTCCTGCAATTCACGGTCGCCGACCGAGCCCCCGACGCGACCATCGATCTCACCGCGCACTGGCTGCCATGGGTCTCGAGTCTCGCGCAGCCCGACCTTCTCTTCTTCGGCTTTATCGGCCCGCTGCCGATCATCTCCTCCCTGTTGCAGCTCGTCGCTTCGGTCCAGGCGCTACCGCGCAATCCTCCGCAGACCGACGACCCGACCCAGCGCACGATGCAATCGATGACCTACTACCTGCCCCTGATCACCATCGTCTTCTTCCGGACGTTGGCGTCGGGCGTGTTCATCTACTACATCACCACGACGATCTTCCAGATCATCCAGCAGTACTTCGTCATGGGCTGGGGTCAGCTCCCGCGCTGGATCCCGCCGCTCGCCAACATCCCGACACCTGCCGATAAGACAATGCGGGCGCGCGAGCAGGCGGCGATCGCCGAAGCCGAGCACGACATGGAGGAGCCCGAGGCCATGGCGGCTTCGGGGCGAAACGCTAACGGCGGCGGAGGCCGCCGCCGCGGGAGGAGGAGGAAGCGATGAGTCCGCTGCGTGGGGAGGAATTCACGGGCCGTTCGGTAGAAGAGGCGATAGAGCGGGGACTGCGTTCGCTCGGCAAGAAGCGCACCGACGTCGAGTACGAGGTGCTCGAGAAGGGCAAGCCGGCGAACGTGCTCGGCATTGGCGGCGAGGACGCACGGGTGCTCATTACCTTCGTCGAGGAGGAGGCGCCGCCCGAGCCCGAGCCGGTGATCGACGAGGCGGAGGTCCCGCGGCGCCCCGACGCGATCCGCGAACGCGAGGAGCGCCGCGAAGAGCGTGAAGATGCCGAGCGCGAGGAGTCCGCTCCGGCCCTGGCCGAGGATCTCGCAGCTGGGGCCGAAGTTCTCCGCGACCTGCTCGCGCTCATGGGCATCGAGGCGGAGGTCGCGCTCGACGATGGCCCCCGTCACGAGGGCATCGAAGTTCTAGGTCCAGATCTCGGAGCGCTGATCGGCCGCGGCGGCGAAAACCTGGTGGCTCTGCAGCAGATCACCTCCGCGATCACCTCGCGGCGGGTCGGCCGGACGGTGCACGTGCCACTCGATATCGAGGGCTATCGCCGACGCAGGGAGGAGCAGCTTCGCGAGATCGCCCGGCGCGTCGCGGCGCGTGTCCGCACCAGCGGGCAGGCCGTGACGCTCGAGCCGATGCTCGCCTACGAGCGGCGGATCGTGCACCTCGCGGTGCAGGACACGCCCGGAGTGAAGACGGAGTCAGTTGGCGTCGATCCGAACCGTCGCGTCGTCATCAGCTCGACCGCCCCGGGCGCGCGCGGCCCGGCGCAGTTCCGTCCGGGACCTCCGGGCGGACTCCGCGGGGGCGGCGGGCCGAACCGCTACGGTCCGCGGCGCGGCTTCGGTCCGAGACCGGGTGGATACCGGCCGGGGTCGAACTTCGGTCCGCGAGATCGACCCTAAATAGCCCCCTCGGGGGCCTTCCAGAAGCGCCGCTTCGGGCGCTAGCGTTCGAGTCCTCGTATGGATGTCAACTGGGCGCCCGCACGCGTTCGCCGTAACTTCCGGATCGACACGTTCAGCGCGATCTGCGGGGGCGTCTACATATCCGTGCTCATCACGTTCATGCCGATCGTCGTGCGTCGGCTGGGCGGATCCACCATCGACGTCGCGATCGTGATCGCGGCGCCGTTCGTCGGGCACTTGCTTTCTCCCATCTCGGCCTACCTCCTCATGGGCTTTCCGCAAGTAAGGGTGGTCGCCGGCACCGTGACGCTCGCACGCGCGACGTTCCTCGCGGGGGTCCTCGTCGCGGCGACGCCGCTGATGCTCGCCATGACGACCGTCATCACCTTCATCATCAGCGTGGCGAACATCAGCGCGTACACCGCGCTCATGCAGGGCATCTACCCCGACCGCGAGCGCGCCTCGGCGATGGCCAACGTCCGTATCGGTGGCGCGATCGCGGGCATCGCTGCCGCTGCTGTGGCTGGCACGTTCATCGACGTCATTCCCGCCGCGTGGGTCTTCGCCGCGGCCGCACTCATCGGTCTCCCCGGAGCCGCCGCGTTCTTCCTCGTCCGCTACGACGGCTTGGCGAAAGTCGCGCAGCGCAGATCCCTTGTGACCATCGCGCGCGACGTGTGGGCGGACCACAAATACCGCCGCTTGCTCCTGTCCTTCACGGTGTTCGGCATCGGCAACCTGATCAACGTCGCGGTCTACCCGATCCTGCTCGTCGATCACTTCAACGCGTCAAACTCGTTCATCGGCGCGATGAGCGCGGTCTCCTCGGCCACCATGATCGTGGCGTACCTCGTGTGGGGCCGGATGATCGATCGCGGATCATCGATCCGCCTCACCCTTCTCAACACCGTCGTCACGCTGCTCGTCCCGATCGGCTACATCGCCGCAGCCGACGTGTGGCTCCTCATTCCCGTCGCGATCGTCGGCGGGATCGTCAGCGCCGGCGGCGAGATCACGTTCTTCACGAACATCGTGCAGATCGCCCCGCGGGACAAGATCGGCGAGTACGCCACCGCGCAGTCGCTCCTCATGGGCCTTCGTGGCACGGCGGCTCCGTTCGTTGCCGCAGGGCTTCTCGCCGTGGCCGATCCACGTGTGGTCCTGCTCATCGGTGTCATCTTCATGACGGCGGGGTGCGCGATCATGGCCGGCGCCGTCCGCCTGCTCGCGCCGGCGGCGATGCCAAGCCCGCGCGTGGCGATCGAGAGCCCGGCCGACTAAGCCCGGAGGGGAACTCCGTTGGCGCGCATGGCGCTCGCGAAGCGGTCTGCGATCAGCTGATAGCCCTCATCCGAAGGATGGAATCCATCCTGCGAGACCGTTGCAGTCGAGACGAGAGCCGCGCTGCCTGTGAAGAGATCGACGACCTTCACCCGCGCCGGATTTCGGGCGGCGATCGCCGCGATCGCGTTGTTGTAGCCCTGTATGCCGGCGAGGAGGCGCGCCTTGTCCGCGCCCGCGTAGACCGGCACCGCACGAAGATCGGGGACGTCGCCGACGAAGATGGTCGCGCTCGTCTTCGCCACGAGGCCGTCGAGGATCTGACCGAGTGCGTCCGCGAACGAGGCCGGCTCGATCGTCGCGTTCAGGTCGTTGACCGCGAGCCAGACCGAGACTACGTCCGGCATCTGCGCGATCGCTCCCGGCAACTGCTGCGTCACGGCCTGCAGCGCGAGGGACCCCGAGACTCCGAGATTCGTATAGGGCGGGGAACCCGCCGGAAGCCGCGAGGCGACGAGGGCGGGCCACGATCCATTCGTCGGATCGCTGGCGCCCACGCCCACCGCGTCGGACGCGCCGATGGCGACGTAGCGGATGCCGACGCGCGTGCTCGCGGTCGCTGGTGCTGTGGTCGCGGGATTCGTGGGCGTCGTCGTCCGCTCGGGCGTGGTCGACGACCTCGCGGCAGGTGGGGCCGCGCACGCTGTCGCGAGTGCGGCGCAGATCACGGTGAGGACGGCCAAATCACTTCTCCACATCGGTACAATTGTCTTGCCCAAACGAATCGCGGGCGTCCCGCACGGTGACACGGGGATGCGTGGTTTCGACAGGGCAGGCAGACGGACCGCCGCGAGCCGAGGAACGCCGTTCCTCCTCGTTAATCCGAACGGCAGGCAGACAACTGCCAACACTTCTTACGCTCTCGCTGCCTAGTCAGTGAGACGTCCTCCCGGTCTCCGCTCCGCGGGCCGGGAAGGGCGATATAAGCGGAGCTGCGGCCCACCGATCGGTCGGTAGGCGGGCTCAAGTGAACCGACCTGGCGAGAACGGGGAGCGTGTCGGTGCGCGCCTCGTTCCGCGAGATCAAAACCGCCGACTACGCTCGTAGACGCGATCCGCGCGCAGGCCTTGGACGGGGAGTTCGACCCTCCCCCATCTCCACAGGACGAGGAGGGAGCGCGTGGGCGCCCGCAGGCGCACACGGCGCGACCGACGAAGTTCTGTATGTGCGTCCGCAGACGCACATACAGGACGGCGCGAAGCGCCCTGCGGGGCCTGCGCCAGCGAAGCGGGCCACAGAATGCGTGTCGTGCCGCTGGTAATGCTGGCGCTCGGCGGTCTCGCGGCGTTCGTCGCTCTGATCGCCGCGCCGTTCTACCTCGATCGTTTCCGCCGCGAGCTGTCTCGCGCGGACGAGATCGAAGGGATCGCCCACGAGCTCAGCCTCACCTTCGCGAGAACGGATCCGGCCTACCCCGGGTCGACAGCCTTCCACTATCCATTCGAGCTCTTCTCGCGAGGCGTGGAGCAGATCTGCGAGAACTTCATCGGCGGGACGATCGGAGGAGTCGATCTGATCGCCTTCGACTTTCTTTACCGGCAGCGGGTCGACTCCGACGGAGAGCCTGGCAACGACATCCGTTCCGAACCCATTCGATTCAGCTGTGCAATCGCGACCGTAGTCGGTGCGCGCCCGCACGTCGTCATCGAACCCGCATCGGCGCCACCGCCGGATCGTGCGGGTGGCGAGCCCGTGCGCCTCGAGTGGGGCGATTTCAACGCGCGCTACCGCGTGATCTCGCCGGACCGTGGATTTGCCGCGGCGCTTCTCGACCTTGCGCTCATGACGTGGCTCGTGGACGAGGCACCGCGCCTTCCTCTCACGTGGGAAATCCAGCGGGATCAGGTGCTCTGTCGCGCACCGAGTCTTGCGCCAAGGGACGTCCCGACCTTCCTACGCGCATTACCTGAGTTCGCCGAGACGGATCGGCGCGGCGGCTTCCGGTTAGCCCGCGTAGGAGATGAGCTCGAGGAGCGTGCCATCTGGATCCCGGAAGTACACGCTCGCGCCGCTCCCCTTCGCTCCGCCGCGCGTCATGGGCCCGGCTTCAATGCGAACGCCGTGGGCTTCGAGGTGCGCGACTGCCCCCGCGATCGAGCCGTCCCACTCGAAACAGAGGTCGCTGTTACCGGGGGCCACCGGAATCCGCGCGACCATTGCTGGCCGCACGCCTGGACCGTGCACGTTGAGCTGCTGATCACCGATTCGGTAGGCGACTCGCCCGTCGATCTCGACGACATCAGCGCCGAGCACGTCTCGATAGAAGGCGCTCGAACGCTCGAAGTCGCTGACCGCGATGACGACGTGGTCCAGGCGCACTCCCGCACGATACGAGCGGCGACGAAACGAATGGGTCGGAATAGTCGAGGCGTGGAACGTGTTCTGCGGCATTGACGAAAAGGAGGGATCTCCATGGTCGTCACACCTGTTATCTCGACCGATCTCGCAATCGCACTTGTTCGTGCGGTCGTCGGTCTCGTCATCGCGGCACACGGAGCGCAGAAGGTCCTCGGCGTGTGGGGCGGGCCCGGCCTCGCGGGATGGACCCAGGGCGTCACGCGGATGGGCATGCGACCCCCGGTCTTCTGGGCCTGGGTCTCGGCCTTCGCCGAGCTCGCCGGGGGCGTTGCGTTCGCGCTCGGTCTCCTCGTGCCGATCGTTGCGGCGGCCCTCACGATTCAGATGGGCGTGGCCATAGCGCGCGCGCACTGGGGCAAGGGCTTCTGGAACAGCAAGGGCGGGATCGAATTCCCGTTCACCCTCGGTGCGATCGCCGCGATCAATGGCGTCGCCGATCCGGGCGTTTACTCGCTCGATCGGGCGCTCGGTCTTCCGATCAGCGGTTCCGGGGTCTATGCGCTCCTGCTGGTCGTGGGTGTGGTCGCTTATCTGGTCGGCTCGAGAGCAGCCGCCGCGGAACGCACAAAGGTGAACCGGGCGGTCTAATTCGCGGTCGTGAAAGCGGGGCCGGACCCGCCTATTCTCACCAGCGACCGTGAAAGAAGCGCTCATGCGGCTCGACGCGCTCATGAACCGCCTCGTCGAGGCGGATCAGACCGGGGCGGGGATCGAGCCCCTGCAAGTCGCGAGCGAACTGGGCCAGATCCGACAGCTTCTCGCCGAAGCGCCCGCTGTCGTTCGCGCGAAGGGTGGTCAAAACCATTTCAGGTGCGAATCCTGCGGGACGATCTCGCACGGCGAGCGTCAACCCGAGAAGTGCCCGACATGCGGCGGGCGCAAGTTTTTCGCCGCCGACATAGAGCAACCGTTCGTGGAGTCTGGAGCCGGCTAGACCGCGTTCGCCCTTTCTGTGACCGACGAGACACTCCCGGCCCTTGCGCCCTTGGTGCGGACCCCTTACATTTCGGTCACCTAACTATTTGGAGTCCGAACCAGTGACCACGGTCGTCGAACGCAATGCCCCAGCAAAGAGCGAGGACCTCGAGCTCGCAGGGCTCCTCCTGAACACCCTGCGCGTCATCAAGATGGCCACCGCCGCGAACCGCGAGCACAGCCACGTCTCGGCGAACCGCGCCGGCGTGATGTGGCAGCTTCGCGAGCGCGCGATGCGAAGCGGTGACCTCGCGCAGCGCTGCGCGATGACCGCGCCGGCGCTTACGGAGCTCGTCGATTCGCTCACGCGTGACGGACT
>VBDV01000106.1 GCA_005882765.1 Chloroflexota bacterium | reverse complement strand
TCCCGCCAAGCGGTTCCCGGCTCACGCCGATACGAGGGATTCGAGCTCCCGCACGCGCCGGTCGATGGCAGTGCGATCCGCACGCTCGATCCCGTCCACGCTGAAGTCCTCGACCGCGAACGAGGCGCACACCGTCCCGTGGAGGACAGCCCGGCAGAGCGTCGCATCGTCGAACGTCCCGGCGCGGGCCAGATGGCCGAGCATC
>VBDV01000105.1 GCA_005882765.1 Chloroflexota bacterium | reverse complement strand
GCGCGAAAGGCGCGACTTGACGGTCCCGCGAGCGCATCCCAGCGCATCGGCCATCTCGGCCTCGGAGAGCTGCATGAAGTAGCGGTACGCGATAACCAGTCGATCCTCCTCGCGAAGTCTGCCCAGTGCCCCGAGAACGAAGGTACGCCGCTCGCTCGCGAGGGCCGCCTCCTCGGGCGACAGGGCCGTGTCACCCGAGGGGCGGTCCTCGGCGACGCTGAGGTCGACCGTCGCTCGCCGGCCGGCCGCCTTGCGGCGGTTCTTGGCCTCGTTCGCGACGATGCGGAGCAGCCAGGGCCGGAACGGCGCGCCGGTCCGAAAACGCGACAGCGCGAAGTACGCCTTGGCGAACCCGTCCTGGGCAGCGTCCTCGGCTTCGGCCGAGAGGCCGGTGATCACGTAGGCGGTCCTGGTGGCGAGCGCTTGGTAGCGCCTCACCAGCTCGCCGTATGCCTCGGTGTCTCCGTGCTGCGCGCGTTCCACGAGTACAGCGTCCTCCGCCGGCCGGCCCTCCACGGAGTCGGTTCTCACCCCTCGTACAACCGTCCCGCCAAGCGGTTCCCGGCTCACGCCGATACGAGGGATTCGAGCTCCCGCACGCGCCGGTCGATGGCAGTGCGATCCGCACGCTCGATCCCGTCCACGCTGAAGTCCTCGACCGCGAACGAGGCGCACACCGTCCCGTGGAGGACAGCCCGGCAGAGCGTCGCATCGTCGAACGTCCCGGCGCGGGCTAGATGGCCGAGCATCCCGCCCGCGAAGGCGTCCCCGGCACCGGTCGGGTCGCGGACCTCATCGAGCGGGTAGGCCGGCGTCCAAAAGATCCGGTCCTTCGTCAGGAGAAGCGCGCCGTACTCGGCACGTTTGATGACGACCGCGCGCGGGCCGAGCGCCAGGATCTCGCGTGCCGCCTTGAGCACGTTATGCGTCCCGCAGAACTGTCGCGCCTCGGCCTCGTTCACGGTCACGATGTCCACGCGGGTCATGACCGCAGCGAGCGCATCCCGGCGCCGCTCGATCCAGTAGTTCATGGTGTCGAGGGCCACCGCTTTCGGAGCGCGCACCTGCTCCAGCATGCGCCCCTGGATCTCCGGAAGGATGTTGGCGAGGAAGACGAACTCGCTATCCGCAAAGGCCGGTGGAACTGTGGGTTCCCAGTCACCGAAGACACCGAGGTCGGTGTTGATCGTCTCGGCGGCCGCGAGGTCGTGGTCGTATTTGCCGAGCCAGCGGAAGGAACGGCCCTTCGCGTGCTCGACGCCGGCAAGGTCGACGCCCTTCGCGCGAAGACGCTCGAGGTCGCTCCCGCGGAAGTCGTCACCCACGACGCCCATGAGCCGGACCGGCGCGTAGAGACAGGCGGCCAGCGAAAAATACGAAGCGGCGCCGCCGAGGACCTCGCGGCGGCTGTCGTAGGGGGTGTGCACGTCGTCGTAGGCCAGCGAGCCGACGACGAGGATGTGCGACGGCACAGAGAGGCGGATGTTAGTTGGTGGGGGCGGGCAGGTCCGAGGGCGCGAGCGCGTTGCTCACGGTTATGAAAACAAAGAACGCCGCGGCCATACCGAGGGCGAACCAGTCTGTTTGGAGCACCCGATCGTCTGCTGGTGGTCCGGGCCGGGCAGCCCAGTAAGCGTTCAGCGCTCGTTGGCCAAAGACGACGACCGCCGTTCCGGCGACGAGCTCGATCACGTTGAGCACCACGAAGAGTGGCTCGTTGGAGTAGTGCAGCCACGTGACCCACCACACCGTTGTCGCGAGTGCGGCGGTGGACGGATCGACCTTGAGCGGTGCGCCGATCTTCGCGAGGAGCGCGCCGATGAGGGCGAAATGCCGATAAGCCTGCCAGGTGCCGTATCCGGGGATGAAGATCGAGGCGCCGTGCGCTGCGGGGAACATCGTCTCGTCGGATGTATCGCGACGGAGCTCCGCCCACGAGAAACCAAACCAGATCGGGACGTAGATCCCGTACGAGAGCACGGTCAGGGCGGCCACGAGCCATAACCGCCGCCGCCGCGGTCGAATGTCGCGATCCGCGATCAGACCGCGCCGTCCCCGCGAAGCTTCGCGATCTCGTCCGCGGCATAACCGAGCTCGCCGAGGACCTCATCGGTGTGCTCGCCGAGCAACGGTGGAGCGCGTCGCACCGAGCCGGGCGTCTCGGAGAGACGGACCGGAATCCCTGGCGCGCGCACCCGGCCGGCGACGGGATGATCGACCTCCGCGATGAGTCCGAGATGGCGCACGACCGGATCGTTGAAGACCTCGGCGAGATCATTGATCGGCCCGACGGGCACGTTCGCCTCGCGCAGCTTGCGGACCACGTCGCCTTTCGTCATTGTGTGTACGCGCGTCGCGATCAGCGGGACGAGGGCCTCGCGGTGCTTCACGCGGCTTGCGTTGTCGGCGAAGCGCGCATCGTCGAGGAGATCTTCGAGCTCGATGGCGCGGCACAGCCGCTCGAACAGCGCGTTGTTGGCGCAGCAGATGTTCACGAATCCATCGGCCGCCCGGAATGTCTGATACGGAACGATCGAGGCGTGCACGTTGCCCTCCGGCCGGGGGACGGTTCCATCGGCGAAATACCGCGCCGCCTGTCGCGAGAGCAACGCGACCTGCCCGCCGATCATGGTCGCGTCGATGATCTGACCCTCGCGAGTCCGGTGACGTGCTTCGAGGGCCACCACGATCGCGAACGCCGCGAACATACCCGCCACTATGTCGGCCTGCGGGACACCGACCATCACCGGATCGCCGCCGGGAGCACCGGTGAGGCTCATCACGCCGCCCATCCCCTGTACGACGAGGTCGTATGCCGCCCAGGCGCGCCCAGGTCCGTCCTGACCGAACCCCGATAGGTGACAGATCACGGCTCGGCGGTTGATCGAGCGGAGGCGGTCGTCCGCGAAGCCCAGACGGCCCATCACGCCGGGGCTGAAGTTCTCGACGACGACGTCAGCGCGCTCGATCAATCGCTCCAGCACGCGCTTCCCATCGGGATGCTTCAGATCGCAGGTGACGCTGCGCTTGTTGCGGTTTATCGCGAGGTAATAGGCGGACACGCCCTCGATCGACGGCGGCGCCCACTCGCGTGTCTCATCGCCCGTTCCCGGGATCTCGATCTTTACGACGTCGGCGCCGTGGTCCGCGAGCATGAGGGTGCAATACGGACCGGCGAGCGCGCGCGTGAGATCGACGACGCGGATCCCTTCGAGTGCGCCACCCCGGCCGCCGGTCATTGCGGGAAGCAGCCTGCCGTCACCGACGGCCAGAGTACCGTTGGGCGGTGAGCGAAATTCTTCCGCTCTTTCCGCTCGGCTCGGTCCTCTTCCCGGGCGCCCTGATGCCGCTCCACATCTTCGAGCCCCGCTACCGCTTGCTGATCCGGCGGTGCATCGACCGTCAGCGCCCGTTCGGGATCGTCCTCATCCGCCGCGGCTCGGAGGTCGATCCGAGCGCGGAGCCGTACGCCGTCGGGACCGAGGCGAAGATCGTGGCGGAGTCTCTCCTCCCTGACGGGCGCTCCTACATCGTCACTCGCGGAGAGCGTCGCTTCGCGGTGGAGACCCTGATGCCCGAGGTGGAGCCTTACCTCGTCGGGCAGGTCCGCTATCTCGACGAGACCGACGGCGACGGCGCTCTCGACCGAGCGAGCCTGGCCCTCGACGCGCTCGGTGCCTATCTCCTCGCGGTTGTCGCGGTCACCGACGACTCGCGAGGCGAGCGCGCTCTGGCGGATGACCTGCGGGGCGCGCAGCCGCGCGACCTCGCGTACCGGATCGCCGGAAGCCTCGCGGTCGACGCGCCTCAGCAACAGGCGCTACTCGAACTGGAAACGACGTCGGCCCGCCTCGCGGAAGAAACGCGGATCCTCAATCGAGAGACCGAGTTGCTGCGCGATCTGCTCGTGCGTCTGCGTGAGCGCGGGGAGCGTCCGGAGCTCAACTAGGACAGGCCGTCGGCGTAGCGCACGACTCCGTCGGTGATGGTGGCGCGGATCCGCGTCTCAAGTAGCTCGTCCTCTTTGAGCTTCGCGAGATCGCGATCCACAACGGTCGCGTCGCAGCGCATGCCCACCTCGAGGGTCCCCCACTCCCGCTCGCGGCCGGTGGCGTAGGCCGCGCCAGCGGTGTAGCCGTGCAGGGCCTCGTCCAGGGTGAGGCGTTGTGTCGGGAACCAGGCCTCGCGATCAGCGCGCCGCCGGCGCGTGACGGCGGCGTGGATGCCGAGCAGGGGATCTATGGGCTCGACCGGTGCGTCCGAGCCGAACGCGAGGACTGCGCCTCGTTCGAGAAGGGTTCGCCAGGGGTACGCCCGCGGCGTTCGCTTCGGGCCCCAGTAGCGGTCGGCGAGGTCGCGATCGCTCGTGCAATGGATCGGCTGCATCGACGCGATCACGCCCAGAGCGCCGAAGCGTCCGAGGTCCTCCTCGCGTACGAGCTGGATGTGTTCGAGGCGCTGGCGCAGCGCCGGCGATGTCATCCGGGTCGGCGCGATCGCATCGAGCGCGACGCGCACCGCCCGATCGCCGATCGCATGGATCGCAACCGCCAGACCCGCCGCGGCCGCGCGCGCGACGTCCGTCCGAAGCTCGATCGGATCGAACGTGAGGATGCCGCGATCGTCGGTTCCCTCGTAGGGCTCCTCGAGCGCCGCGGTCTGCGACCCGAGCGCGCCGTCCGTGAAGAACTTCACATGGCCGAGGCGCAGCCATTCGTCGCCCTGCCCCGTGCGCATGCCGCTCGCGAGCGCGGCCTCGAGGTCGAAGGCGGCGCTGTCGCGGATCTGGGGAGGGGTTCCGGTGGTGGGGAGCGAGAGCGCGAGAGAGCGGTGCGGTATCCCCATGAGCGCGCGCAGCGTGAGCTTTCCGCGCTCGCGCGCCCGCTGGAGCGCCGCGTAAGAGCTCGCCTGCTCCAGGGACTCGACGCCGGTGACACCGCGCTTCAGCG
>VBDV01000032.1 GCA_005882765.1 Chloroflexota bacterium | reverse complement strand
ATGTCGAAGCTCACCGGACGCGTGACCTCGCGGATGGTGAGGTCGCCGCTCGCCGTGTAGTGGCCCTCGCCCTTCGGGAAGACCGCGTTGCTCTTGAAGGTGATCTCGGGGTACTTCTCGGCGTCGAAGAAATCCGCCGACTGGAGGTGCCCGTCGCGCCTCGCGTCGCCGGTGTTGATCCCCTTCACCGTTGCGGAGATCTCGAAGTCACCCTTCTCGGGGTGCTCGGGGTCCAGCTCGATGCGGCCGCGGACCTTGCCGAGGCTGCCGCGAACGGTGGTCACCATCATGTGCTTCACCGAAAAGTTCACTGCCGTATGGGATGGGTCGATGTACCAGAACATATGTTTCCCTCTCGCCGGCGTCACCGGGGTTTAGTTGCTGGTACAATCAACTAGTTGCCTACGCAAGTTATTCCGAGGGCCACCAAGCGACGCCTCAAGCCGACCGAGTTTCGCGCGTGGCGCGCATTCATGGTCGGTTCGGTCGTCGTCGCTCGTGCTATGGATCGCGATCTCCAGCGCCAGGCGGGGCTCGCCCTGGCGGAACACCACCTGCTCGCGATCATCAACGAGGCGGGCGAACAAGGCATCCGCCCAACGGACCTCGCACTTGGCTCGACGCTCACCAAGAGCGGGCTCACCCGGGCAGTCGATCGGCTGGAGGCGCTCGGCTTGATTGGTAGCCGGGTCTGTCCAACGGACGCGCGCGGCCAGCTTCTCGCGCTCACCGCAAAGGGACGCCAGAAGCTGCGACGCGCAGCGCCCGAGTTCTTTCGCTCGGTCGGGCAACATTTCGCAGATCATCTGACCGAACGCGAGACCGAAACGCTCGCGACCGCGTTCGAGAGGATCGCCGCCGCGGATCGCGGCTAGAAGGGTCCGGCGAGCTCCGGCGGCGCGAAGAGCAACGTCGGCTGCTGCCACCACATGTCGACGAGGCTGCCGCGCGCCTGCCCCATCAGCGCGGCGATGGTGTCTGGTGGCTGATCGCCGGCCGCCGCGACGACAACGATCTGTCCGGAGCGGAGCGCCTTGGCGTATCGGCTCCTGACGTCCTTCGGAAGTCCGCCGTTGATCATCTTTTGAAGTCGCACCATGAGCCCGCTCCATCCCTTGCCGGGGAGCCAGGCCCGGTCTCCGGCGACGAGCTCGGCGCGGCGCCGATCGCGCGCGATCACCGAGATGTCCTGCTCGTGCACTCCCGATTCGCGGAGCAGTGTCACCGCCGAGACGGCCGTTCGGTCGTCGTCGCTCGTGCTATGGATCGCGATCTCCAGCGCCAGGCGGGGCTCGCCCTGGCGGAACACCACCTGCTCGCGATCATCAACGAGGCGGGCGAACAAGGCATCCGCCCAACGGACCTCGCACTTGGCTCGACGCTCACCAAGAGCGGGCTCACCCGGGCAGTCGATCGGCTGGAGGCGCTCGGCTTGATTGGTAGCCGGGTCTGTCCAACGGACGCGCGCGGCCAGCTTCTCGCGCTCACCGCAAAGGGACGCCAGAAGCTGCGACGCGCAGCGCCCGAGTTCTTTCGCTCGGTCGGGCAACATTTCGCAGATCATCTGACCGAACGCGAGACCGAAACGCTCGCGACCGCGTTCGAGAGGATCGCCGCCGCGGATCGCGGCTAGAAGGGTCCGGCGAGCTCCGGCGGCGCGAAGAGCAGCGTGGGCTGCTGCCACCACATGTCGACGAGGCTGCCGCGCGCCTGCCCCATCAGCGCGGCGATGGTGTCTGGTGGCTGATCGCCGGCCGCCGCGACGACAACAATCTGTCCGGAGCGGAGCGCCTTGGCGTATCGGCTCCTGACGTCCTTCGGAAGTCCGCCGTTGATCATCTTTTGAAGTCGCACCATGAGCCCGCTCCATCCCTTGCCGGGGAGCCAGGCCCGGTCTCCGGCGACGAGCTCGGCGCGGCGCCGATCGCGCGCGATCACCGAGATGTCCTGCTCGTGCACTCCCGATTCGCGGAGCAGTGTCACCGCCGAGACGGCCGCGTCGTCGTCGTCGAACGCGGCGGCCGCGACCATACCGCCGGCCATTTCCTGGAGATACGACGTCGTTGCCACTGAAATCGAATCCTAGCGATGGAACGCGGACTTACGTCGCGGCCGGACCGAGGGCCCCCGCGCGATGGGGCACCGGCCGGAGGCCGGGGGGTCCACCGTCGCGTAAAGAGGGTTTCGGTCCGGCCGCCGGGAATACGTCGTCACGCGCGCCACGCGAGGATTGGAATCTGCATCTCCGCAGGGCTCATCCCGCCGTGTGATCCGCGATGCCGGAACGTCTGGCCGTCGACTCTGACGATGCTCGCGGCGCGATCACCTCCGAGCATCGCGAGGACCTCCCCGACCCGCTGCCTCACGACCTCGGGGTCACCGCGGCCGAAGAGTCCGGCCGCGATGGCCTCTTCGCGATCGAGGAAGAAGAACGTCTCCGGATAGCGGCGCTCGAGATGTTGCTTCACTCGGTCGGGCTGATCTGTATGGAGGAATGCGAGCCTCGGCTCCCCGGCTATCGGGTTCCGCAGTAACGACCGCAGCTGGTCGTCGCCGACGAGGTCGATGAGCTTGAACGGGTCGGTGAACGCGTGGCCGTGATCGGCCGTGAGAAGAACGAGCGTCTCGCCGGGCGGCCGCGATGCGAGCGCGCGCTCGAGGGCCCTATCGAAGAGCGCCGCCTCGGTGGCGTGGTCCCTCGATTGCGGCCCTGAGACGTGCGCGACCGAGTCGATCCCCGCCCAGTACGCATACAGGTAGGCCGGTGCGTCGCCCCACGGTCGCTCTTCGAGGAGATCGCGCAGCCGAACGCTCATCGACGACGGCAGGTAGTACCCGGCGTACTCGGCCCCTAGGGCATGCATGCGATCCATCGCCTCGAGCCGGAACGGCTCGGGCTGGATGATGTGCGCCGCCACTCCGGCCCGCCGAAGTCGCGGATAGATCGAACCGACCCTGACGTAAACGCGCGGGTCCACACGGGGGTCGTCAAAGTAGGAGCCGCGCCGGTGCACGGCGGGCCCCCAGCGCAGCATCTGCGTGACCTGCGCGAACTCCTCGAGCCAGACGAAGTACGCGAGGTTCCCGTGCTCCTGGGGTGTCCGAGCCGTGTGGAGCGTCGTGATCGCCGCGGCGGTGGTCGACGGAAAGATCGTCGTGGCTTCGATGAGCTGCGCCCGATCATGGCGGGTCGCGCGCTCGACGATCGATGCGACGAACGGCATGTCGCCGGCCGCGCAGAGAGCGCGTAGCTGCGCCAAGCCGAGGCCGTCCGCAAGAACGAGAACCATCTGCCGGACCCCGTCGCGCAACGACGGTTCGAGCGCGCGTAGCGGCGGCGGGTCGGTCTCGTCACGCACGCCCAGGACGTCGAGGACCGTTGCGGCAACGTTGAGGAGACCGCCACCGTCGTAGTCCGGTGGTACGAAGCCGCGCGCGCGAAGACGCTCGATGAGCGCGTCGGGCATCGGCGGACGATACTGCCTGCAGCGTGAGGACAGTCTTCGAGGTCGAAGGTCTCTTCGATGGCGCACGAACGATGACCAACGCGGCGATCGTCGTGGAGGGTGCGGAAGTCGCGTGGGTCGGTCAGCGGAGCGCGATCCCGAAGACACCGCAGGGCGAGCGCTCCGAGGTCGTCCCGTCGCCCGGCCAGTTCGTGGTGCCGGGGATGATCAACTGCCATTGCCATCTCACGCTCGACGGCGAGCCGAATTTCGGTGCCGAGGTGCGGCAGTCGGACGCGCTCGCGACGCTCAAGGCGTTTCGCAACGCGCGCGCGGCGCTCCGCGCCGGCGTGACCACGGTGCGCGACCTCAGCGCGAACGGCACGATGGTCGTCGACCTCGGCCGCGCGATCGAAAAGGGATTCCTCGAGGGTCCGCGCATCGTCGCATGCGGCCGCGGGATCACGACGACTGGTGGCCACGGTTTCGAGGTCGGCCGCATCGCGGATGGTCCGGACGAGGTGCGCAAGGCCGTGCGCGAGCAGGTCGCGGCCGGTGCAAAGGTGATCAAGCTCTTCTCGACTGGTGGCATCCTCGGCGATGGCGCCCCGCCCGAGGTATCGCAGTACTCCCCAGAAGAGACAGCGGCCGCCGTGGCCGAGGCGCACAACGCCGGGCTGCGCATCACAACGCACGCCCACGGTTCGGGCGGGATGCGCGTGGCTGCGGAGGCGGGGATCGACTCGATCGAGCACGCGACCCTCCTTGACGAGCGAACCGTGCGCGTCATCAAAGAGCGCGATGTCGCCATCGTTCCCACGCTTCTCGTGGTGCAGTCGCTTCTCGACCACGCGGATGCGCTCGATCCGGTCATCGTCGAGCGCACGCGCGCGGTCTCCGCGCGTCACCGCGAGGGTGTGCGGATGGCGCACAAGGCAGGCGTGCGGATCGCGACCGGCACGGACGCGGGAGCGCCGTTCACCCGACACGACCGCTTCGCGCTGGAGCCGGTCCTCCTCGCGGAATGCGGCCTATCGACGGAGGAAGCCCTGGTCGCCGCGACGAGTCGCGCGGCCGAGGTTGTCGGCCTCGAGAAAGCCGGTCACATCGGCGCGGGCTGCTGGGCCGACCTGGTCTTCGTTGACGGCGATCCGCTCAAGGATCTGCGCGTGCTCGGCTCGCCGAAAAGCGTGTACGTGCGAGGAGTCGCTGCTCTCTAGATCGCCTCGCCTGTCTCCTCGCGGCGAAACCGGACCGCGCCATGCTCCTCGAGGATTCGGCGAGCTCGCTCCAAGAGCTCGGGCGCTCCGCTGACGGTCACGAGCGCTTCGCCTCGATCGACCGCAGTCTCGTAGCGCTCGTACTCACGGCTCTGGAAGAGCTTCGCCCGACCCGCGAGGGCTCCAATGGCCGCGAACGCGAAGACCAGCGCCGGCGTCCCGATAACGATGGCGAAGACGTTCTGCCTGACCGCGTCACCGCCGACGAACACAAAGACAAGAGCCACCAACGCGCCGACGATCGCCCCGACGATTGCGCCCGCCGCGCTGAACGAACCCGCAGCCTCGCGCGCTTGGCGCACGTTCTCGGCGACAACACCGACGTGGTCGGGCGGGATCCCCGCCGCATCCAGAGCCGTGGCCGCAAGGACCGCGCTCTCGTGATCAGAGAAAGCCGCGACGAGGGACTTCTCCTTGAGCTCTTGTTTGACGTCCTGCATCGCTCGCGATGCCGCGCAGAACTCGTGCCTAGTCCGGGTGGGTGTATCTCCGGCCCGCCTGCTCGAGCGATGAGCCAAGCGAGGCCTCGTCCGTTATCGGCGCGGAGCAGACCGTACCGATGCAGACGTACGCGGCGACGCGATCGGTGGGAAATCCGAGCCGACTCAGCATCTCGTCGTCGCGCTCTGCGCCGCGATCGTCCCGACGTCCGGGGACGAGCCGGTGAAGCGAGCGTGCCGGGTCGGTCGTTGCGCGAGCCCGCCGCCAGAGCGCCGTCGCGAGGGTGTCCTGTTCGGGCCCGACCACGGCGACGACGAGTGGCTCGGCGAGAGCGCGGGCCACCGCGTTCGCGTAGCTCGCCGCGAACTGCCCCCACTGGCGATACTCGCCGACGAAACCGCGAAGGGCGCGAACCGCGAGCTCGCGCCATTCGTCGTTGCCGGTGAGGACCGCCAGACGAAGCAGCCCATCGGCAGCGAGGGCGTTCTCCTCGATCGGCCGCTCGCGGCGCGCAAGGCGTCCCGGCTCTACGCCTTGACTCTCGGGGGCGTCAAAGAACCCACCGGCTTCGCGATCCTCCAGGCGGTCGCGCAGCGTCATCGCCATTCGCTCTGCTCCACCGAGGGCCCCCGGATGGATACCGGTCTCGTATGCGTCCAGATTCGCTGCGAGGTCCGCGGCGACGTCTCCAAGTAGATCGTGGACCTTCGAGTCGTCCCCATCGAAGTGACGAAGGCTCTTGGTCTGTGTGTCCCAGAGCCGGCGGGCCATTGCGCCCATCGCGTCATGCGCCCGCGTCTCGAACGCGTCGTCGCCGAGTGCGGACCAAGCCGCCCAGTACGCGGAGGCCGCGAGCGCGTTCCAGCCGACATAGGCGGTGCGGTCCACGAAGGGGGCATCGTGCTTGGCGCGCTCGGCGATCGAATCAAGCGTGTAGTAGTGCTCGTCGGCGTCCTGCGACCCCGCCCAGAGCTTCTTGTCTGTCTGCCACAGGACCGCGTCCATCCAGCGGATCACATCGCGCACGACGCGGTCGTATCCGGCCGACGGGAATGAGCGGTGTGCCTCCGCGTAGATCGTGAGGAGCTCGGCGTTGTCTTCGAGCATCTTCTCGTAGTGCGGGATCTCCCACTCACGCGTCGTCGAGTAGCGGAAGAAGCCACCTTCGACGTGGTCGTACATGCCACCGGCGGCCATCGCGCTGAGCGTCCGGTGGAGCATCGTCGCGATCTCGGGGTAACCGAAACGGCGGTGCTCGTCGAGAAGGAACCGCAGTAGCTTGGGCTGCGGGAACTTGGGCTCGCGCCCGAAGCCTCCGAACTGCGGGTCGTACTGCCCGCGCACGAGCGAACCGACCTGATCGACGATCTGGACGCTGAGATCTCCCGATTTCGGCGCCCGCGCCTCGTTCTCTTTCTCGCGGAGCTCGGCAACGCGCTGCGCGAGATCCGAGCGTTGTGAGGACCAGAGCTCGGCGACCTGCGGAAGGTACGACCGCATCGCCTCGGGCGGGACGTACGTGCCACCGTGGACGATCTCCCCGTCGGGCGTGAGGAACGCGGTCGTCGGCCATCCGCCCATGTTGTAGCGGCGGTTCACGTCGGGACGCTCGTCGTTGTCGACGCGGATCGGCACGTAGCGCTCGTTGATCAGCCGGATGACCTCGGGGTCGCTGTAGCTCGTTTCGTCCATGACGTGACACCAGTGGCACCACACCGCGCTGATCGCAAGGAGCACGGGCTTGTCCGCGACCTGCGCTTCCTGGAAGGCTTTCTCGCCCCATGGTCGCCAGGCGATCTCGGCGGCGCGGTTCGGGCGAGGCGAGAAACGGAATGTCACTCCGGGATCTCGTCCAGCTCGATCTTGTTGCCAAAGGGGTCGAACACGTAGGTCCGTCGCCACCCCGGGATGGGTTCGGCTTCTTCGAAGCGCGCGCCGCTCTCGCGCAGCGTCTTCACGGTGGCGTTCAGGTCATCCACTCGCAGCGCGAAATGTCGGCGCGGATGAAGGCCGAGCTCGCGATCGGCCGAGAGATGAACGTGACCCGGCGGCGCCGAATACCAGATGCCCGCGCGATCGCGGAGCGTCGCCGGGCGCTCAAGCTCGGTGAGCCCGAGGGTCTCTCCGTAGAACTTTCGAGCTCGGGCTTCCTCGCCAGGCGGATAGAACACTTGCGCGTGATGCAAGGAAATCCCCACAAATTCGAGTCTAGGCGCGAAAAAATCACCTGTTTTCCACACATTTCGTGGGCTATCATTTATCACGCAACGCTCACGGAGGTGCTGACTTGGCGATCGAGCAGAGCCCGACGACGATCGAGACCCCACTCGTCTCCCTGACCCCGAAGGCGACGGACAAGCTCCGCGAGGTGCTCTCGAAGCAGGAGCGGCAAGACCTCGCCCTCAGGGTGTATGTGACGCCGGGTGGATGCTCGGGCTTCTCGTATGGGATGACGTTCGCCGACGGCACCGAAGAGGACGACGCGATCGTGGTGCAGGACGGCGTTCGCGTCGTCGTCGACCCGATGAGCGCCATGTACCTCAAGGGCTCCGAGATCGACTTCGTCGACGCGCTGATGGGCGGAGGCTTCGCCCTGCGCAACCCGAACGCGGTCTCGAGCTGCGGTTGCGGCCAGTCGTTCCGAACGGCTGACCAGACCGGCACCGCGAAGGCCTGCGCCCACTAGAGCCTCGCGCGTCACCGGCCTGGGCGGTGTTTTCCTTCGCGCTCCTGATGTAGATGCGCTCGCCGATTGGTATGGCGCGCACCTCGGAGTCCCCATCGAGCGCTGCGAGCCGGTGCCGGGCCGCTGATGAAACGAGCGCTCGTCGTCGTCGACATGATCGAAGACTTCGTCCACGAGGGCGGCGCCCTCTATTGCGGTCCGTCGATGGCCCGCATCGTTCCCGTCATTCAGAAAGAGATCGCGCGCGCCCGCGGCGCAGCTGAGCCGATCGTCTACCTCACCGACAACCATCTTCCTGGCGACGCCGAGTTCCAGATGTTCCCGCCACACGCGATCGCCGGCACAAAGGGCGCCGCGATCGTGCCCGAGCTC
>VBDV01000166.1 GCA_005882765.1 Chloroflexota bacterium | reverse complement strand
CCTGAACGGCGGCGGGCCGGACCCGGACTTCTACGTGTACCGCTACTTCACCGACGACGGGAACTTGAACTTCGTGACGAGCTACAAGAACCCCGTCTCGAGCGACGCGATCAAGCAGGCGCGAGCCTCGACGGACCCGGCCAAACGGAAGGATCTCTACACGACCGCGCAGAAAGAGCTCGTGAACGGCGTGCCCTTCATCTGGCTCTTCGTCGGACGCGACTATGTCGCCACTCTGCCCACGACGAAAGGGTTCACGCACCTTCCGACCGGCTCGATCATCTATCTCCGGCAGACCTGGCTCGACAAATAACTAAGGGGCGGTCGCTGCGCGAGGCGTGAGCCGATATCTCGCGCAGCGACTGCTCGGTGCCATCCCTACCCTGATCGGCATCTCCCTGCTCACGTTCTTGTTCATTCGCCTCATCCCCGGTGACGCGATCGCGGCCCGGCTCGGCACATCGACCGCGCTGACCCCTGAGCAGCTCGCGAGTCTGCGCGCGTACTTCGGCCTCGATCAGCCGCTTCTCGTGCAGTACTGGACCTGGCTCAGCTCGTTGCTCCGCGGCGATGCGGGCTACTCGATCCGCACCGGACGTCCCGTCCTCGTTGAGATCACCGAGCGGCTGCCCGCGACGCTCGAGCTCTCGGCGGCCGCGGCGCTCATCGCGATCGCACTCGGAATACCGTTGGGCCTGCTGTCCGCGGTCCGTTCGCGCTCGCGCCTGGATGTGGCGGCACGCATCGGCGGCCTGATCGGGCTCTCGTTGCCGAGCTTCTGGCTCGGAACGCTGATCATCGTCCTCTTCTCGCTGTATCTCCGGTGGCTTCCGAACACCGGCGGCTACGTCGACTTCGTGCACGACCCGCTGGCCAACCTGAAGCTTCTCCTGTTCCCGGGGATCACGCTCGGCCTCGGGCTCGCCGCGGCGACGATGCGGATGACGCGCTCCGCGATGCTGGACGTGTTGAGCGCGGACTACGTCCGCACCGCGAGGGCAAAGGGCCTCCGCCCGGCGATCGTGCTGCGCCGGCACGTCCTGAAGAACGGTTTGATCGTTGTGGTGACGCTTCTCGGGATCCAGGTCGGGCAGCTTCTCGGTGGCGCGGTCGTCGTCGAGGAGATCTTCTCCGTTCCTGGCGTCGGCCGCATGCTGCTCACCGCGATCGTGCAACGCGACTACGCGCTCGTTCAGGGTGGAGTTCTCGCGATCGCGATCCTCTTCGTGGCGCTCAACATCGTTGTGGACCTCCTGTATGGCTACCTGGATCCCCGAATCCGCCTCGCGTAGCACGGCGCCGCTCAGACTCGGCGTCCTCGCCGCGATCGCGCGCGAACCGGTCGCGCTCGCCGGCCTGGGGATGGTCGCCCTCTACGCGGCGATCGCTTTGACCGTGGGGTTCCTCCCGCTTCGTGACCCGCTGCAGGTCTCGGCGGATCGCCTCGCCGCGCCGACCGCGGCCTTTCCCTTCGGGACCGATGCCCTAGGGCGCGATCTCTTCAGCCGCGTGCTCTTCGGCGCCCGCCTGTCGATGCAGGTCGCGGTGCTGTCGGTCGCGGCGGCCACCGCCGCCGGGGGGCTGCTCGGCCTCGTCTCGGGCTACTTGGGCGGTCTCGTCGATCTGGCGATCGGCAGGGTCATGGATGTCTTCTTCGCATTTCCGGCGATCCTGCTCGCGCTTGGGATCGTCGCCGCGCTCGGCCCCGACACCAGGAACGTGATCATCGCGATCGCGGTCGTGTACACGCCTATCTTCATGCGGGTCGTCCGCGGTCCCGTCCTGGCCCTCAAGGCACGTGACTTCGTCGAGGCCGCGCGCGCCGTCGGGGCCACGCGCGCCCGCATCATCTTCCGGCACATCGTCCCGAACCTTCTGTCCACGCTCATCGTGCAGGTGAGCCTGGCACTCTCGTGGGCCGTGCTCACCGAGGGCGCGCTCTCTTTCCTCGGCCTCTCGGCGCAGCCGCCCGCGCCGTCCTGGGGCGTGATGTTGAACGAGGGCCGGCAGTACCTGGAGTTCGCGACCCACCTTGCGATCTTCCCGGGCCTCGCGATCATGATCGCCGTTCTTGGGTTCAATCTCCTGGGCGACGGTCTTCGCGACGCCCTCGACCCGCAGCGCCGATGAGCAGAATCGTGCGCGCAAGGACAGAACACATCCGTCCGATGGCGACGCTCATGGCGGCATCGCCGCTCCTGCGCCGGTACCGCGTCACTCCGCGCGGCGCGAAGGCGAGCCTCACCGAAGCGTTGCGCGAACGAGATCTCGTCCTCGCGGCGGTGGATCGCGGCGCCGTCGTCGGACTCGCGTGGTTGATCATGACTCGAGCGCTGGATCGCGCCGCGTATCTCAGGCTCCTGCTCGTGTCCGAAGAGCACCAATCGCAGGGCCTCGGCGCAGTCCTCCTCGCCCGCGCCGAACGCGATGCCCGCGTGTCAGGCTGCCGGCATCTCGTTCTGCTCGTCACGAAGACCAACCGGCGCGCGCGTTCGTTCTACGAGCGTCACGGGTACACCCACGTCGGCGACCTCCCGGGATTCGTCCGTGCCGGGATCGCGGAGTCGCTCTACCTGAAGACCTGGCGCGCGTAACCTCGCGCCCCGACCGGACGCGTCGATACGAGGTGCAGCCCGGTGAGCACGGCGGCCATCGTCACAAGACACGGGCCGAGGATGGCGACGCCGAGGGACTGCATGAGGAGACCCACCGCCGCCGGCAGGCACGCGCCACCGATCATCCCGGCGGCGACCTGGTACCCGATCGCTCGCGGCGCGGCTGCGCTCCCGATCCGGCGCGGGGTGAGATAAAGAAGGAGCGGCACGAAGACCGAAAGAGCCGCGCCAAGGCACGGAAGCGCGACGAGGGCCGCGACCGGCGGAGGAAGGAGCGAGAAGCCGAGCGTGCTCGCAAGCGCGCCGAACACGCTCAGATCGAACAGGCGACCCGGTGCGATGCGCTCCCCGAGCACGGCCAACGCGACCCGTCCGGCCGCCAGCGCCGACCAATAGAGAAAGACCGCGAGACCGGCAACGGCGTCGCTCAGCGACGCGTCCGTCGTGAATCGCGCGTACGTCCATGCGCCACCACCGAGCTCGAGGCCGACGTACACGAACATGAGCGCGCAGCCGAGGAGGACAGTCCGGCTGATCCGTCTGGGGCCCGGCGGCTCGGCTTCGAGCTCCGGCGCGGCCGAGAGGTCGGAACGCACCGCGTAGACGGCGACGCCGATCAAAGCGAACGCGGCGGCGGCGATCACATACGCCGGCCGCCAGGAATCGCTCACCACGAGCGTCGCGCCTACGAGGGGCGGCCCGAGCGAGGCTCCGATGGCCCACGCAGCATGGAGGCCGCTCATGAATCGGATGTCGCCCCGCAGCGCGGCTTCGGTATTTACGGCCGCGTCGAGCAGGCCGACACCGCAACCGAGCACGGCGGAGGCCAGGATGGTCGCCCACCACCCGCTCGCGATCGCGAACAGACCGAGCCCTCCACACGCGGCCGCGACGGAGAGAAGGAGGAGCGCGATCGTTCCGAGACGCTCGCGCACGAGGCCGCTCGCGGCGCTCGCGGCGAACTGCGCGACCGTCATTCCGGCGACGAGCAGTCCGAGTCCCGCGAAGGGAGCATCGAGAGAGGCGCGCATCGACGGCCAGGCGATGCCCAGCATTCCCGCGGGGAGACCGAGGAAGACCAGGCCGATGAACGCGATCGCCGCGGCACGCCGACGAACGCGCACGTGCAAAGGCTACGGCTTTCGCATCTGCGAAATCGCTCAGTTCGTTCTTGAGCGGTACGATGCCGCCGGGGATGGGGAGCTGAGTAGCTCCATATATAGGGGAGGACCTGGATGCTGCGCCGAACGAGCCTCGCTGTGAGCGCGACCCTCATCATCGTCGCCCTCGCCGCGGTCCCGGCGAGCACGGACTCGCTCGGGATCGGCAACGTTCCGCAGGGGACCCAAAGCGACACGGCGTACGCCGCCAGTAACGCCAGCGTCACAAACACCCTCGCCACCACCCAGCGGACAAGCTGTTACCGCCCTGAGGTGCCCTACTCCACGAGTCTCTTCCCGGCGAACGGCTACGACGGTATGTCCAGCTGCCCCGGCGCGGACACCGGCGAAGACACCGGACGTCGCTCCGCGTACCCCACCCAGGCTGGAAGCAACTCGGGCTATCCGGCCACGGAACCCAAGCTCGTCAAAGACCACTCTGAATCCGACATCCGTATAGACCCGACCAACCCGAATCACATCATCGGGCAGTCCAAATGGTTCGTGAGCGCCGAGGGTTACAACCACCTTCTCGGCTTCTTCGAATCGACGGACGGAGGAAAGACCTGGCCGGTCCAGGGACACGTTCCGGGATATGAGGGTTGGACCGACAACACGGACCCGATCGGCGCATTCGATCAGTACGGCAACTTCTACTCGGTACTCCTGCCCTACCAGTTCTATTACGACGGGGACACGAAGAGCTACCAGACCAACCCGAACCGTGAACCAAATCCGTCGATTCCAGCCGAAGCCATCTCCGTCTCGGTCCGCCCGCACGGAGCTACGACGGCCAAGCAGTGGCTCACACAGAACAGCGCGGGGAAGCCTGATCTCGTCGCCACCTATAACAGCGTCGGGCGGGAGTCCGACAAGCAGTGGATCGCCATCGACACGAACCCCTCAAGCCCATACGTGGACACGATCTACGTCATGTGGGTCATCTTCACCGGACCCTCGACCTCCCATCCCTTCGTGTCGATCGCCCATGCGCTGCCCAACGGGACGCACACCGACTGGTCCGCGCCGATCCCGCTCCCGCAAGTTGGCGGAACCCCACAGGGCGCGACCTACCTGCTGCCGCACATCACGCCCGACGGGACGCTCTTCACGACGCTTATCACCACGATGCCTAAGAAGGGCTACTGCTGCGACGTTCTCTTCCTCGACAAGTCCACCGATGGCGGGCTCACCTGGACGAGCAGACTCATCACCGACACGATCGCCGCGCCGCCGCTCGTCTACGCGAACACGACCTTCCGCGATGGCATCGAGGAGAGCTTCGCGGTCGGCCCGGCCACGGTCGGCAGAAATCACAAATACCCGCTCTACGTGACATGGCAGGACTACAGCGCGGGCGTCGTAAACATCCTCCTCGCTTCTTCCTACGACGAGGGCCAGAGTTGGACGGCGCCCATCCAGGTGAACGACAACACCGTTGCCGTCGACGAGTTCCAGCCGAACCTCGACGTCGCCCCCGATGGCACGGTGAGCGTTGCGTTCTATGACCGGCGCCTTGCCTGCCCGGCGGCTGGAACCGCGGAAGCGGCTGCGTCGGGCCTCGCGCTCGACACGATCAATGCGAACTACAGCGGCGCCCTGCCGCCATACGGCGCGACGAACTACTGCGTGAACGCGAGCATCCAGTTCTACACGCCGACGCTTTCGCCCAAGGGCCACAACATCCGGTTGACCCAGCACACCTGGGACCCGCAGCTCAGCGCGCCACACACCTCCTGCCCCACCTGCCTCAACACGTTCATTGGCGACTACTTCGGCATCGCCTCCGCCGCCGGAAAGAGCTACACGACGTCGGTCACGACGTACAACGACGGCACCAACCCGTCGCATTACCAGCAGCAGGTCATCGCGATCCTCTCGATCCCATAGGACATCCGGAGCGGCGGCGAAAGCCGTCGCTCCGTGCGACGATGTCGGCGTGACGATGCTTCGCCGTGTGGTGCTCTTCGCGGTCATATCGATCTTCACGCTCGGGCTTGGACTCTTGGCGTTACTCGATGGGATCGGGATGCTCGCGCAATCCGCGGACTACTCGGGCAATGACCGCACCGCGGTTCTTGGGCTTGGCGTACTCACGACCGCGGGCGCCCTCGTGCCGATCGCGCTCTGGATCCTCGCCGGATGGGCCCTCTTCATAAAGGGCGAGACTTGGAGCTGGTGATGCGGAACGACTGCGTCGCGGGTCTGTCCAAGGGGGCAGCGTCGGGGTCTTCTGAGCGAGCGGCCCCTACACGGCGGTCCATCGCGATCCCACCGGGGCCGAGCGAAGAGGACCCCGGCCCTGCCCATGTCCATAGCCCCGTGCCGCCCGCAACGCGGGCCAGCGCTTATTGGCTCGGAATCGTCCAATCCTTCGGGACGATGTGGATCCAGGTCTGACCCGGATCGAGCCGGACCGCCTCGCCGCTCGCGTTGCGCAGCGTGAAGACGTCGAAGATGTCGGGACGCGTCCAGGTCACGTCCTGGCGCTTGCCGTCGCGGAAAAGGGAGCCGTTGCCTGTTCCGACGAGGGTCATGTCGAGCTTGGGGTTGCCGGCGGGGTCCAGTCCGAAGTCTGTGGTGAAATGGACCTCCGTCTGGATAACGACAATGTTGTTCGCCGCGACCGCAGCACCGGTCGCGCCGTCGACGTCGCGCACGCCGTCGTCGTAGCGCGCGTAAGTGTGGGACGCCGCGTCATAGCGGTAGCCCACCGTGAACAGATCGCGGTAGGGGATCGTGATCGACGTCGCGTCCACGCTCCCGGTCATCCCGCCGGCGGCCGAGTCGGTCGCGGGCGCTGGTAGGAAGTTCCACGACGGGATGCTGACCGGCTGATCTCCGTCGGGCGCCCCGGCGAGGGCGTCACGCAAGTTGCGGTACGTCGTGAAGTAGTTGTATGGCGCCTCGCGGAAGCCGACGCGATAGCCCCAGCCGTAGCCGGGCGCGAGGTCGATGTAGCGATCGACGACCGCGGCGTCGTAGTGGATCTTCATCAGCTCCTCAGGGCCGCCGCCCGAGTACACGAACGCGGCGCTCAGGCTCGGGATGACCGGCGTGTCGGTCATCCGTGCGCTGCGGACCGACCCGATGACGTCGGGATCCTTCGACTGGAAGACGGCGGCGAGGCGTGTCGTGAGGCCCTCGACGAGCCACTCGTACACCTGGTCGGCCTTGGTGATCCCGTAGTGCGGACGAGCGTGCGGGTTGTTGTCGATCTTCACGTACAGCGGTCGCTTCGAGGCCGAGCCGCCGCCCAGGGGCATCCCGGTGAGCGGCCAGCGCGGGCACACCGTCTCCTCGGACGTCGAGGTCACCTTGAACCCCCCGCCCATATTCCGCAGGACGTTGCTGCGCACCTGAATGCCATCCGCCGGAGCGAGGGCGTCCACGTCGACTCGGCGATCGCCATTCCAGTCCCCGAGCAGCACGGCCGTCGCGCCCGCGCATGCGGAGCCCGCCGGGAGCGATGCCCAGCCTCCGAAACCGCCAGCCGGCTGGAACGAGTTGCCGGAGTCGAAGACCTGCACCTTCGCGCTCCCATCGGCGTCGCCGTACACCGCGACAACGTCGTCTTTGCCGTCCCCGGTCACGTCGGCGGCGCCGATCGACGCGCGACCCAAGTCGTACTCGCCCTCGTTTGTCTCGTACACGTTGTTCATGAGAGCGAGGCCGGTCGGTGTCGGATCGAAAAGGAGCAGCTTCGCCCTCGCGTTTGGCGACTGGTAAAGAGCGGCGAGCTGCTGCGCGCCGCCCGTGTGGGTGAAGTGACCGACGACGAATCGCGCGAGCGAGGCGTCGAATTTGGCGGGGCCTGAGTCATACGCGCCCTGCGTGCCGCCGAACGTGAAAGCCGAGCCCGTCGACTCGAAGTAGTGCAGGCGCATGTCGAAGTTGTCGTACTGGTACGCCACGACCACGGCGTCGTGCCCATTGCCTCCGAAGGTCCCCGCGACGACGGCCCGCGCCCGGTTCCAGCTGTAGCTCTCGCCGTCCCACCACTTTTCTGGTTCGGTGAAGGAGGAGCCGGTCGAGCGGAAGACGAGGAGTGCGGACTTGTTCTCGCTTTCGTCGTACAGCGCGACAAGATCGTCCTTGCCATCGCCGGTGACGTCGGCGACCGCGAACTTCGCTCTGTTCAACCGGAAGGTGTTCGGCCCCGTTGTCAGCCACACCGACTCGGCGAACGTTTCGCCGTCCGCGTTCGGCTCGCGCACCGCGATTTGGAGGCTCGCATCCCCGGCACCCCCTTCGAGCAAGGCGATCTGCGATTTGCCGTTTCCTCTGAAATCGCCGCTCGCGGCGACGCCTGAGCCGACCGGGCTCACAGAATGGGCCGGTTTCAGCGGGGGAATGGGGGTCGGAGTGGGTGTCGGAGACACCCGCGCCTGATCCCCGGGCGTGGGCGCTGGTGGGGTCGAAGCCGTGCAGGCCACGAGGACCACGGTCGCGAGCGCGAGGGCACGCGCGATGACGGCGTGACGAAGAAGCAATCCGCCTCGCATGATGCGGCACCGCGCACGCTTCATGCCAGCAGGCTGGAGACCGACGCCGAACTTGCCTGCCGTGCAGGCGACCGGGGTTTGCTTAGGGAGTCGAGCGCTTTGGGACGAAACGCACCGCGGTCTGCAGACCGCGGGGGTGCTCTTCGAGACGGACGTGCTGGTAGTTGTGAACGGTGACCTCGTGCTGGGTGCGGAGCAAGCTCGCTGCGGTGAGGGCTGACATGGAGCCCTGAGTACTCACGACGAAACACTCACGGCAGCCGGCGAACCTGCAGGGAAATCCGCCTGATCTCATGCGGGCCACCTTTCTGGCCGACGAGCGGCCCGCGTAGACCTCAGCGTACAGCGAAAGCGCGACATTGCGAGTGGCAGATGCGGGCGCCGACAACGATCGAAACCTATGAGATGATTACGTCAACACATCGGGCCCCAGAAGAGATATGTGCCGGGCCGCCTCGCGGCCCGCTTTTTTTGTAGCCCAGGGAAGGACCCCACGCTCTTGATCACGCTTGCTCCGGACCTCGATCGCGCGACGGGTGACCTCGGTTGGACGAGCCTCACGCCGGTCCAGGACCTCGTCATCCCGCACCTGCGCGCCGGGCGCGATCTGTTCGCGCAGGCGCAAACGGGCACCGGCAAAACGGGCGCCTTCGCGCTTCCCATCCTCGAGCAGATCGAGGGTCGCGCTCACGCGCCGTTCGCGCTCGTCATCGTGCCCACCCGCGAGCTCTGCGCCCAGGTCGCGGCGGAGTTCCAGGCGCTCGGACGCCATCGCTCGGCGCGCGTCGTCGCGCTGTACGGAGGCGTCGGCTACCGCGATCAAGAGGTTGCCCTGCGCCGCGGCGTGCACGTCGCGGTCGCGACGCCAGGCCGGCTGCTGGACCTCGTGGCGCGACGGACGTGCGATCTGAGCAAGGTCCGCGTGCTCATCCTCGATGAAGCCGATCGCCTGCTCGATCTCGGGTTCGCGCCCGACATCGCGAGGATCGTGGCGCTCCTTTCCGGGCCCCGCCAGACGGCGCTTTTCTCGGCGACGCTCACCGCGGAGGTGCGCGCGATCGCCCAGCGCTACACGAAGAACCCGGAATTCGTCGCGGTGAAGCCGGAGACACCCACCGTTGATGCGATCGACCAAGCCTGGATCGAGGTGCGCGAGGCCGACAAGGTGAGCGCACTTCACGAGCTCCTTGGGCGATCCGGGGTCGAGCGGACGCTCGTGTTTCGTCGGACGAAGTACGGCGCGGACAAGCTCGTCAAGGCGCTCGACCGGCTGGGCCGGCCGGCGCGGGCGCTCCACGGCAACGTCGGGCAGCGCGAGCGTGAACGTGTGCTCGAGGGGTTTCGCCGCGGCTCGTTTCCGACGCTCGTCGCGACGAACCTCGCGGCACGGGGCATCCATGTCGATGACATCGGTCACGTCGTGAACTACGACCTGCCCGAGAACGCCGATACCTACGTCCATCGTGTGGGGCGGACCGGACGGGCCGGGCGGCGAGGCATCGCCTACACGTTCGTCAACGAGACGCAGCGCAAAGACTTCGAGGACATCCGCCGCCTCGCCAAAGTGCCATTCCGCCGCGAGCGGCTGAGCCTCCCGGCGACGGCGCCGCTCGGGCAAGCGAAGCCCGGATCGCCGACAGCGGCCGGGCGCCGGATAGCGCACACTCGAAGATGGCCCAGGCGGCCAAGGGGGCAAAGCTAGGTGGGACGAAAGAAGCGAATTGGCTTCGCCGACCTCCAGGCGACGCACGCCGAGCTTGATCGCGGCGAGCTTCGCTGCCCCGAGTGCAAGCGGAGCGTTGCGGAGGCCGATGGTCTCAGATTCGTGCCGGCCCTCGGCCAGACCGAGTCCTCGCTCGCGACGATGAGCTGTCCTCGATGCCGCACCATGATCAGCATTCGTTTCATCGCGGCTCACTAGCGGCAGCGGCCCTGATGGGGAGGGGCCTAGGGGGATCCCCCATTCGGACTATTCCAAGGTACGAGCCGCCGTAGGAGGCTTTTCGCAATGCGTCGGAGGCGAATGACATGAGCTGGATGCCCGAGCCCGAGCCGACCCCGCTGCGCCTTCGCCTCGGTCCCCGATCGGAGGTCCCGCTCCCGCCCGCCTTCGAAGACGCTCAAAGCTTCGACCTCGCCGGAGACATCGACGCGCCGATCGAGTCGGCGTCAGCGCAAATGCCCGAGTCCGCCCCGGAACTGGCCGAGCCGGTCGAGGCGAGGGACCCGCTCCGCGCCGCGGCGAGCGAAGAGCTCCAGCGCGCGATCGAGCAGACCGCGGAGCGCGTCGACAGGTGGATGGCCGATCAGCGCCGCCGGCTCGGACTCGGCATCGACGCGATGGTGGCTTCGCTCAAGGAGCAACGGGACACGGAGCTCTCGCGGATCGAGGAGTGGAAGCAGGGCGAGCGCAAGCGAGCCGATCGCCAGCTCGTCGAGGAACGCGAAAAGTTCCACGCGCAGCTCATGACCGAGCTCGTGGAGTTCGAGCACCAGCTGGGCGAGCGCCTTCGCGAGCAGGAAGAGCGTCTGGCCAAATGGTGGGACGAGGCGGAGCAGCTCACCAAACAGCGCTTCGCTGAATTCGCGCTGCCGGCGTCGCCGGCGAAGGATGACTCACAGAAGGCCTGACCAGCACGCGCGATCGCGTCAGCTGACGTGGACCGCGTCCCCCAGTCGAACGGCTCCGGCTTTCACGACGCGCGCCCACACGCCGAACGCGAGCGGCTCCGTGGTCACCTCTCTATCGCGGTACGTCCCGAGCGCGGCGAGGGTATCGAGGTCCGAAACGCCGGTGTCGGGATCGAGGGTGGTCACCGCGCAGCGCCCGATATTCCCGCCGGGCTCGACGACCGCCGCGCCGATACGGACGCGACGCCCGATCCACGTATCTTCGGCGTGCGCGTCGACTCCGGAGATGCCGAAGAGCATTCGAAAGCGGCGCGGATCGACAGGCGCGCTGACCCCGGCGGCCGACGCGATGGCGCGGAGCGATCCCTCCGAGAGGAGCGATGCGCCGGCGGCCTCGTCAGCACGGTCGACGCCCTCGCCGGGATCGTCGAAGCGAACGAGCTGCACCGGCCGCGCGGCGACCGCGGACAGAACCTCGGACCACGGCCCAGCGACAGCGTGCGCCGGGACCGTTCTGCCATAGATCGTCACCGTCGTCGCTTGGCCTTGGCCGGCGGGGCCCTCCACCGCCGAGCCATCGGGCAGCTCGAGCACGAGATGACGGAAGTCGGCATCGAACCGCGGCCTGATCGCGACGAAGCGCTGCACACGTTTGGCGTTCAACATCCGGCCGTCCTGATCGACGATGCAAAATCGGCGGTCGTTCTCCACGCCGCGCGGACCGAGCTCGACCGACTCGAGCGCTTGGATCGCGAGCGCCTTTATCGGCGCGACGTGAATCCACGCGACGCGCGCACCCATGAGGGTGAGTCTTCCACAGGCCTCACACTGAAGTCATGCGGATCCTCGCGATAAGCGATGTCGAGGACGAGGCGGTCACCGCCTCGTTACCCGCGCGCGCCGGCAGCATCGATCTCGTGCTCGCATGCGGCGACCTCACCTACGACTATCTCGACTACGTGGCGACAGCGGTCGCCGCTCCCCTCCGGGCGGTGCACGGGAATCACGACGTGCCGCCCGAGACCCTGGATGATCACGAGGTTCAGGTCTGGTGGGACGGCATCGACCTGCACGGCCGCGTGGCATCGATAGACGGGCTGCTCGTCGGCGGCCTCGAAGGATCGCCCCGCTACAACAAGGGCCCGTTTCAGTCCAGCGAGACGGACGTGTGGATCGCGATTCTGAGGATGCTGCCGGCGCTCGTGATGAACCGGATCCGGCGTGGCCGCTTCCTCGACGTCTTGATCACACACGCGCCGCCGCGCGGCATCCATGACCGGCCCGATCCAGCGCATCGCGGCTTCGCCGCGTTCCGCACGTTTCTGCGCTGGTTCCGACCCCGGTATCACCTCCACGGGCACACGCACGTGTATGACGCGCGCACGGTCACGCAGACGCAGGTCGGCGCGACGACCGTGATAAACGTCTACGGCGCGAGGGCGATCGACCTGTGATGCGTTCGGATGTCGCTCGAGCCGACTACCGGCGAGCGCGGCGGCGAGCCTTCATGCGCGGCGTCCTGAGCTGGTTCCGGCGCGCGGACAACGCTCTTCTCGCTTTCGACGAGGTGCGCCGCGGCATTCACGCGCAAGCGCAGCGCGACGGTGGCTTGCGCGAGGTCGAGATCGACCAGATCGTCGGGAGTGTCGGCCGGTACCGGGACTTCGACCGCGCCTTCCTGCCGCGACAGGTCCAGACGCAGGACCGCTGGGAGAGCGTCGATCGCGCGTATCTCGATCACACAGAGCTTCCCCCCGTCGACCTCTACAAGATCGGCGAAACGTACTTCGTGAAGGACGGCAACCACCGGGTCTCGGTCGCACGCGAGCGGGGACAGTCCTTCATCGATGCGCACGTCATCGAGGTCACCGCGCCCGCGCCGGTCGACTCCGTCAAGGACCTGCTCGACTTCATCCGCGATCAGGACGCGTTGTCCTTCTATGAGAAAACCCGCATCAGCGAGCAGCGACCTGACGCGCGGATCGAGCTCACCCTCCCCGGCCAGTACGAGAAGCTGCTCGAGCACATCGCAACGCACCAGTGGTATCTGGGGATCGAGGAAAAACGCGAGGTTTCGTACCGCGACGCCGTCGCGAGCTGGTACGACCGCATCTATCTTCCGACGGTCGAGGCGATCCGCGCAACCGGCGCGCTCCGAGACTTTCCGCACCGCTCCGAAGCGGACCTGTATCTCTGGATCACCGAGCACCACTGGTACCTCCATCAGGCGGCTCTCCCGAAGGGCACCGAGCTGAAGGAGCTCATCAGCGAGTACGCCGATGAACATAGCGAGCGCCGACCGAACCCGCTCAGCGTGATCGGCCGGATCCCACCGGTGACGGCGGTGCGGCGCAGAGTCTCCCCCCGCCGCGAAGAGTCGCCTTAATTCACCGCAAGCCCGAGATCACGCCCGAGGATCGTCGAAAGGCGCTCGACCTCGGCCCGCAACCCAGATCGCGGCACGGCGCCAGCCTCGCTGAACCACGCGACCTGAACGTTGTCCGCCGCGATCTTCCACGTGCCTCTGACGACGCCGCCCGCGACGACGATCGGTGCGATCCAGCCGCTCTGCTGGCTCACGGCGCGTCGCCGAGCCGCCGGCAGGACGTGAGGATCGTCGGTCCCGGGACCGAGCACGTACTGGTCAAATCCCGGCAGGAGGCGCACCGCCTTGGTGGGCTTCGTCGAGAGGAGCTCGTCGAGATCTTCGGCAAGAACGTACCGGCGCTCACCGCCGACCTCGACCTCGCGTAACCGATCACCGACCGAGGCGAACCATTTCCGCACTTGTCGGGTGCTGACCCTGCCGCGCGAGAGCCAGTTGTGAAAGTTGTCCGCGCTCGCGGGCCCGTAGCCGCGCAGGTAGGCGACGATCGCGATCGCCGCGGCCTCCTCGGGCTCGCGCGGACGAACCCAGCGCGAGCTCGCGTCCTCGGGACGCACGAAGGTGACACGGTTACCTCGGTTCGGGCCGAAGCAGAGATCGCCCTGCCACGCATAAGGCTTGAGGAGCGTGCCCCACCCCGAGCGCAGCGCCTCGCCGAGGTGCCCATATCCGCGACGCGCGGTGACCGCCCCGATCAGCTCCTCCCTCGTGAGGACCTTGCCGGCGAGCGTCTCGCGGATGACCTCACGAAGAGCGTCGAGCTGCTTTGGGGTGACGCCGAAATACTTCTGCCAGCTCGGCCGCTCCCAAGATCGTCCGGACGCGATCAGCGAGAGGAACGCACCCGCGTCTTCGGGTGTGAGCAAGTGGAGGGTTCCGCGCATCGCCCACGTCTTGATGAGCCGGCCGTCGATGAGCGCGCGCCCGACGTCGCCGGGCTTCGATCTGGTGCGCCGGACCCGGACACAGAGCTCCGCGAATGACGCGACCTGAGCCTGTACGGCGCAGAGCCGGCGGACGACTCCCACCGCCGACTCGTCGCCTACCGGATCGAGCAGCTGTCGCCGCATGCGCCACGCGAGCGCCTGCTTCCAGCTGATCTTCGCCGCCACCCGCGGGAGGGTAGCGGGGATAGGCTGTTGGGGAAATCGATCAGTGAGCGCGAAGAAGAAGCCCGCAAGCACCATCCCCGCCGCGAAGCTTGCTCTCTACGAGCGGCTCATCGCGACGGATCCGACCATC
>VBDV01000165.1 GCA_005882765.1 Chloroflexota bacterium | reverse complement strand
GCGGCGCGCGCAGCGGCGAAGGCGGCGTCGCGATGCGGAGCGGCCGCGGCCACGATCACGGCGATGTCGCCGATCGCAAGATCGCCGACACGGTGGTGCATCGCGATGCGCAGCGGGCCGTGTTCGCGCACGAGTCGGTCAGAGATCTCGCGCATCTTGGCCTCGGCCATCTCGGCGTACGCCTCGTACTCCAAGTGGAGGATTCGCTTTCCGCGGCTCTGGCTGCGGACGGTGCCAAGAAAAACGACCACACCGCCGAACGCGTCGTCGCGGACGAGAGCGAGTGCCTCGTCGATCGAGAGCGGCGTCTCGCTGACGGCGATCGGCGCCAGCGTGCGCGCGTCGCCACCCGACACCGGCGGTATGAGTGCCAGCTCGTCCCCGTCGGCGAGCGGCTCATCGACCCCGACGTATTCGCGATTGCGGGCGATGACCACCTGGCGCCCCTCCGCGATCAACGGGTGGTCTTTGGTGATGCGACCGATCGCGTCCCGCACGGTCGCTCCCGGTGGAAGCTCCAGATCGAAGTGTCCTTGGCCCGCCGCCTCGCGATACGAGGCGAACAAACGAACGAGCACGCGCACGCTATGAGCCTAGCCGAGGTGCGAGAATCGCACGCTCATGGACACGAGCGCGCTCGCCGCTTTTGGCCTCACGGTGCTGCTCGTTCTGGCGAACGGGTTCTTCGTCGCGGCCGAATACGCGTTTGTCCGGATCAGAAAAACCCAGCTCGACGAGCTCGCCCAACAGGGCAGCGCCCGTGCTCGCCTCTCTGCGAGCGTTGTCGATAAGCTCGATCAGTACATATCGGCGTCCCAGCTGGGCGTGACGCTTTGCTCGCTCGCTATCGGCTGGATCGGTGAGCCGGCGGTCGCGGCACTGCTCGCGCCGGTGTTCACATGGCTGCCCGCGCCGTTTCTCGAGGTCATCTCCTTCGCGCTGGCGTTCGGCGTCATCACCTACCTGCACATCGTCGTCGGCGAGCTCGCCCCCAAGTACCTTGCCATACAGCGCGCGCTCGCTCTCGCGCTCTGGTGCGCGTACCCGCTGCACCTCTTCTACCGGGTGATGTATCCGTTCATCGCACTCGTGAACACGAGTGCGAACGCGATCCTCCGAGTCGCCGGCATTCGCCCGACCGATGAGGTGAACGTCCACAGCGAAGAGGAGCTCAAGATGCTCGTCGCCGTCTCAACGCGAAAAGGCGTCCTGCAGGAGAGCGAGCGCGTCATCGTCGGACGTGCGATGGAGTTCGCCGACCGCATCGTGCGGCAGGTCATGGTGCCCCGTACCGAGATCGTCGCGGTCTCGGACGACACGCCCGTAGCCGAGGTCCTTGTCACCGCGAGGCAGCATCGCTTCTCGCGATTTCCTGTGTATCAGGAAGACCTCGATCACATCATCGGCATCGTCCACGTGAAAGACCTCGTCGGCGTCGACAAGGAGAACCGGACGCGCGCGCGGGATGTCATGCGAAAGGTCCCCGTCATGCCGGAGACGATGCGGCTGGATCAGGCACTTGCGGAATTCCGGCGGCAGCGCGTGCAGCTTGCAATCGTCCTCGATGAGTTCGGCGGGACGGCCGGTCTCGTGACACTCGAGGACGTCATCGAGCAGCTGGTCGGCGAAGTCCACGACGAGTTCGACCGCGAGGCGCCGGCCTTCAAAGAAGAAGCCCCCGGAACGTTCGTCGTCGATGGGCTCACCTCGCTCGAGGCGCTCCGGGACCGGCTCGCCATCGAGCTGCCGGACGAGCCCTACGACACCGTTGGCGGCCTCGTGTTTGGTCGCCTAGGCCGGCTCGCGGCCGTCGGGGATGCCATCGAGATCGAGGGCTACCGGTTCCAGGTCACTGCGGTCGACGGGCGCCGAGTCGCGCAGGTCCGAGTGGTGCGTGCGCGGCCTCCTCGCAAGGCCGCCTGATCGATTGTGACGGGAAAGTAACGGCCCGCTTGCCCGCCGCGCTGGCATGAGAGGTGCTTATCCATTCCGCATGATGGACCTTCTCACGGGTGACGCGGCGCTCGCGATTTTCACGGCAGTAGGCATCGTTGCGACCGCTGTCTCGATCGTACGTGACGCAAAGCAACAGAAGGCTCGTCTTGTGACAGTGACCGAAGAGGTCCCGGTCGATCTGGGCCGCGCCGCTTAACGCGGGAACAGCGACCGCACGAAGCTCACGGCATCCCCGATGCGCGCTCCCCAGAACGCCTGCGCGCGCGGATCCATGAGAACAAACAACCCCATCGCGGCGAGCGTGACCGCGCCGCTCATCACCGCAAATCCGATTGCACTGCTCCGGAAACTGACTCGCACGCCTTCACTCTAAGACGCCGCATGCCGACGCGGCCATGGCGGGGAAGGCGAGTGGGGGCCCACGGCGCAACGGGAGTTGCCGCCCGCTGCGTGGGCCCCTCACACAAGTGCGCAGGCAAAGGGACCCGTGAGCACGTGGGCCCCCCGAGCCTCAACCCGCCATGGCGCTAGTGCTAGGCGCGAGCTCCTGTTCGCAGCCGTGCGACCAGGTTGTCGAGGCGCGCCCGCGAGATCGTCAGGAATTTCGCGAGGTTCTGACGATCCGCCTCCGCGATGGTTCCGTGTCCACCATCACCGATCGCGCGCGCAAGCTCGGAGAGAGACTCGTTGAGCTTGCGTGTGGCGGTGATGAGCGCGTCGTCGCGGAGCGGTGGAATCTCCGGTGCGATCTTCGGTGACTTTTCGCCAGGATGAAGAATCCGTTCGACCTGATCGTGTAGTCGGAGGAGCGTGAGTTTGCCCGCGATGATCTGCTTGGCGAGCGACTGTCGCCGCCGCTTGTTCTCGAGCTTCATGAGCTCATAGGCGGCGGACAGCGTGTCGTAGCGCTGCGCGACCATGTCGCGCACGTCATCGGGCGCCGACGCCAGCCGCAGGCGGTTCTCGACGTAGCCCTTGTCCTTGCTCAGCTTCGTCGCGAGGTTCCGGATCGAGTACCCGAGCTCGTCCGTCATCTTCTTGTAGATGACGGCTTCATCGAGGGGCGAAAGATCCTCGCGCTGCAGGTTCTCGATGAGTGCGATCTCGAGCGCGGTCGAATCGTCAAACCGCTCCACGATCGCGGGGACGGTCTCTTTCCCGGCGAGCTTCGAGGCGCGCCACCGGCGCTCGCCCGCGATGATCTCGTATTCGTCGCCGGAGGGGCGGACGAGGATCGGCTGAAGGACGCCGTGCTCGCGGATCGATGCCGCGAGCTCGGCAAGGGTGTCTTCGTGCCACGTCATGCGCGGCTGTCCGGGATTCGGGATCACCTTCTCGAGCGGGATGTCGCGGACGGCGGTGGGCGTTCGCGCGGCGAGCAGGCTGATGATGCCGGGCTGCGAGTCGGTCTCCTGTTGAAAAATCCGATCGCCGGCATCTCGGAACGATTTCCTTGGACGATTACTTGTGAGCACCGATCACCTCCTTCGCGAGGTCCACGAAGCTCTTTGCGGCATCGCTTCGCGGCTCGTACACGGTGATCGGGACGCCCGCGGTGGGCGCTTCCCCGATCTTGACGGACTGTCGGATCACGGTGGCGAACACCTGGTGATCCCCGAGATCTTTGAGCGAGTCGAGCATGTCGCGCGCGAGGATCGTTCGGCTGTCGTAGAACGTCGGAAGCAGGCCGTGCACCTTCAGATTCGGATTCAGGCGCGTCTGCACCGTCTTGATGATCTTGAGAAGTGCTGCGACACCCTTGAGCGCGTAGTACTGCGTCTGCACCGGGATGATGACGCCGGTCGCCGCGACGAGCGCGTTCAGGGTGAGGAGACCGAGCGTTGGTGGACAGTCGATGAGAACGTAGTCGTACCGGTCGACGATCTCCCGGGCGAGCTTGTCACGAAGAGCCATCTCGCGGCCGATCGCGTTGAAGAGCTCAACCTCCGCCGCCGAGAGCTCGAGCGTCGCCGGTGCGACGTCGACCTTCTTCGTCTTGGTCGGCCGGATGATCGACCCGAGCGTCACGTTCGAGTCGATGAGAACGTCCGCGATGCTGCGCTCGACCGTGTTGAGGTCGATCCCAAGGCCGACGGTGAGGTTCGCCTGTGGATCGAGGTCGATGCAGAGGACTTCGTGGCCGAGCGACGCGAGCGCGCCGCCGAGATTGATCGCGCACGTGGTCTTGCCGACGCCGCCCTTTTGGTTCGCGATCGCTATGACGTTACCCAACCGCGCTCTCCTCTTTGCGAACCCCCTTGCCCGGGCCCGCTTCGAGTTGCTGTGCTCCCCACAGCGCGCGGAAACGTACGCGCCACCAGCCCCGCACGGACTATAACGGCAAAGGCCACGTCTTTGTGCGGCTTTGCGAGAGAATTTTTGCTCGTCGGGCCTGTCGAGTGTCGCCCGCGGGCCTACTCGCCGATACTTGCGTTCATCTGCGGGCCCGCGAGCGACACTCGCAGGCCCGTCGTCGCCTCGCTGTGCGAGCGAGCTCGCACGCGAGGCTCCTAGGGCCTGTAGCTCAGTGGTAGAGCGGCGGACTCATAATCTGCTGGTCCCAGGTTCGATCCCTGGCGGGCCCACCGTGGAGGACGCCAATCTCCGTCACCCTCGCCGATGTCGAGCGCGCTCGCGAGATCGTCACCCCGGTCCTCCATCGCACACCACTCTTTTCGAGCAGATCTCTGTCCGAGCGCATAGGGACGGCCGCGTATCTCAAGGCCGAGAATTTCCAGCGCACCGGCTCGTTCAAGCCCCGCGGCGCGGTCTACGCGGTCTCGAAGCTGTCGAGCGAGCAGCGCAACGGCGGAATCGTGACGATGAGCGCTGGAAATGCGGCCCAAGCTATCGCCTTCGCGGCCCGTACCGCGGGCGTTCCGGTTACGGTCGCGATGCCGCAGACCGCCCCCCAGGCGAAGGTCGACGCGACGCGCGGCTACGGGGCGGAAATCGTGTTCGCCCCGGATATGACCAAGCTGATCGCCCTCGTCGAGGAGCTCCAAAAACGCTCCGGTGCGTACTTCCTCCATCCGTATGACGACGCGGCGATGATCGCGGGCCACGGAACCGCCGCGCTCGAGGTCCTGGTCGATCTGCCCGATGCGGACGTCTTCGTGGTCGGCGTAGGCGGCGGCGGGCTCATCGCGGGCATCGCGGTCGCGGTCGCGGCACGGCGGCCCGGCGCGCGCGTCGTTGGCGTCGAACCCACCGGCGCGGCGGCGATGAGACGCGCGCTCGATACCGGGAAACCGGTGCGCCTCGAGCGTATCGACACGATCGCCGACGGCCTGGCGGCTCCGATCGCGGGGACCATTCCACTCGAGATCATTCGGCGGCTCGTCGCGGACGTTGTAGTGATCGACGATGACCTCATATCGGAGGGCATGCGTTTTCTGGCGCAGCGCGCGAAGCTCGTTGTCGAACCAGCGGGCGCCGCGGCGACCGGGGCCCTATTGGCCGGAAAGATCGCGCTGCGGCCAGGCGAGCGCGTCGTCTCCATCGTGTCCGGAGGAAACGTCGACCTCGCGCGGATGGCGCAGCTTTTCGGAGGGTGAGGCTGATCCTCTACGCGGACGGCGCCGCCCGCGGCAATCCCGGCCCGGCGGGCGCCGGAGCCGTCCTGTACGACGAGAAGGGAAAGCTCGTGGCGGAGCTGGCCCGTCCGCTCGGCCACGCCACCAACAACGTCGCCGAGTACAGCGCCTTGATCCTCGGGCTCGAGGAGGCGAAGCGCCGCGGAGCCGTAGCAATCGACGTGCGGATGGACTCGCTCCTCGTGGTACAGCAGATGCGCGGGCTGTGGCGCATCAAGCACCCGGGTCTCGTTCCACTCGCCCTTCGTGCCGGCGCCCTTCTCGCCTCCTTTCAGGCGCGCGAGATCCGGCACATCCCCCGCGAGGAGAACATCGCCGCGGACGAGCTGTCAAACCGCGCGATCGACGAAGGCGAGATCACCTCGTGAGCCAGGATCCGCTGACCGCGTTCGTCTCGCGGAGCCTTCGGGCCGACGTGAGTGGCGTACGTAGCGAGCTCGTTGCGAAGAACGCGCTGATCGAAGTCGAGCGCATTCGGTTCAGCCAGGACGGCGTGGAGCGCTCTCTTGCGTTGAAGCGCGTCCCGCCCGATGACTCGCTCGAGGTGCAGCTCTTGCCGTTCCTGGCACGCAAGACGGATCGCGTACCACGCGTGCTCGCGCGCGGTGTTCCTCCGGAGGCAGTGCCGGCCTGGCCGTGGGTCATGACCGAGGACTTTCTCGACACGACGAGCGCGTGTCACGAGGACGCGCGCGCGATCGTCTTGACGAAAGTCGCGATCGAGCGGGCGGTTGCGACGGATGTCCCGGCGCTCAAGGCGCTTGGCGTGAAGACCCTCACACCAGTTGAGCTTGTCGAGCGCGCGCTCGAACGTGCCGCGACGGATCGTCCGGCGGATGCCGAGGCTCGTGCGGCCGCCGCGCTGCTTTCGCGTCTCCCGACCGTGCTATGCCATGGCGAGCTCGCGTGCACCCATGCACGGCTGACCGCACGCGGGGTGATCCTCATGGAATGGCGCCGCGCGTACTTGGGATGCGGCCTGCTCGACATCGCGGAGCTGACCGAGGATGTCCGTCGTTTCACGGGTGAGGACCCGGGCGACAGGCTGTTCGGCTATTACGGCGAACTGATTGGGATCACGATCAACAAGGAGCTGGCTCGAGCAAGTCGGCTGGTTAGCCAAATGTCGCGTACGGCGAACACGGACCAAAACTCGCCCGAAGGGCGGTAGAAAAAAAGCTAGAATTACCCTGCCGAGTAGGCTCGATGGTCGCGTCGGCGCAAGCCGCCGAGGAAAGTCCGGACTCCACAGGGCAAGGTAAGGGGTAACGCCCCTCCGCCGCGAGGCGAGGCCAGCGCCACAGTGACGAACCCGCGCAAGCGGGGTGAAACGGGCAAGCGCTACCTGGAGCAAGGCCGCGTAAGGGGACTATGGCGTCGCCCGCGCCGTCCCCGGGTAGGCCGCTAGAGGCGGAGGGTGACCTCCGCTCGAGAGGGATGACCGTCCTCGACAGAATCCGTGCTTATAGGCCTGCTCGGCCTCGTCATCCGAAGGGCGCGGCCGGCCGTATAGACCTTGGACCCCTAAGGAGGATTGGAATATGCGCGTATTTGCTGGCATCGCGGCCGCGGCGATCCTGGTCGCCGCCTGCGGCGGAACGGCTGCCGTGTCGACCCCGACGCCGACGGCGTCCCCAACTGCGAGCCCGACCCCAGTGCCGACCGTAGCGAACGTCTTTAAGGCGGAGCTCAAGTCGTCGAACGAGGTCCCGGCGATCACCGATGCAGAGGCGAGCTGCGCCGGCACCGCGACCGTCACATTGAATCCCACATCGGTGAAGTTCGATGTCACGATCACCGGTTGCCCTGCGACGACCGCGATCAACATCGGTCACATCCACGAGGGCGCCGCAGGCGTCAACGGAGGCGTGAAGATCAGCACAGGTCTCGCGGCCGGTGACCTCACTCTCACCGGCGGCGGCGTCACGTTCTCGAGGACGGCCACCCCCGCCGGCCCACCGGCGTGGGATGCCGCGCTGATCACGGCGATCATGGCGAACCCCGCGGGCTACTACGTCAACTTCCACTCCACCGTGCACGGGGGTGGAGTGATCCGAGGACAACTCACCAAGGCGTAAACGCGAATTTCCTCACCGCAGCAGAGGGACGCCCCCACACCGCTGGGGGCGTCCTTCGTTAGCCGAGCGACGTGCGGCCGGGCGGACGTCCGTGGCATGGTGCTTGCGTGCTTCCTTATCGAGAGCCTACGGAAGGAGGTAACCACGGATGCTCTGGACGATCATCCTTATCCTGCTGATCCTTTGGGCCCTCGGCGGAGTCCTCGCCCTCGGCCCGTTGATTCACATCCTCTTGGTCATCGCGCTCATCGTGCTGCTCGTGCAGCTGATCTCAGGTCGCAGAGTCGCTCTCTAACCGAAGCACACGCGCACGCTCGTCGTGAGTGGCTTTTGTCATTGACGCGACGAGCGTGCGCTTGGTATCGTCCCATCGCCACGCCGCGGGCGTGGATATCACGAAAGGAAGTGGCGCAGTGCTGAGCTTCATTCCGAATCGCACCGTCCCCGGCGCGCTCGCCGGTCGTCGGCGCAGCCTGCCCACTTACCGGATGGCCTAGAACCAAGTTTTCTTGCGAGGCCGCTCGGACCGTGGGCAGAGACCCACGGTCTTTTGTTTTGTTTGAAGTAGGTGAAGAGAGATGGCCATCCAAGTACGCGAACGAATACGAGTCGAAAAGAAGACCGCTGCCCTGGCCGCATGCGCGGTCAGCAAGGCGTTCCGTCCCACGCGCGTCGTGCCCGGTGGCGGCATGACCGTGCGCGCCGTGGACGCCGTCAGCCTTTCGGTCTGGCGGGGTGAGATCTACGGCCTGCTCGGCGCGAACGGCTCCGGGAAGTCGACGCTCATCCGGCTCTTCTCGACACTGCTCACCCCCGACGAGGGGACGGTGAGCATCTTCGGGCTGGACATCGACCGCGACGAGCTCGCGGTGAAGCGTCTGATCAACCGCGTCTCGGTGGAGGCTTCGTTCTTCAAGAAGCTTTCGGCGATGGAGAACCTCGTCTACGCGGGCCGCCTGTACGGCGTCCCGCCTGATGAGTCGCGTTCGAAGGTCGTCTCGATCCTTCGCCGACTCGGCATCGAGGACGCTCGAATGAAAGAGCCGCTCGAGAAGCTCTCGCGCGGAATGCAGCAGAAGGTCGCGATCGCTCGTGCATTCCTCACGACGCCGATGCTGCTACTCCTCGACGAGCCGACGACCGGTCTCGACATCCGGAGCAAGCGCGAGGTACAGACGTTCGTCCGCGATCTGCGCGACGAGCACGACGCGACCATCCTGCTCACGACGCACGACCTCGATGAGGCCGCGAGGCTCGCGGATCGCATCGGGATCCTGCACCACGGGCGCCTCGTCGCCGAGGGGACCCCGGAGGAGCTCGCAGTGCAGCACGGAGGAGGAACGCTCGAGGACGTATTCATGACGCTCACCGGGCGCCGACTCGACGACGCCGACGCGACCGACGCTGAGCGGCCGACGTGATCGCCAACGCCGGCGCTCAGCTCGGCCTCGCGTATGCGTTCGTCGAGCGCGAGATCGCGCTCTCCAAGCGCTACTGGGCATGGGAGATCGTCTGGCTCGTTTACGGGATCGTGACGAGCCTCTCGGTCGCGTACATCGGTCTCGCCGCTCCGACGATCGCCGGCGGATCGAGCGACCCGGCCGTCGTATCACGCCTGGTGCTGTACCTGCTCGTCGGAACGATCACCTGGCGGTTCCTCGGACTCATCTTCGAGCAGATGGCGGAGACGATCGCCTGGGAGCGCTGGGAAGGGACGATCGAGTACACGTTCATGGCGCCCGTCCCCCGCGTCACGCACCTGCTCGGCATGTGCGGGGCCACACTCGTCCGCGCGCTCGGATTCAGTGTCGCGATCCTCGCCGCGGTAGCGCTTTTCGTACCGGTCGATCTCTCGCACGCGAACGTACTGGCCGCGATCGTGCTCCTCCTCGTCGGGGCGGTCGCGTTCGTGGGACTCGCGATCGCGTCCGCGGTCTTCCCGCTCCTCTGGACAGAGAAGGGTCTCCAGATGGCGTACATCGTCCAGGCGGTCGTGCTCCTCGTGTCGGGTGTGTATTACCCGACCACGATCCTGCCAGGTTGGATGCAGATCCTGTCGTTCATCTCGCCGGCGACGTACGTCATCCGCGGCATGCGCGACGCGCTCCTCGACGGCGCGGACCTCGCCGCGGTGTGGCCGAACCTCTGGCCGGCGCTGCTCGTGGGCGCGATCTCGATCCCGCTCGGGATGCGCGTATTCCTCTGGGCGGAGCGGCATGCCAAGCGCACCGGACGCCTCAAGAGGAGCGGCTGATGGGCGACACGGTGACAAGGACCGACTTCGCGTTTTCGCCCGCGATCACCGACGATGCTGCATTCGCTGCGGACGTCGACACAGCGGTGCGCCCGTCCTCGCCGCGCGACCCGATGGTCTATCAGTACTGGTGGTCGCACCCGGACGAGAATTGGGCCATCAACCGATTCATCGTGAGCCGCGGTGGGCGGCGTGTCGGCCACGCGAGTTCGGAACACGCGCGATGGGAGGTACAACCCGAGCGCTACGGCACCGTCGGAGGAGAGCTCCTTCCGATGGAGCGGACCCAGACGACCCTTGGCGCCTTATTCGAGGCGATGGAGAAGCGCGTCGTCGCCGATGGAGCGCGGGTGCTCGGTGTGTATGCCTATGAAAACGATCCTCTTCGTATCGCCGCGATCGAGGCCCGCGGCTACAAGGAAGATCGCCGCAGCCGCCGCTGGGAGCTCGACCTCTTCGCCAATCGCGAGAAGCTCCTCGCGATGGCAGAGATCTCGCGCGAACGAATGCGGAGGGAAGGCGTGCGGATCCTCACCCTTGCGCAGGATGACGATCCGAGCGTTATCGAGAAGGTGTGGCGGCTTTCCGAGGAGGCGGGCGACGACGTCCCGACGACCGAGCCGCGAGTGCCAGAGGAAATGGCCGCCTACGCGCGATGGGTGAACGCGCCTGAGATCCACCGCGATCGGTTCTGGCTGGCGCGATTAGGAGAAGCGGTGGTCGGCCTTTCCGTGCTCGGGTATCCGCCAGTCCGCGGCATCGTAGGTACCGAGTGGACCGCGACGGCGCGCTCGGTCCGCGGACGGGGGGTCGCTCGCGCCCTCAAGTGTGAGACCGTGGCACAGGCGATAGCGCTGGGCGTCGACCGCGTGCGCACGGGAAACGATGCGGCGAACGATCCGATCCTGCACATCAACGAAACCATGGGCTACAAGCTCATCCCTGGAGGCATCCACTACCTCCGCCCGGTTTGATTCCCTAACCTAGAAGACGTGCCGTTTCCACCTGCGCCGCGCACCGCACGCGACAACGTCGTGGATGACGTGCACGGCGCGAAGATCGCCGATCCGTATCGCTGGCTCGAGGCGGACACGTCCAAACGTGTCGGCGATTGGACCGACGAGCAGAACGAGCGCACCCGCGCCGTCCTTGACGCGCTGCCGCAGCGTGCGGGTGTCGCGCGTCGCCTGCGGGAGCTTCTCGCCGTCGGCCTGCTCTCCACGCCGCGGCCGATCCGCGGCCGCATCTTCCACACGCGCCGAGAGGGGGAGCAGAAGCAGTCCATCCTCTACGTCCGCGACTCGATCGGCGCGCCCGATCGCGCGCTCGTTGATCCGAACGCGCTCGATCCGGCGGGCCTGACCACGCTCGACTGGTACTACCCCTCGCACGACGCGCGGTACGTCGCGTACGGACTCTCGCGCGGCGGCGACGAGATGTCGACGCTCTTCGTCATCGAAACCGCGACCGGGATGGCGCGGCCGGATCGGATCCCGCACACCCAGCGAAGCACGGTCGCGTGGGTCGAGGGCGGCTTCTATTACACCGTCCACCCCGCGCCCGGATCGGTCCCCGCCGGGGACGAGAACTATTACCGGCGGGTTCGCTTCCATCGACTCGGCGACGACCCTGCGAAGGACGAGCTGGTCTTCGGCGAGGGCCGACCCAAAGAGGACATCCTCGGCGTCTCGACGTCCCCGGACTCTAGGTGGGTCCTGTTGATCGCCTACAAAGGCTGGGCCAAGAGCGATCTCTATCTCCTCGATCGCGAGCATCCCGAGCGGGAACTCGCGACGGTGATGGAGGGCCGGGACGCGATCGCCGAAGGGTTCGTGCTCGACGATCGCGTTTGGCTCAGCACGAATCTCGACGCGCCCAACTATCGGATCGTCGCAGCCCCGTGCGAGAAGCCCGGCGATCAGGAGTGGGAGACGGTCATTTCCGAAAGCCCGGACGTCATCCAGGGCTTCGATCGCACGCGCGACCGGATCGCCGTGCTCCGCCTGGTCCGCGCGACGTCACGTCTTACGACCCACGACCTGCGCGGCGCGGACGAGCGCGAGATCGTGCTGCCCTCGCTCGGCGCTGTCGAGATGGTCGACGGTGATCGCGTCAGCGACGGCGTCGGCTACACGTTCCAATCGTTCACCCAGCCGCCGATCGCGTTCGTCGCGGACGCACGCACCGGCGAAGCACAGCAGGTCGTACGTCTCGCGATGCCTCGGGGCCTTGATATCGCCAACATCGCGGTGGAGCAGACGACGTATCCCTCGCGGGATGGCACGCCGGTCACGATGTTCCTCGTGCGCCGCTCAGATGTGCGGCCGACGGGCGCTGTGCCGACGCTCCTCACCGGATATGGCGGGTTCAACATTTCGCGGACGCCGGCGTACTTCCCGGGCGCCGCGGCATGGGTCGAGGCGGGCGGCCTCTTCGCGCTGCCGAACCTGCGCGGGGGCGGCGAGTACGGCGAGCGCTGGCACCGCGCCGGCATGCTCGGCAAGAAGCAGAACGTATTCGACGACTTTCACGCCGCCGCCGAAGCGCTCATCGCTCGGGGCTGGACGAGCTCGCGGAACCTCGCCGTGTCTGGCGGATCGAACGGCGGTCTCCTGGTAGGTGCGGCGCTGACGCAGCGCCCGGACCTTTTCGCCGCGGTGTATTGCGCCGTGCCACTGCTCGACATGCTTCGGTACCAGAACTTCCGGATCGCACGGTTCTGGATCGCCGAATACGGGTCCGCCGAGGATCCCGTCCAGGCCGAGTGGCTCCGCGAGTACTCGCCGTATCACAACGTGCGCGCGGGAGTCCGGTATCCACCGGTGCTCTTTACGACTGCCGAAGGGGACAGCCGGGTCGACCCGATGCACGCGCGAAAGATGGCCGCGCTCCTGCAGGCGCAGAGCGAGGACCCCGAGTCCGTGGTCCTCTTGCGGGTAGACCGTGATGCCGGTCATGGAATCGGCAAGCCGTTCGACAAGCAGGTGGACGATCTTGCCGACCAATACGCGTTCCTCGCCTGGCGTACGGGTCTCTCGTTGGTCGGACCGGGTATGCTCGGGCGAGAGTGAACATCCTGAGATTCCTCCGCGACCAGGCGAAGGAATACAAATGCAGCGTCTGCGGAGCCAATCACTCGGGCTCCGACATCCGAGTGCTCGGCAAGCTTGAGTCCGCGTGGATCGTGCGCGTCACCTGCGCAAAGTGCCAGACCGCGTTCAAGCTCCTCGTCGTCGTCGACGAGCAGCGCGCGGCTGTGAGCCCGGTCAAGGAAGAGCCCGAACGCCCGCGCCGGCCGGCCGTCAGCGCCGACGAGGTCATCGATGCCCACGAGTTCCTCGAGACCTATCAGGGTGACGTGCGGACACTCTTCGCTCGCCGTGACAAGGTGAAGACCGAGCCCGACCGCTCCTAATGGCGAAGAACGCGCTCATAACCGGCTGGGGTTTCTATGCGCCTTCACGCGTGATGACCAACGCCGAGCTCGAGCGGATCGTGGACACGTCCGACGAGTGGATCACGTCTCGCACGGGGATCAAGGAGCGCCGCATCGCGTCCGACGAGGAAACGAACTCCTTTATGTCCGCGCGCGCGGCACGCGCCGCTCTTGAGAAGGCCCATCTTCGCGGCCAGGACGTGCAACTGGTGATCGTGGGCACGTGTTCTCCCGATTATCTCTTTCCGGCGACCGCGTGCCTCGTCCAGACCGAGATCGGGGCGACCCGGGCGGGTGCGTTCGACGTGGAAGCGGCCTGCACGAGCTTTATCACCGCGCTCGCGATCGCGCGAGGAATGATCGTCTCGGGCGCAATCCAGAACGCGCTCGTGATCGGGGCGGAACGACTATCGCGACTCCTCAACTGGAAGGATCGGACCACGTGCGTGCTCTTCGGGGATGGGGCCGGCGCGGTCGTCCTCGAGGCCTCCAACGCCTCGGTCGGGATCGAATCGACCGTCCTGCACGGCGACGGCTCGAAGGGCGAGATGTTGATGGTCCAGGCCGGGGCATCGAAGCGCCCGGCCTCGGCCGACACGATCGAGCGCGGCCAGCACTTCATCACGATGGCGGGCGGCGAGGTATTCAAGCTTGCCGTGAAGTCGATGGCCGATGCCGCCGAGGAAGCCATCGCCGAGGCGGGGCTCACGCTCGACGACATCGACATCCTGATCCCGCATCAGGCCAACGTCCGGATCATCGACGGGGTCGCGAAGCGCCTGCGCTTCCCGCCGGAGAAGGTCTTCGTGAACATCCAGCGCTACGGCAACACGTCGGCCGCCTCGATCCCGATCGCGCTCTGCGAAGCCGAGTCCACGGGGCGCCTCCGGAGAGGAGACAAAGTTCTGTTGGTCGCTTTCGGCGGCGGCTTCACGTGGGGTGCTTCGGTCCTCGAATGGTTCGGCGCTCACGACGGCGTCCGACCACTCTCACCGCTCGAGCGCGCCGGCCGCGCACTCGAAGACGTCGTCGAGAGGGTCCGCCCGACCTAACACCGAACTCCGCACGCACGGCCGCGAAGACGTGGGCTCAGTCGAACTTAAACGCGTCCCACGCGATGCTGTCCCAGGCGATGCTGTCCCACGCGATGCTGTCCCACGCGATGCTGTCCCAGGCCACGCTGTCCCAGGCGATGCTGTCCCAAGCGATGCTGGCCGAGTTGTAGTTGTCCCAG